>JAQGMV010000318.1 GCA_028292225.1 Betaproteobacteria bacterium
GCAGCTTCCTCGCTGCCCCGAACCAGACCGTGGCGTCGGGCTTACCGCCGCGCTCGACCTCCAGCGCCCGGACGATGCGCGATGATTCGATCGTCGAGCCGAGCGACGCGCTGGCAATGGTGCTGGAGATCAGCATCTGCGCGTGCTCGACGGCCTGGGCAGGCAGATTCGCATCGTTCTGTCCGGTCACGAAAGCCGCCAACTCGCGCGCAACAGTCATCAGCTGCCCTCGTAAAGACCAGCCATTACATCCGGTACTGCTGCAGCTTGGCCTCGTCGAGGCTGATGCCAAGACCGGGACCCTGGGGTAATGGCAGACTGCCGCTAGAAATATCGAGCCGCGTCGTCGCCACCGTATCGGTTACCTTGAGCGGCCCCACGCACTCGAGGCCCGGGAGCACGTTGCGCGACGAGGCCGCAAGCATGATCTCGGCGAGCGTGCTCGGGTCGAGCCCGAAACCATGCCCTATCACCACCGGAATGCGCGCGGCCTCGGCCGTAGCCAGCATGCGCGCAGCGCGCAGTATGCCGCCGGCCTGCTTGATGCCGAACTTGACGTAGTCCGCCGCGTCGGCCTTGATCACGGCAACCAGGCTGGCGTGATCGCTGACCGATTCGTCCGCCATCACGGGAATGCCACCTTCCCGGCGAACTCGCGCCATTCCTGCGAGATCGTCTTTGGCCACCGGCTGCTCGAAAAGCTGCAAGTCGAATTGCTTGATAAGGCGGCAGAGCTTCAGCGACGTGTCTGCATCGTATTGGCAGTTGGCGTCGATGCGAAGCTTCATCGCATTCCCGACGGCTGCGCGAACCGCTTCGATCCGGTCGCGGTCTGCTTCGACACCGCTGCCGACTTTGATCTTCGTGGAGCGGAAACCCGCATTGAGCCATCGCACCGCTTCCGCCGCCGCCTCGTCCGGCGGAAGCATCCCGATCCAGGCATTGAATTGCACGTGGTCCTGCACGGCGCCACCCAGGTATGTGTAGATCGGCACACCACACTGGCGCGACGCGAGCTCGACGCACGCCATTTCCACCGCGGCTCCGGCGCCCGGCTGCGTCGGCGTGAGCTTGTCCATCAGTTCGACCATGCGATTGACGTTGGTCGGATCCTCTCCAATGACCGCAGGGGCGATGCGTTCGCGTATCGCGGCCGCCAGCTCCGGACCGGTGTTCGGAGACTTGGCAACGGTAGACGGGTCGATGCTGCTGATACCGATCGCCCCGTCCGATGCGGTGAGGCGCACCACTACGCATTTCGTCGCCTGCTTGGAGACGCCGCCGCTCGTGAACGTGCCCACGAGCGGCATCTCGACGCCAAACACTTCTACCCGTTCTATTTTCTGCTTCATTGCAATAACTCCATCCCCATCATTCAATTAAGGCCTGGTCTTCACCCGGATGACCGCTGCAGCATCGCGATCGCAGTGAGCGGATCCGGTGACGCTGTCGTTACGGCTATCGCGTTCTCGACCGCCCGTACGTAGCTCTCATCGCGCTCTGTCGGCCCGGTCTGCCTGGCGTCGTGTAACCACGATTCGAGCAGTGCAATCATTTTCCGGCGCGTCGTGATCTGGTCGAGGTGCAGCTCGAGCGCGCCTGCGATGTCGAAACCGTTGTTGCCGCCGCGCCGCCGGTCTGTGGTGTTGGCGACAGGCTGCTTCTGCCGCCGACGCAACTGGATACCTGCAGAGCGATCACGAGCGCGGCGTTCCTCGCCGGAATACGATTCAGCTGTGGTCATCAGGTCTCCTCATGTGGGTTGCCATGACGCCCCTCCCGTGACGCGATGGGCACGCTATCATGCCACGGCTGGCATCGACGCCGGCAACCGATGCGCCAGGCGAAGCGGCTTCGAACAAAGATATGGAGGAGGAATCGATGAACACCTTCGGTGCAAAGGGCCAGGGCGCATTGCTGGTCTTGTCCGCGGCCGCTTGCGCGGCAGGCGTTGCCCATGCGCAGACCCCCGCTTATCCGGCGAAGTCCATACGCATGGTCATCGCGCTCGCTCCGGGCGGGGGCGTCGATACCACGGGCCGCTTCATCGGCCAGAAGTTGAGCCAGGTCTGGGGCCAGCCTGTGGTGTCCGACAACCGTCCCGGCGCGGGCGGGGCGATCGCGTCCGAAATCGTGGCGCGAGCGCCGGCCGACGGCTACACCGTGCTCGTGAATTCGTCGGGGATCACCATCACGCCGAGCATCATGAAACTGCCTTACGACCCACTGAAGGACCTGCTGCCGGTGACACTCGCTGCGATATCGCCAGGCGTCATGGTGGTGCATCCCTCCATACCCGCCAGGAACGTCAGGGAACTGGTCGCGTTCGCCAGAGCGAAGCCGGGCGAGCTGTTCTACTCGTCCTCCGGCCAGGGCTCGGGCCAGCATTTGGCGATGGCGCTGTTCTCCCAGATGACCGGAGTGAGGATGACGCATGTGCCTTACAAGGGCACTGCACCGAGCATCACCGACGTCGTGGGCGGGCGCATAGCGGTGACCATCGCGAGCGTCATCTCCACCCGGCCGATGTTCACCAGCGGCAAGCTTCGCGCCCTGGCCACGGTCGGCACCAAACGCACGCCTGCATTGCCCGAGTATCCGACCGTCGCCGAGTCGGGCGTGCCGGGGTTCGGATTCGACAATTGGTACGCCCTCTTCCTGCCCGGCGGCACCGACAAAGGCATCGCGCTCAAGCTGCAGGAAACCGTCTCCCGCATTCTGCTCGAACCGGAGACGCGCAAGCTCCTGCTCACCCAGGGACTCGATGTGGCGGGAAGCTCGCAGGAAGAATTCGCAAAGATGTATGCCGACGAAATTGCGAAGTGGACCAAGGTCGTGCGCGCGGTCGGGCTGCAGCCGAACTAGGGTTCGATCGAAGAACGACGCGCGCGATGCACGCTCGCCACGACGCTCAACGCTCGATCTTCAATCCCGCAGCCTTGATGACCCGGTCCCAGCGCTCGGTCTCCTTGCGCATGTAGGCACGCAGCTCTGCGGGCGAGCTCGACTGCGGCTCCGAGCCCAGATCGATCAGCCGCTGTGCGAACGGCGGATCAGCGATCATCTTCACCATTTCCGCATTGAGCTTCGCGATCGTCGCAGGCGGGGTTTTCGCCGGCGCGAGCATCGCATACCAGTTCACGCACTCGAAACCGGGCAAGGTCTCGGCGATCGTCGGCACATCCGGCGCGGCGACAGAGCGTTTCACGCCGCCGACGCCGAGGGCCCTTATCTTTCCCGACTTCGCGAGCGGAAGCACCGCGGGAATGCTGTTGAACATGAACTGCGCCTGTCCCGCGACCACATCGGTGATTCCCTGCGTCGCGCCCTTGTAGGGCACGTGAACGAAATCGATCTTCGCGGTCGACTTCAGCAGCTCGCACCCCAGGTGGTTCGGCGTGCCCGTGCCGGCCGACGCGCAGTTCAACTGACCCGGCTTCGCACGCGCCAGCGCGACCAGCTCCTGAACGCCGGCCGCGGGAACGCCGGGATGCGAGAACAGCATCTGCGGATTGATCGAGCCGAGGGATATCGGCGCGAAGTCCCGAAACGAATCGTACGGGACTTTGTAGAGCAGCGGGTTGATCACCAGGCCCGCGGACGTGGAAAAAATGAGCGTGTAGCCGTCGGGCGGCGCTTTCGCCGCGAGGTCGTGGGCGATGATGCCGCCTGCGCCCGTACGGTTATCGATCACGATCTGCTGACCCCACGCCTCGGTGAAGCGCTGCGCGATCGCACGCGCCGTGAAATCGTTCGCGCTCCCCGCAGAGCCTGGAACGATGATGCGTATGGGACGCACGGGATATCCGGCTCCCGGTCCCGTCGAAGCGGTCTGCGCGGCCGGGACACCCGTCGATGCGCAGACGAGCGCCGACAGCACCAGGCTTCGCATCTGCGTTTTCCACCTGCGCGCGGTTCTCATGCGAGGCCGCTGTCGGCGCGCGACGCGCCGGTGACGAAGGCGACTTTGTTCCCGGGTGTGCTCATGATCGGTTCCTCACAAAGATGGCTGGTGAGGCGAATCATGCTTCATTAATGGCTACCGGAGGTCTTCGATGGCGCAACGCCTCAAAAGCGATAGGCGACGCCCGCGCTCAGATAATGATTGGTCGAGCGCTCGACGAGCGGACTGCGCCTCGCATCGCCATTCAGGTGCCGCGCCTCCAGGCTGCCGACGACGACCCACTTCCGGGTCAGGTCATACGACCACAGCAATCCCAGGCTGCTGAACAGCAAGCCGCTCCCCGGCTGGTATGCCCGAAAGCCGGTGGCCGCTGACTCCTGCGGGGTCACGCCGTACAGAGAACGTGTCGAATCCGCATTCGCCCATGTCGCCTGTGTAAACAAGCCCGCGCCGAATGGCCCGCTCTGGAATATCCCTACGCTCAGGCGCAGGTCGGCCTGGGCGCCGCGATCGGACTCGGTGTGCTGCCGTACGCGCGCGAGCACTGTAATGGGCGCCGGGCCGATCTTGTAGTCCCATTCGAGATGCGCGCCGATCGACGCCCCTCGATCGATATCGGCGACGCCGCGACTCTCGAGGAAACCGGATTCACTGCTCCTGCGGCCGGGCTCGTAGGCGATCTGCGCCCCGAGGTACAGCCCCGGCGCGAGCGTCATACGGGCGCCGCCTTCGAGCACCCCCTGCGTCGAGCGCGCGAACCACGGCTCGCCGAAGTAGCGGATGACGGGGACGAGCTCGCCGCGCTGGGAATCCGAGCCGTCGTATGCGGGCTTGGATCGCACGCCCGGACCGATCAGGTTATCGTTAGTAAGCTCAGCGTAGACAGGCAGCGGCGCCATAAAGCCGAGGGCAAGAATCGCAGACCGAAAACCGATACGAAACAGGCGAAATGCCGGCGTGACAGTCGTCTTTGACATCGATGCTCCAAAGCTGGCAAAGCCTGCCCTGGAGCAATTAGCGCGCCGTCATAACGCCGAGCTATTCGGGCATCAAAGCGAACGTCACCACCGAGCCGCCGTTCGGAATGATTGCGCCCGCCGAACGGGTCGGGTTGCTGCCGCCGCGTCCGGACAGGATGGTCACGTACTGAACGCCTTTGTGGGTGTAGGTGATCGGCGGCGCGTTGACGCTAG
>JAQGMV010000351.1 GCA_028292225.1 Betaproteobacteria bacterium
TCGAGCCTGTTCCTGAGCCGCGTCGATACGCTCGTCGATAAGCGACTCGACTCGATCGGCGGCGATGCGCTCGGCTTGCGCGGCCGCGCCGCCATCGCGCTCGCGAAGCTCGCCTACGAGGAATACAAGCGGGTATTCGGCGGGCCCCTTTTCGCACCCCTCGCAGCCAAAGGCGTGCGCAGGCAGTACCTGCTGTGGGCGAGCACCGGAACCAAGAATCCCGCCTACAGCGACGTCATGTATGTCGACTCGCTCATCGGGCCCGAGACGATCAACACCCTTCCGGACGCGACGCTGCAGGCATTCAGGGACCACGGACGCGCAAGCCCGACGCTGGAGACGGGCATCGACGACGCGCGGCAGGTGTTCGCCGATCTCGCGCGCCACGGCATCGCCATGGGAGAAGTCGGCGACGAGCTCCAGGCCCAGGGCGTGAAACTCTTTCAGGAGTCCTTCGACGAGCTCCTCGCGCTCGTCGGGCGCGATTGATCCTTCGTGCGCCTTCGTGTCCTTCGTGGTTGATTGCTTTTTAAGGACTCGGCGAACGGCTCCAGCCTCGTCAGGTGCACGGGAACCAGACGCGCAGGGGCTCGCTGAACACTTCGCCTTTGCGCACCGGCCGGTCCCGCAGCACATGCTCGAACTTGCCGGCGTCGTCGATCCGCACGCGGATCGTGTCGCTCTGGCGCGAGACGACGGTGCCGCGGATCAAGTCTTCGGTGGCGACGCCCACGCGCAGCTCGCGGCACACTTTCGCACCGGACACACCGACTGCCGCCGCGCGCTCTGCCTGCGCGCGTGCGCGCGCGATCATCCCGCGTGTCGGCACGCCGGTGATTGCGTCGTCGGCCCATGGCCCGGCATAGCGCTCGCCGTTCGGCCACTCGTAAACTCCGTAGCCGTGACGGCGATCCGCGAGATAACCGCCCGCGTAGCGCTCGCCCGCCGAAGCCGATCCGCGCCCCCACGCATACATACCGCTGCCTTGCTTGCGGTCGTCGACGAAATCGCCTTCGTAGCGGTCCCCCGTCGCAGGCCATGATTTCACGCCTTTGCCGTACTTGCGCCCTGCCCTGAATTCGCCTTTGTAGTAAGCGCTTCCGCGAGCTTCGCCAGTGCCGCTGGCGTAACCGCCTTCGCAGCCGCCGGTATAGCTGCCCTGCAACTCAGGATCGGCGACCGCGCATCGTAACGCCGTCTGAGCGGATGCACCGGACGCCGCGATAAGGCAGGCGAGCAGCACACCGAGCGCGGTACTGCGCATTACCAGTCCCACAACGCCGATAGCCCACTGCCGTCGAAAAAGACGCGGGGCTCGCCTTTCGCCTGCTCGCGCGACGACTGCCAGAACAAGCGGCCCAGGCCGTAGCCGACGAGACTGCTCGCCACGGTGTCCGAGACCCAGTGGTTGCGCCCGCCGATGCGCGAAAGATTGGTGAGCGCCGCGACGCCGTACAGCCACGGCATGTCGTACTCGAGCGCGAACGGCGTCACCACAGACCACGCGGTCACCGTGTGTATCGAGGGAAACGAGTGAAAACTGTCGCTGCGCGCGCCCCACTGGAAGTCCGTGGGACCCACTCCGGTGCTGGGGCGCGCCCGTCCGAAGCCGTACTTGAGGCCGGTCGCCAGTGCGACGCCGGTGGCTCCGGCTTCGAGCGCCGCATAGCCGGTGCGCGAGCGTCGCGGATCGCTGCCGTCGATCGCAGCCAGTCCCGCTGCTCCCATCGCAACCCAGGGTATCGCGTTACCGACGCGGATGCCATTGATCATCCAGCGGCTGGCCGCATGGTCCTGCGCAAAGCGATCCGCGCGCTTGTCGAGCAGGCTGCTCGAAAGCACGAGACTCGCGCCGAATGCCCCTGCACGCAGCCAGTCCACTTTGGTCGTCGACGCGGCTGCGGCCACGTAGTCGTTCGCGACGCGGCTCACCGAAAACGTGTCCGGCACGAGTGCACCGAGCACCGCCGGGTTCGGCGTCGGGTCGAGGTCGTCGAGCCGCGCGAGCGGGTCTCTCACGCGTGCGGCCGGATTGAGCCACTCGGTCTTTACGTAAGGCTTCAGCGCTTCGGCGGTGATCTCGCCGTCGAAATACCGGCGCAGTGCGTCGAAGTTGAAGAACTCGTATCGCACCTGGCGTGTCGCGCCGTCCAGCACGGTGACTTCGATGCCGCGCGCCTCGAGCGGCGCCTGCAGCAGCGCGGTGCGCGCCGCGCGCCCCGCTGCGCGGCTGACCGGCCGCAGCTGATCGTTCGAGGCCTCGATGACGATCCGCTGCGCGGTGTCGTAATCGACTTTGATGTTGCGAAAGCCCTGCGCATACAACGCCTCGACGAGCCTGTGCTCGTTCATCGAGCCCTGGCGCTCCCACTGCGCCGCCGCAACCTTCGGTGTCACGCGCGTATACGGCTCTAGCACTTTCGGCTGCGCGATGTTCTCGACCTGCTGGTCGGCGGCCTTCAGGCGCTCGTTGGGCAGCGGCGCCGGCGCGTACCACAACGTCCTGTCGCTGCGCGCGCTCGTGAGGTCATAGAGCTGAACCGAACGATGCAGCATCGCGCCGCCGTCCCGCGTCAACGGTTGCCAAAGTGTGTTGATATACGCACGGCTCGAGCGGGTGAACAGCGCGTCGAACGGTATGCCGATGTATATGCCCTTGTCGAAGCTGCCTTCGCCGAATTGCGCCGACGACACGTTTGTCCGGGTCGCGTATGCCCCGATCGTCACCCCGTTGCGGAAAACCCGTGAGAGCTGCAGCGTGGCGCCCATGTCCTTGGCGAGATAGCGCCCGACGCTGACCTGGGCGAGGACGTCGTTCCAGCCGGTGTCCCAGTACATCGTGCCGTGGCCGGTCACCACGTTGTAGTCGCGAAAGCCGAGGTGCTGCTCGAACTCGCGCTGGCGCACCGCGTTCACGTCGACGCCGAAGGCGAACCGGCTCGCGAAAGGGCGGTACAGCCACTCCCCGCCGGCGCCGGCGAACATCTCCTCGAGATAGCCGCCGTAGGCACTGTAATAATGATTCTCGCCGGCGCGCCCGACGTGCGTGAGCTGCAGGTTCGGGATCGTGACGCTGGACGTGGTCAGGTATTCCCGCAAAAACGTGCGCACGCGCGGGAGGTTGCTCGGTCCCGTGTATTTGAATTTGTCGTAATTGTCGGCCAGCCGCAGACGCGCGCTGCCCTGCACCCAGGTATCGTCGCGCAGCCGCAGGCGCGCGTCCTCGACCAGCGCGAGCTGCCACAGGACGAATGCATCCGGTCCCCCGATGTTCTGCCCATAGCTCAGGCGCAAGCCCTGGTCGAACGTCTTGCGCCCGGGCCCGCTGTGGACGACTTCTGCGTCGCCGACGGCCTGCGGCGCCTGCGCCACGATCGTCTCGACTTTTTCAACGGTCGGCACGGGGTGCACGCGTTGCGAGAGCCAGGCTTCCCGGTCGATGACGTGCTCGGCGAGGTCCATGCCCTGCGAGCGATAGGCGAGCTTGAATCGATCGACGCCGGGGGGCGCATCGCGATGGAGCACCGCAGCGCCGCGGTCGACGCGATCCCGCCAATAAACCGCGCCCGCGTCGTCGAGCACGACGCGAACTTCGTTGCCGCTGC
>JAQGMV010000415.1 GCA_028292225.1 Betaproteobacteria bacterium
CGATCAACCCGATCGATGCGTAAAGCGCAACCCGATAGACGATGTCGGTGAGGAAGTCCGCGTACGCACCGCGGCGCGACGCGCGGCCGGTCACCCGCGCGAGATCGCCGTCGACGCAGTCGAGCACGCAGAACACGATGCCGATCGCGCCGACCCATGCCCACGCTGAAGCGCCTCCCGTGATGGCGAGCCACGGCAGCAGCAGTGCGCATGCGAGGCCGAGCGCGGTCACCGCGAGCGGACTCGCGCCGCACGCCGCGAAGAGCGGAGTCAGCAGGAAAGAGAACGGCCGGTATACCAGCGCGATCCCCCATTCGGTGCGCAGCTCGTTAGCGAACTTCGGCCGGTGCGCTGCGGCGACTTCGCTTATGCCCGGCATGCGGCGGCTCACTTTCACCGTCTCGCGAACCACGCGCTAGACGCGGTAGACGTACGTCTTGCCCGGCTCACGCTCATGATCGGGCGGAAAGCTTCTGCGCTTGTCTGCGAAATAGCGTTCGCGATGATCGCCGTCGGCTGCGAGGTTGTAGGTGAGATACACGTTGCGGCGCTGATGCGCAGTCGCATTGGGCCGTGACTGGTGGGGCACTAAACAGTCGAAGTACATGACGTCTCCCGGCGCCATCGGGTGCGCTTCGAAGCGCATGCCTTCGAGCTGATGGGCGGCCAGCGGTTTCCACCGCTCGCCGATGAGCCCTCGCCGGTGGTGACCCGGCGCGACTTCGAGGCATCCGTTCTCGATCGTGCTCGGGTCGATCGCGATTGCGAGGGAGACGAAGTAAGGCGCGTAACCGTCCCAGCCCGGCTGGATGTCCTGGTGCGGATCGAAGCCGCCGCCGCCGGGCAGCTTGAAATTGATCTTCTCCTTGAAGAGCACCGCCGGCCCGCCGAGCAGCGCTTCGACCGGATCGAGCAGCTTGCGGCCGCGCACGAGATCGTCGAAAGCCGTGCCGGGGTCGGCGAACTTCTCGATGCGCGACAGGATGCGGCGTCCCGGCTCGGCCCGGCTGTCTTCGAAGTAGGCCATCTCGGCGCCGCGCACCGGCGGCTTGGCGACGAGCGCATCGATCAACCCGGACATCGCTGCGACCTCGTCAGGCGCGTACATGCCGCGCACGATGAGATACCCGTCGCGCTTGAACGCCTCGATCCCGTTCGAAGTCAGCATGGGCTCGAGGCCGCGTGCACCGCGTCGCGCTCGACGATCGAGGGAAAAATGTGTGCGCGCGCTCTCGCGAGGTGGCGCTCGTCGTCGATCTCGGTCCATGCGAGATCGGTTACGACCGGGCAGTCCACACGGATTTCGCGCGCCGCCGCGACCAGCGCCTGCTCGTATTCGAGGTGCCTGGTCTCGAGAAAAACGCGCTCCGCATGGGCGCACATCGCGAAGAGGCACCGCACCGACAACCGGGTGATGCCCACGAGCTCTCCGACCACCGTGCCTCGCAGCTCGGCACGCTTCTTCGAAAGCCCGGTGAGCCTGCCGCTCGAAGCTTCGACGTACACCTCGTCCCCCGATTGCGTCGGACCTGAAGTGAGCAGGGTGTCACTGCCGGGCGAGGCGAAAAGCACGTCGAGCGCGCGGCGCTCGTACACGAGGTCGGATTCGAGCAGCACGAAATCTTCGCTCACGCGCTCGCGCGCGAGATACAGCGTGTACATACTTCCCGAGCTCGCGTAATCAGGGTTGTGTACCAGCTCGATACCCGGGGCGCGCTGCGCGAGCGCGTTGTAGTACTCGGGCAGATGGCCGGTGACGATGATCGTGCGCCGCACCCCGGCCGCGGCAAGACACGCGAGCGAGCGCTCGATGATCGGCATCCCGCCGAGCTCGATGAAGCCTTTGGGGCGCTCGGTTCCCATGTCGCCGAGCCTGACGCCGCGTCCCGCGGCGACGATGATCGCGGTGTCAGGCACTCGCATCATGCGCGCGCGCGGGAGAAAAAGGCCTGAAGTGCGTCCGCGAGCCTGTCGAGCTCGGCCTCGCCGATGTCACCCATCGTGGCGATGCGAAAAACCCGCCCGGCAAGCGGGCCCTGGCCGGCGTAGATGACGAAACCCTGGTCTTTCAGCTCGTCGTGCAAGCGCGTGTAGTCGGCGTCTTTCGGGAGTGAAAAGGCGGTCAGCATCGACGAGCACGCTTTGATCGGAATCATCGTCTCGACCCCGGCATCGGCGAGCACGCGGCGCACCCGGGTCGAGCGCCTCACGTAGAGGCGGTTGCGAGCAGCCCAGCCGCCCTGATCCTGGAATTCGCGCAGCGCTTCGCACAAGGCCGCGACGACGTGCACCGCCTGCGTAAAGGGCGACCAGCCCTTGAGCTGCTCGCGGTAGTACGTCGAGAGGTCGAGGTAGAGGCTCGTCGAGTGGCTTTCGCCCGTTTCGAGCACGTCACGCCGCGCGAGCACGAACGACACGCCCGGTGCGCCGTGCAGACACTTGTTGGCGGTGCCTGCGATCGCGAGCGGTTTCCAGTCTCCCATCGGAAGCGCTTCGCCTCCGAAGCTGCTGACCGCGTCGATGAGCAGCCCGACGCGGCGCGCTTCGCACAGCGCGGCGAGCGCGGTCAGGTCGTTGAGCCGGCCGGTGGTCGTCTCGTTGTGGACGACCGCGACGTGCGCGGTGTCGGGGTGGGCGTCCAGATGCGCTTCGACCTTCGCGACGTCGATGCCTTCGGCCCAGGGCACCGTAACCGAGGCCGCGGGCTTGCCCTGGCGCGCGAGCATCGAAGCCATGCGCTCGCCGTACACCCCGTTGCAGACGACGAGCGTCGGGCGCGTTTTGGACGCGAAAGTCGAGAGCATCGCTTCGACCGCGCACGTTCCCGAGCCGCTCAGCATCACCGCCGCGTATTCGCCGCCGCCGTCGTAAACCGATTCGAGCGCGCGCAGCACGTCGAGGGTGAGCGCCGCGAACTCGGGCTCGCGGTGGCACATGTCGTCGGTGTTGAGCGCCTGTCGCACGCGTGCGGTCAGCGTGACGGGGCCGGGATTGAGCAGGATCATCGGGACCTTTCGAGTCGGGCGAGGTGATCGCGAAGGCGGCGGGTCACTTCAGGTGGCGTGATCAAAGGCCGCGGGAGCTTGTCCGGGACGCCGGGCGCGACTGCTGCGCAGACGAAACCGAGCTCGCGCCGCGGCGCCGAAAAAATCGCGGCGAGCGTGCCGGCATCGTAGACGCGGCGTGAGGCCGGGTATCCGCACGCGCTGGCGACCGCGGCGAGATCGACCGAGGACGTGACGGTGAACTGGCCGCCGGTCGATTCGTGCATGCCGTTGTCGAGCACGATGTGCAGCAGGTTGGGCGGGCGCTGGTAACCGATCGCGGCGAGCGCGCCGAGGCGCATCAGCGCCGATCCGTCGCCGTCGATGACGGTCACGCGCACGTCGGGCCGCGCGA
>JAQGMV010000443.1 GCA_028292225.1 Betaproteobacteria bacterium
GCGAGCTTGAATCGATCGACGCCGGGGGGCGCATCGCGATGGAGCACCGCAGCGCCGCGGTCGACGCGATCCCGCCAATAAACCGCGCCCGCGTCGTCGAGCACGACGCGAACTTCGTTGCCGCTGCGCTCGATGCTGCGCACCGTCCAGTCGGTCTGCGTCGCCAGATCGCGTGCGGTGCGGGACCAGTCCGGATCGCGCGACGGCCGCGCCTCGGCGACGGCGACCGGCTTGGGGTCGCTCAGCTTGGGTTGCGTGAGACGGGGCAGATCGGTGTGCAGCGTGACGCCGAACATCACCGTGTTACCGCGCTCGAGCCCGAACGTGAGATCGATGCCTTTGGCTGCCTTGTAGACCATTCCGACGTTCACGGGGGAGCGTTGCGGCAGATTGTTCAGTTGAGGCTCGTGCTGGTAATCGTTGCCGTCATACTCCAGCTTGAGCGTAAGCGGCTCCCACGGCGTGTGATATTGCACCCCCCCGAAGAGCGCCGTGCGGCCGCGGAAGTAGCGCGAGAAGCTGAAGTCGCCGCCTTGGCCCGTACTGCCCGTGCGCTCGTCGAAGCGGCTGCTGAGCAGCCCGAGCGGATTGCGCAAGTCGCCGCGGGCGCCGACATAGCCCCATCCGAGCCCGAGGCTCCAGTCCAGATCGCCCGTGCGCTTGCTGGCGACGAGGTATTCGCCCGCGAACAGGCCGGTCCCGCCGATATCCCGAAGCCCGACGGCGATCTCGGGAACGTAAGCCGATTCCTTCCATGCCCGGAATTTGACGTCGATGCTCTTGTCCTTGTAGCTCTGAGTGCCGCTGAGCTCGGCAGGGCCGTAAGCGCGGTTGCTGACGTTGGTGTAGCGGAATCCGGCTTCCATCCAGTCGAAGGGCTGGAAGATGACGTTGCCGTGGCTGTAAGGCTGCACCCGGCTGTAGTGGAACGCGAGGTGACCCGCCTCGCGCATGCGTGCTGTCGGCGTCTGCAGGAGCCCGACACTGCCCCAGTCGCTCGAGCTCACCTGCGGGTCGCGCGATCTCGCAGGGCGGCTCTCGGCCGGAACGATCAGGGGCTCCGGCGCCTGAGCCGGGGCCTTGGAAGGCGCGGGCGCGAGCCCGGCCGCAAAGGGATCCGACAGCCCGAGCGACATGCCGCCGCTCAACCGGAGTCCTTCGACGGAGCTGCTCGTATCCCCCCGCGCCGCCTCCGCCGGCGCCTCCACCGTCGCGGCACCGATCGTCACGGACTCGGTGCTGTCGCGCCCCCCATCCGGTGCAGGACCTTGCGTTGCGAGAAACCGGATCAGGCGGTCCGAGAATCCCTCGGGCCACCCACTTCCTCGCGCTGGCGCCCAGATCCACGCGCCTGCCGCAGGCTCGGCCTGCTTTTCCCGGTTCCACGCGGCGATGCCGAAGCGCTGTACGCGGCCGTCGGGCTGGGCGATCCACGCCCAGTCTGCACCCGCTGCACCTCGCCCGGCGCAGGCCTGAACGTACGCCGCAGCTTCCTGTCCTGCACCGTGCATGACCGTGCACCGCGTGCCGTCGCTTTGCAGGACCGTGACGCTTCGGGGCCGCCGCGGCATGACGAGCGTATGACCGGGGCCCAGCACCGGGTCGTGTGCGGGGTTCACCTGGAGCCAGCGCCCGTCGGCATTCACCACCGGGACGCGCCCCGTGGCGGGGAGGCCGGCCAGCCAGTCCTTCAGGCGCTTCATGGCGCCGGTTTCGGCCTTGACGTCCGGCTCGCCGCCAGCGAGCGCGGTGACCAACTCGAGCTTCAGGAGCGTCTGCGGCGGCACCTCCTGGGGAACGCGCCAACTGACCCCGAGCGGGTAGTCGTCGGGTTGCGCTGTGCGCTGCAGGAGCCAATCGCTCAGTCGCCGCTGCCGTGCAGGCCTGGGTTTGGCGGTGCTGTCAGCAGTCGGCGGTGCGTCCGTACGAGCGGATTCTGCGGCGCCGGCCACCGCTGCCAACCCCGGCATGGTCAACGCCAGAGACGCGGCGGCAATCGCCACGCGCGAACCGGCTCGCCGCAAGCCGGAACGTGTCCGCCGCTTAGATTTCAATCGATGAGAGGGAAGTTTTTAACGCGGCGGGCTCGACCGTGACGGCCGCCATCGCCCCGGAGTTTACCGCAACGCGCGGCGCAGTGAAGCCTCGCGGCTCAGCGTCGATCTACAGAGGCCTGCTGCATGGCCGCGGACCAGCGCTGCCAAGTGAAGCACAGGTCGACGGCGAGGCACTGCTCCGCATAGATGACCTGCTCCTGAGCGCCGGCCAAGTCGACGCCGTAACGCGCAACCGGGACCGGTGCGTCGCCGGCCGACGTGGCCGTTCGCTCTTCGAACCACGCAAGCGCGCCGGGATCGACGGCCCGCAGCGCGGTCCGCGAAGGCGCGGCGATCGGGCGCACCGTGACCTCGTCGCGAACCCCGGAGCGGTAACCCGGCATCACGTCCCTGACTCTGACGAACGAGACGCCCTGTGCCGCCGCCGAGGCCGTGCGCCAGGACGGTGCGGTGAGCGACACCTTGCGCCATTCGGTGTTCAGCCCGAGCGCGCCTACGAGGCGGCCGTCGAGCAGGCGCACGACCTCACCGAACCCGCTGTAGTACACCTCGACGGTGCCCTCGGGACCCTGCTCGGTGCTGCCGCGCCACAAGAGGCCGACGTGGCCGCCACGGGTGATTCTGATATACGCGAAACGGGCGTCGAGCGCCGCGCTGTCAGCGGCCTGGCCGCGCGGCAAGACCTGCCGTACCGAATCGACCATGGCATTCATGCCGGTCGAGCAGCCGCCGAGCACCACCAGGCCAGCCACGACTGACAGCAGGCGCCGCGAGAACGGGGCAGAAAAAAACAACGGGATCACTCCATAGAAAAAGGGTCTCGGCTGACGCCGAGACCCTTTTCGGAAAGCTCGAATGCCGACGGGCTTAGTTGGTGCCGGTCGTGCCGGTCGTGCCGGTTGTGCCAGTGGTGGTGGTGTTGTTGTCCCCGCCGCCCCCTGCTATGGCTGCGATGACGCCGATCCCGATGGCGATGCCGACTGCCCCGGTTACGCCGATACCGGCTTCAGGGGCGCCGCCTGCGGGCGTCGCGGGCGGTTCGGCCGGGTCGACCACTGCTGCGTAAGACACAGCTGAGATTGCCATCATGGCGGCTAATGCGGCGGCTGTTAATTTCATGTCTTTTTCTCCTTGAGGGCGATATGTCAACTACATGTTAGCACATATTTTGGCGGACGCATCAAGCGCGGTCGTCCTGCGACGGACGTTCTGGAAGCGCGGGACGCCCACTGCGTAAAGCTCCGGAGCAGGTGTCATGCCCACCCGTTCTCGTTACAGCAACGGCCGTAGCGGCTTTAAACTTTGCCTCGGTGTTTTCCGAATCGTGCTGAAAAGCGCGATCGTCGACCGGCGTGCGCGTATGGTGCTGCCGTCCAGCCACCGGAACCGCCGAGGCGGCGTCGAGATGAGAAATTTTGATCGCTTCGCCAATATACCCGCCGTGCTGCGTGCTGGCACGAGGCACGCCCCTTTTGTGCAATGCCGCAGCGCCTTGAACGACCGAGCGCTCGATCGCTTTGTGCACCGAAGCCTGATGCTGGAAAACCGCCCAGCGTCGGTCCACCGCCCACGCCAGCATCACGTAGACTGCTGCCACGCCCACAAGACCTGCGTATTGCGCTGCGGGGGCCCAGTCCAGCATGAGCATGGCCAGTCCCGCTGACGCGCCCATCAGAACGTATTCGCATATGGCCGTTCGCCGGTGGCTCCAGCCCGAGCGGATCAGCCGCTGGTAATAATGTTCCCGATGTGCACGCCAGAACGGCTCGCCCCCGAACATGCGGCGCAATATCGTCGCAGTGGCGTCGAGGAAAAAAGGCGCAGACACGAGAAAGGGAAACCACACCGGCCATGTTTCGGCAGCCCAACCCCAGATGCCGAAAGCACCGGCGAAGAAACCTATGGTGATTGACCCGGCATCCCCCAGAAACACACGCGCCGGATTGACGTTGAAAAGCAGGAAGCCGGCGGCCGCGCCCGCGATGGACGCCGCCCATAGGGCCAGAGGCGCCGCGCCCGCGTTTCCGGCCACGATGGCGTACGTGCCGAATGCAAAGACAGCCATGCCTCCGGCGAGACCGTCGGCACCGTCCATGAAATTGAACAGGTTCGTGACCCATACGATCGCGAAAACCGCGAGCGCCGCCGTCGCGAACGGAAGACCGAGAGGACCGAAGGCCAGCCATGCGGCAGCCGCTGCTGCGTGCACCGGCAGCCTGACGATGATCGGCAGGCCCAAGCGGTCGTCGGCATAGGAGACAGCGAACAGCACGACGGCAAGCGTCGGAACGATCCACTCTGAGAGCCCGAAATACAGCGAGACGCCGACCATGGCTGGCACTACGCCCCACCCGCCTACACGGGGAATCGGCGTGGTATGCAGCGAGCGATTGTTAGGGACGTCCGTCGCGATGCGCCATGCCAGTTTCGTAAGCAGCAAAAAACCTATGAGGGCGGCACAGACGACGACGCTGGAAAAAAAAATAGCCGCCACTACTCCTCCATTGGAACTATCGGTGGCCGAAACGGGACTCCGAACTGGCCGCCATTATATACCGACACCATGTTTTCCCTGTACATGGCACGGCTGAGGAGAAGCTCACCTCATGCTCGCGAACCAGCGCGCGGTCGCCTTCAGCCCCTCGTCCACAGAGAAAGGCGGAGACCAGCCGAGCACCGTGCGTATACCTGAACCGTCGATCACGAGCGAACCTGTGAGCCGATCGACTTCAGCGGCTTTCCTAGCCAGGGTCGCGCCCATCGTCAGCAACCCTGCGGGAACCGGCAACAATCGTGCGGGCACCCCCATCCCCTCTCCGAGGCGCCTGATCAGGTCCGGAGTGGAGAGCTCCATCCCATCGCTTACGAGAAAGGTGTGACCCGCGGCCGCCGGGTGGGTCGCGCACGCCACTAGCGCGCTGGCCAGATTATCGTTGTAAATCATGCTTCGTCTGTTTTTTATGCTCCCGAGCGGCAGCGGGATGCCGCGCTGCACCCAATGCATCAGGCGAAGGAAATTACCGCCGACACCGGGTCCGTAGACCAGCGGAGGCCGCACGATCGTCAATTCCAGAGAGCCGGCGCGCGCGATCATCCAAAGTGCCTGCTCCGCTTCCCATTTCGACAAGCCGTAAGGATCCTGCGGATCAGCGCGGTCGGCCTCGGTAAATGGCAGCTCATGGGTCGATTCGCCGTTGACCTTGATTGAGCTGACATACACGAAGCGTTTTACTCGTGCAGCGGCCGCGGCATCCGCAAGTCGCTGCGTTGCCGCCACGTTGAGCGCCCTGAACGCCGCCAGCGGGTCGGACGCGTTTTCCTTCATTACGTGAACGCGCGCGGCGAGATGGACGACGACATCGACACCCTCGAGCGCAGCAGACCAGTCGGTATCGGGCCGAAGTGTGCCGACTTCGACCGTCCGACCGGGCAAGCCGGCGGCGTGCCTTGCGTCACGTACGGCGGCGACAACTTCATGGCCGCGTCGGGCGAGCTCGGCGCACAAGGCGCGGCCGACGAAACCGTTTGCGCCGGTGACCAGTATCTTTTCAGCCATGCGTCAGCGGCCCGCCCGAAAACGGATCGTCATGCCGGCGTGCGGCTCGTGAGCAGCTGTTTAAGGCTGGTTACCACTCGCGCTGCCGTATTGCCGTCCCACAGATCCGGCGTGCGGCCTTTCCCCCAGGTGCCAGCGAGCACGCGTTCGACCGCTGCCGGCACATCCGGCGGTTTCATCAGCCGGTTCGTCCCCTCGGTGACGGTGATCGGCCTTTCGGTGTTCTCGCGCAGGGTCATGCAAGGGATGCCCAGGTAAGTCGTTTCTTCCTGGACGCCTCCGGAATCGGTGATCACTGCGGCGCACGAAAATACGAGGCTCATAAACTCGACATAGCCCACCGGCTCGATCGCCTGCAGCCCGGGTATCGCGGCGGCGCGAGGCCACAGGCCGAAATCATCCAGACGCTTGCGCGTTCTCGGATGCACCGGAAAGACGAGCGGGAGCCGCGCGGCGCACGCCTCCAGCATCACGATGAGATTCTGCATCTGGGACGGCTCGTCGACGTTGCTCGGACGGTGCAGCGTCACGACGCCGTAGCCGCCGGCTGCAAGGCCAAGCTCGCGCGCGAAACCGCGCTGCTCGATTCGCGCGCGGCTCATCTCCAGAGCGTCGATCATGATGTTCCCCACGCGACACACGCGTGCCGCCGCGGCACCTTCGCGCAGAAGATTCTCGTCCGCGTCAGGCGACGGGGTCCACAGCAGGTCGGCGATCGCGTCGGTCACCAGCCGGTTGGTTTCTTCCGGCATGGTGCGGTCGCCACTTCGAAGGCCCGCCTCGAGGTGCGCGACCGGTATGTTCAGCTTCACCGCAGCCAGAGCACACGCCGCCGTAGAGTTCACGTCCCCGACGACGATAGTGCACGCGGGGCGCGAATCGAGGCACCAGCGTTCGTAGGCAATCATGATCCGTCCGGTCTGCTCGGCATGGGTGCCGCCGCCGATGCCCAGATGCGCGTCCGGCTCGGGCAGGCCGAGATCGCGGAAGAACGCTCCTGACATGTTGTCGTCGTAATGCTGGCCCGTGTGTACCAGCCGCGGCGAAATCCCGTACTCCGCTTTCAACGCCTTGTACAGCGGCGCCACTTTCATGAAGTTGGGCCGCGCCGCGGCGATGAGATCGACGATGTGAGTCATACCCTAATATTCTCGATTAACTTCTTCGATGATTCCGAGCATCTTCGTTGCCAGTACGTCGCGATCGTAGTGGCCCTCGACGAATTGCCGCCCGGAGACACCTGTTGCGCGGCAGCGCTCGCGATCGTCAGCCATGGCCTGAATCGCCGCGACTAGTGCGTCGACGTTCTCGGGCGGAATCACCATTCCCGCCTGCGCGCGCTCCAGTATCGTGGCGCTCTCGCCCTGCACGCCCAGAATTATCGCGCGTCCGGTCGCCATCGCTTCGAACATCTTCGAGGGGATGACATGACGAAACAGAGGAAGATCCCGCAACAGCACGAGCGCGACGTCGCACAGCCGCCAATAGGCGGCGACGTCCGCTTTCGGAACACCTCCGACGAAGATCACGTTGTGCAGCCCGCGCCTGGCCGCCTCTGCGATCAGCTCGTCCTTTTCAGCGCCGGTACCCACGACCACGATCCGTATGTCGTCGCGACCGCGCAAGCGCTGGGCTGCGTCGAGTAACGTAGACAAACCGTGAGCCATGCCTACGGTGCCGACATAGGCGGCCACGAATTTCCCCTGCAGCCCCCAGCGTTCGATCAGCGCCTGCGGCGCTTCCCCGGGCCGGTAGGTCTCAAGGTCTGCGCCGTTCGGCACGACTCCAATACGCTCAGCCGGTATGCCGTTGCCTTCGAGTATGGCTTTGAAGGAGTCGGTCACACTCACGATCTTCGCGGCGTGGCGGTAGATGAAGTACTCGAGCCTGCGCAACAGCTTTATCAGCGCCGACTCTCTCATCGCACCGACGGCGACGATGGAGTCCGGCCACAGATCGCGCAACTCAAAAATGAACGGACGCCGCTTCAGTCGCGACACCGCATAGCCGGCAAGCGTCTGCAAGAACTGCGGAGACGTGGCGATCACCACGTGGGGTCTTGCCAGGAATAGCGATACGACCGTTGCGGAGATCATGAAGCTCGCCTGGTCGACGGTGCGTCGGAAAAAACCGGTGTTGGCGGTGATATACGTCCACACGCGCACCACCTCGATGCCGTCGAGCACTTCGCGCTGCATCAACCTGTTTTTATATCCCTTGAATATCCTGCCTTCCGGGAAATTCGGTGCAGCAGCGACGACCGTGACTCGGTGGCCGGCCTCAACCCAGCGCCGCGCGTGCTCGAAGGTACGAGACGCACCTGCGTTCGTCTCCGGCGGAAAGTTGTCCGAGATGAAAAGAACGTGCATCGGATTTTGCATCAGAGCTCGCGCAGCCTGAACACCGCGGTAAGCGGCAGCCTTCCCGTCAAAGTCCACATGAGCACCGGGCGCGGCAGCACGTGGCCGAACTCGGCCGAGTACGTTCCGGTATCGATGTGCAGCCTGGTGCAAGCGTTCACCGGTGTCAGCGCCAGCCGCAAGCCCTCGGGACCGGCGAGAGCGCACGAGCCGTCCGCTGTCTGTTCGGCCGTGACCGAAGGATGCAGCGGAATGTACCCAGTTGCGGCGTGCGTTCCCGAACCTGTCACTTCGTCGCGCCAAGTCACTTCGCGCTCGGTCAGCTCGATGGTCCTCGTATGAACAGGACGTCCGGGCAGACGGGTGTAGCCGTCATGGCTGCAGCGCATGACGCACGACTGTGCGGTTTCTCCGCAGTGGAGCGCAAAAGGACGTGCGCGGCGGGCAACACGGAATGCATGCCACACTTCGGATGAGCTTTCGCCGTCTATGACGACAGCGTTGTGCGCCGCTGTCGAGCGCTCCCAGTCGCGCTGGGGGCCGGACGCATAACACGACGTTCCCGAGTTCGTCACGATGCGCTGTCCGTGCCACGACAGCTCGAAAGACAGAGTGTCCGCGTGCGCGTGTGCCGGCAGGTATTCGGGGCCCAGCGGCGCGGCGTCGAACCATAGCGAGATCGGGCCGCGGCGCGCGGCGACGTAACCGGTTTCGCCCAGGACCTGCATGCCTTCATTCACCTCGGGAGGGGGCGTAATCCCGAGCCTCGCGGCGTAATCGGCTAGCGCCTGGGGCTCGGCGCTGATTTGAAACGCCGCATCGTTGAAGAACGCGATATCTCCATCCGGATGACTCATGGCTGACAGCCATCCGAGCATCGCCGGAATACGCTGAATCCACGCATCCGACACCGCCGCAGACTGCACACTGCCGGCGAAGACTTTCGGATATGCCCTTTCGAGATTGACCAGATCGAGGACGTCTTCGAGGATAAGCGCGTGATACATCGGGCTGCGCTCGAAATGACCGCCGTCGGCAAGAATCTGCTCGGGGAGCTCGCGCATGAGGATTGCCAACCCCATTCGCCGCCACCGGTCTGCTTCAGCGCCCTCGAAAAATACGCCGGCGAATACCAGCGCCTTCGCGTTGACGAACAGATGATTGCCGAGGAGGTGCCACTCGAGCCGGCGGGAGAGAAAGCGCGACTGCACCGCGAGGCTGTGCAGCGCGTTGGCCGTAAGCACGTTACCGGCGAGCGCCCAGCGGATCCAGTTCACGATACGGCACGAGATCGGGTACGGCTCCCAGCCGACGCCCTGTCCCGGCGGGTTCTCGCCGATCCAGCGCTCGATCAACGCGCCGTGCCATTCTCGCCGCGCCAGCGCATCCGATGCGGCCAGGTCGTCGAAATAGTGTGCGTTGTACAGCCAGAGCTTAGGGCGTTGGGGCGCATTCCAGTCGTCGGGAGCCGAAATCTCGTGCTCGACGTTCAGGAAACGAAAGCGCGTCGGGGAAAGCTGGCGCTGCGGATGCACGGCGCCGCGTGTCCACTGCTCTGAGGCCGCACGCTGCCCGGGCGCCTTCGACAGGTCGGGCGTGGGTCGCGACAGCCGGAAGCGCAGGCGCCCCCATACCTGGATCGGCCGCAGATGGCGCAGGGTGTGGAAATAAAGCAGGCCGCGGCTGAGGGGTGATCGTGCGGTCTCACCTGCGCTGCTCAGCCCCCGGTGCGTCTTCAAACCCGACACGTCTTGAGCCAGTGCTCGAGAACGAGCAAGGTCCACAACTGCAGGGAGTGGTCGGCCCGGTGCGCGAAAAACTCGTCGGTCATTCTGCGCACCGCCGCCTGGGAGACATATTCATAGAGGGCGGCATTATCGCAAAACATCGAGTCCAGAAGCGGCCTATTTTTCTGCAGCCAGTGCCACACCGGCGGATTGAAACCGCGCTTCCTGCGTGTGATTATCGATTGCGGCAGCACGTCACGGTACGCTTCTTTCAGGATATGTTTCTGCTCGCCTCGGGCAATTTTCCAGCGGGTCGGAATGCGCGCGGCCTCCTCAATCATCGCGCGGGCGACGAAGGGGACACGAAGCTCGAAACCGTTCGCCATGCTCATGCGGTCCGCACCCTCCATCAGGTTGTACGGCAGAAAGCTGTTGAGATCCGCGTACTGCGCGCTCGCCACCGCGTCGCCGCCCGAGGCTTCGAACCAGTCGCTAATGAAAGCAGTTCTCGCGTCTTCCGGAAGCGTCTGTCCGGGCGGCACCAGTGTCGCCATCACCGCGTCTATCGGAAAGACGGACGACCAGTCCTGAAACGCCGCGCCGAGCGGCTTCCTGAGCGAGGTGAAAAAGCGTCGCAGGCGCCTGACCCTGTGGTTGCCGGCTGGCGTCTCCGGCAGCGTTCGCAGAAATGCGACGACCGCAGTGCTCAGCGGTCCCAGCCAGCCGCGCAGGCGTCCTGCCCACATCAGCGCGTTGTGGCGCGGATAGCCCGCGAAGAGCTCATCCCCCCCGTCGCCCGCGAGCGCGACCGTGACGTGCTCGCGCACCGACGCGGTGAGCAAGTGCGTGAGCGCGACGGTGGGGTTGCCGAACGGCTCGTCGAACTGTCGGGTGATAAGATCCACGTACTGACTGATGTCGCTGCCGTTGAGGTCTGGATACAGGACGGTATGCTTGACGCCGAGCGCATCGGCGACGAGATTCGCATACGGGGACTCGTCGTATTCGGGATTGTCGCGGTACCCGATCGAAAAAGTCCTGATCGCGCCGCCGCGCGCCGCCATTTCGGCGACGATCACGCTCGAATCGATGCCGCCGCTCAGGAACGCGCCTATCGGCACGTCGGAGATCATCCGGCGCTCGACGGCCTGCCCGAATACCGTGCGCAGGGACGCTACCGCGCCGGGAAAATCGACGCCTGCCGGCTCGGACGGTCGCGGCACCGCCCACCACTGCCGCACCGAAAGCGTGTCGCCCGCCTCGTCAAAGTCGAAGCAGTGGCCGGGCGGGAGCTTCAGATAGTCTTCGTAGATGCTGAAGGGCGCAGGCACGTACGAGTACAGTAGATACTCGTAAACCGATGCCCGCCGCACGCACGGGGCCGTGTCCGCCAGTGCGGTCAGCACTTTCAGCTCCGAACCGAAAATCAGCTTTCCCTGGGTGCGCCGGTAGAACAGCGGCTTGATGCCGACGTGATCCCTCGCGCCGAAGGCCCGGCGGCGCTCGCAGTCCCAGATGACGAATGCGAACATGCCGTCGAGCCGGTCGAGCACATCCGGCCCCCAGCGGCGATATCCCTCGAGGATGACTTCGGTATCCGAGTGCGTGGCGAAGACCGCGCCGGCGCGCTCGAGCTCGTCGCGCAACTCGAGGAAGTTGAAGATCTCACCGTTGAAGACGATGACGTGGCGCCCGTCGGCGGAGCGCATCGGCTGGTCCGCAGCAGCGGACAGATCGATGATCGCGAGCCGGTTGTGCGCGAGCAGAGCGTGCTCGTCATGCCAGATCCCGAACGCATCGGGGCCGCGGTGACGCGTGAGCTGTCCCCACGCAGTCCAATCGCGCGCCGGGCGCGGCCCGACGATACCCATGATTCCGCACATGGGTCAGCGGCTGCTACGCGGGGGTGATTGTCGAATTCCGGCCGCGGTCACTTTACGGCCGTGATCAACATGTGGAGACCATTCGCGGGAAAGAAGCGCCTGATCAGCCTTCGCGGCCACACCTTGCGCGCGAAGTTCAGGAGCAGCCCGGTGTGCCGCTGCCCCGCTGCCGAAGTGAGCAAGTCCCCGTGCGTGAGCTCGGTGGAAATCTGCACTTCCGAGAACCACGCGAACAGCCGGCGAGCTTCGTCAACCGAGTAGGCTTTCGTGCCGGGACTCTCGAGGTGCTGAGCGTAGAGGGAGGCGAGTGGCTCAAATGGCTTCAACGCAAGAAGGCCGTAGCGTATCCATAACATTAAGCCGACGAAGCTACGCTTGTGGTAGATCATGATTCGAGCAATACCCCCCGGTTTCAGCACCCGGTGCACCTCCGCGACCGCGGCGGCCGTGTTCGGGCTGTGGTGCAGCACGCCATACGAATATACGACGTCGAACTGCGCGTCTCCGAACGGGAGCGTTTCGGCATCACCTATTCGCAGGTCTGACGTGAGGCCGCGGCGTTCGAGCCGCGCGCGAGTGTGTTCCACCGCGTTACGGGTAAGGTCTATGCCGCTGAGATTTGCTCCGGCCGCTGCGAACCGCTCGTGGTCGGCGCCGAGCCCCACGCCGATTTCCAGTACCCGCAGGTCTCTCGTCGCCTCGAAATCCGCGAATGATGAGATGTACGGCTCGAGCTCGTAGCGCGTACGTGCCTGGTGGTTATAGGCGTCGTCACCCGTGAGATACAGCTCCTCACCGCAAGCGGCTCTCTCCCAGAAGTCGTGCACACTTCTTTTTTCAGGCTGCGTGATCGATTGTTCTCGCACTCGAATCGTCCCGTTTAGCGGCGCGCCCGGCAATTCCGAGGAGGGCCATTAAGTTGTTCTTGATCTCGCCGGCGTCATGGACGATATCGTTGTTCTTCATCAGCTCTTGCCGAAAGACAGCGAACTCCCTCTCGAGCCACGCAGGCTCGTCGAGCGCACGTTCGAGGCCGTCGAGATTTCCCACCAGACCCGCGTAGTCCGCGTCCCCATAGATGAATTTTTCGGAAGCGGTAACGCCGCCAAAGTTCAGCAGCAGATAGGGCTTCGCAGAAAACAGGAGGTCGAGTACGACTCCGGATGGAAATGTGATCGCGTGAGTAAAGCTGGCGAATAGCTCCGTCTTCGACAAGTCGCCCTCGGCGACGATGCGCATGTCGCTGAACTGCCGATAACATTCTCGCGAGTCCCTGGGATGCAGCTTTATCAGAACATCGAGGTGCTTGGCGACTGCGATTTCGCGCAACGCGGCGAGCACGCGACGATTCAGATGAACGTCGTAATTGGCGAAGAAACACCAGACCCGGGGGCGGTCGGCCACCGCTACAGCCGCGGTATTGTCGACCGAATCAACGCACGCTTTGAAGGAGCCGACGTACGCGACACGGGAAGCATCGGCGCCCCACACCTCGGCGAAACGCGCTTGGTTCGTCCTGCTGTCGGTCAGAAACCAGTCGCCGAACACCGGGAATGGCAATACATGCGCGAACTGGTCGCACTGCATGACATGGACGCATTTGAGGCCGAGCTTTCTCGCAGTGAGTGCGTCGGCCAGACCATGCGGGGATTTCTGCTCAAAGGTCAGCAGCACGCGCCACGCGGGCTGCGGCATCGCAGAGACCTCCGCTTCCAGCGCTTCGGCGTAGACAACGAGGTCCGGAAGCATCACGAGGAGCTCGCGGATCGACTGCGTGATGTCGACCGCCACGCCTACGACTTCCAGAGTTTCCTTTTTCTTCGTCAATATCAGCGACGCGGCCTTCAGGTAAACACCCACCAGCCGGCGCAGTGACGGGCGCCGCAGCCGGACGGCGTGTACCGTTCCAGGCGCTGCGGCGGCAACCTGCATGCAAGCTTTCCAGTTCGCGCCTCTCGTAAAAAAGCTCTCCGCCGCCACCATGCTCGCACGCAAACCGGTCGAGCGCAGAAAAGGCGATATCACTTCACTTTGAGCCGGAGAGCGCGAGACCACCACGACGTCGGTTTCACTTTGCACTGGTGCGCCTGGCCCACGCTGCACGCGCTGCGAAGCCGGACGCAGTCCGGCGAGCGCCGCGAAAAAACGCACTGCGAACACCAGCCACACTCTCGAGAGTTCGAACCAGAGCACCGGCGATAGGCCGGTCACCCCGGAAAAGCGGTGAGTCGCATTCTTCTGCCCGCACACTTCAACGAGGTAAGGCAGGAATACGGCCTCGCGTGAATACAGCCGCACGCCCTGCAGCTCGTATTCCGACATGTAGTACGCCGAGGTCCTCCGCTGCAGGAGAAGCTTGCGCGGGAACACCACCTCGAATGCGCCTCCGCGCTCGCGCATCACAGCGATCGCCGAGTTGAGCGCGGCGATGTACCGCGCGAGAGGCATCGTCGTGCACTCGTAGTATGCGTTGGCGAATCCGGGCAGCAGCGAAAGTAAGTCGTTCTTCCGGGATGAAAGTTTCGCTGCGACCGCTTCGGTGAGTCGGCGCTGCTCGGAGGTGGAGAGCTCTGGAAAGTGAAGCCCCCCCTCTTTGCAACTGCCGGCCAGATCGCCCACGATCAGATCGCGATCGCAAGCGACGGGCCACACCGATTCCGCGTCAGCCGCAGAAAAAATGATAAAAATCCGATTCATGTCGCGCGTGGGTTGCCAAAGACTGCAATAGTACCTCAGGACGCGATTCCTGATTCCGGTGCGGCAGCGTCGGGCCACGCCTCATGAAACCTGCTCTCGTTCGTCCTTCCATCGGCGAGAAACCAATCACCGAAAACCGGAATGGGCAGTGCGTGCGCGAACTGGTCGCACTGCATGACCTGCACGCAGCTCAAGCCCAGGCGCCGCGCGATCGCCGTTCGAGTCCCGGTCGAACGTAAGAACGGCGCGAAGAATTCGGTTTGCGATTGCGCGCGCGTCACCACGATCAGGTCGACGTCTTGCAGCGACCTTGCCCCGGCGGTGGCCGCGGACGCGGCGCGCGACCTCGGCCTCCACGCCGTCAGGGCGAACGCGAAACGCAGGGCGAACACCGACCACACGCGCAGCGGGCTGAACAACATCACCGGCGAGATCCGCCGACGTGCGCGAGACCGATACGACGCCCGTTCCTGGTCGCAGACATCCAGCAGATATGGAAGAAAAGTTGCCTCCCTGTCATACAACCTTACCGAGCTGACGTGAAGCTCATACTCCGACATGTAGTAAGCAGAGCTCCGGACCGCCAGGCTCAGTTGCCGCGGGAAAACAACTTCGAACGGCTCGCCGGAGCCTTTCAAGCAGCGGATCGCCGCGCGCAGGGCACACACGTAGCGCGCGACAGGCATCACGGTGCATTCGTAAAATACGTTTGCGAAGCCTTGCAGTCCGGACAGGAACCGGTCCTGTTCGCCCGACAGACGCTGTGCTATGACGGAGCATGCGGCCGACTGCGCCGCCAGATCGAGCTCGGGAAAAAAATAGCGGCCGGTCGCCGGCGGCGAGGCGATGTCTCCGATCACCCAATCGTCCCCGCTTATGCCGCTTGCGGCGGTGGCAATCAGGTCGCGCTCGGAAAAGACGACGTGTATACGGCGCACGGGCGTATCGCCGACCACTGCGTTCCCGCGCGCGGGGAAGAACGGATCAATCGGGGCTGCGTGGTGCCCCTGGACACCGGCCTCAGATAAAGCGCAAGGCATGGGAGCGCACTTGTCGAAAATCGTCGGTCTGAGCTATCCACGAATCAGGCTCTCGCACCGCACGAAGCTTTTTCAGCACTCGCTTTACCTTCGGCGGCACGATCGCCCTGAGTCTGCCCATCGGTCGGCGCTGCTCCAGGGTCTCGTATTCGGCGTACATGGCGAAGGCGTGCTCCCACAGCCCCTTCATCTCGCCGGCATTTGCTGCGCCCGCGTTGTAGGCAAAAGCTTCGGTGAACTCTTGGATCCACCTGGAATAGCGCTCGGGAAAATTCGCCTGGAACCGCACGAGGTCCTGCGTTTCCGGACACGGCGCGAAGGTGACAAGAGCATCCCGCGCCATGTAGAGCACATCCTGGAACATGAAATGTCTGCCGTACCACGCGTCGGCGAACGCGAAAGAGAGCTCGTTCAGATTAAAGCTCTCCACCTGCGACGGGAAGGCGCGAAGAATCGCCAGCATGCGGTCGTTGCGTCGCAGCGAGTACATCGAATGCATGTAACTGCGCATCCACGTCGAGAGCCGCTCCGCCGGCGTGGCCGCGTCGATCGAAAAACTCTTTGCATGATCGTAGAGCCGGCCGAAACGCAGGCTGCCCCGACGGTTCTCGATCGAGATATAGCGACCCTGCGCGGACGCGCAACCCGGATCTTCCATCAGGAGGCGCGCGGCCCGAACCAACCCTCCCGGGCAAAGGTAATCGTCGTCAGGGCACAGTGTCACAATAGGGGCGCGGATTTGCTCGGCTGCGGTTTTCAGCCGCTGCGTCATCGACATCCCCGGATAATGACGGTACCAGTGCCGCCAGCGCGTGGCGTCCGGAAAGGGCTGGGCGGTGCCGTCCGCCACGACGACGTCCTGGATCCCGATGTGCTTAAGCCAGTCGAGCTGTCTCGCGAGCGTCCCGTGCCGATTGTACGTGGGAACGATAATGCCAATGTTTTCGATCATCTTGGCAAACTTTTTGCGGCCCTGAACATCCAGTGCCGTAGTGATTGTCGCATCGACGGAAGGGCCAGCACTGCCGCGCCTACCAGAGCCGGCCAGACCAGCGCGAGCCACGCCACCGCGCCAGCTCTTCCGAGTTCCGGAGGCTCCAGCGCTTTCAGCAACAGCGCTGCAAGTGTGATGAACATGAGCGGGCGCAGCACATCGTCACGAAGCCAGACCCATTTCTGGGCATTGAGGTACCGACGGTGCAAAAACGCCGTCTGTAGCGAAACGTATATGACGTTCATCAGTATCCATGCGATCGCGGTTCCGATCATGCCCCCCGCTTTGGCGCCGATTATAATTGCCGGGATCACCACCAGCATGGACATCGCATTGAGCGTCACCGCGAGACGCGTCCAGCCGTATGCCGTCGCAAGCGACGCGGGAACATACATGAGCCCATTGAGCGTGTAGCCGATTGCGAGCAGGGAGGTGACGGCTGCTATCTGGGCTGCAAGCGAGGGGCTGCCTGACCACACCATCACAACGGCATGCGAGAACAGGATCAGCAACATGGCCGCCGGAAGAACAGCAGCGGCGAGTGCCTGGCACGCCTGATGGTAGGTTCTAACGAGCGCCCCCTCGTCGTCGCCGGCGATGTCCTGGACCAGCCGCGGATACGCTGCCGTGACTATGGGACGCGCGAATATTGCGATGCCACTTGCAAGTGTCGCCGCCATCATGTACTGACCGAAAGTCTCGAGGCTCAGCAGTTTGGACAGGACGAGCTTGTCGGTCTGCGCCATCGCGACGCCGAGCGAGTTCCCGAGGAACATGCCCGCCGCGAACCTCCAGATCGATTTGAGGCGATCAAGCCGGAACACGGTGGCGTCGCGCCCCGCGGGAAGCAGCCGCCTGAAGCGCAGCATCAGGACGACCGATTCAACCACGGCGGTGGCGAATTGCCACTGGAAAAAAGCCCCGAGGTTTCCCCCGTAAACCGCCAGAATCAGAACGGCGCCCAGCGCCCGCACCGTCGCCATTGCCGAGGTGAACGCGTTGAGCCAGACCTGTTGCTGAAGGCCCTGAATCGCCGCTACGTACAATTGTCCCCACCAACGGGCCAGCAGCGCGAGTGCGAGCAGACGCACGCTGTCGATCAGCATCTCGCGCGTGAGCACCACCGGATTGAGCCAGCTCGCCGCGAGCGCCGGAAGCACGAGCCACGCCACCAGCGCGAGCGCAGCCGCTATCGCACAATAAACGACTTCGACCGGAAGCATCAGTTCGCGGATACCGCTCGCAGTGTATTGCCCGGCGCTGTAGCGTGCCATTTCGCGGTTGACCGCGGCGCAGATTCCCAGGTCGAGCAGATAGATCCAGACCTGGAGCGAGGCGAAAAAGCCGATCAGACCAATGGCCTCCATTCCGAGGTAGCTCGCATATACCGGCACGAAACCGATATTCATGAGCGTCGTCCACCCCTGCCCCAGGAAGTTGGCGACCACGTTCAGCTTGGTAGACATAGTGGTGCCTTGAAGAGCGGCTCGTTGGCGTGCGCGTCGCAGGGGGCGCTGCGCAGGCCGACCGAGGGACTACTGGCACCGACCATGCAATCTCTGTAGAGGCCCTACGCGGAAGCGCAAGAGGGAGCCAGCCGGCAAACCGCGAGCACCAGTGCGAGCGATTGCACGACGCCGACGATGATTCCCCCGTGCGCGCTCAGGCGTCACTGACACTCTGCGAGAACCGCGACAGGTCCTCCTGATTCGGAAAAAACCATGGCCCGTAAGCCCGTACGTCGACGTCCGCGAGTGGGCCGAAGCGGCAGTTAGCGTATCGCGTACGCCTTTTCTCGAGGTAATCCTCATGCGAGACTTCCGCGAAAGTCGCCAGATTCTCCTGCTTCGGAATCCAGTAGTCCCCGATCGCCAGATAGTCGATGTCCATGAACCCGAACGATTCGATCGCATCGAGCGGCGTATCGACAATCGCCTCGCCGTTCACGTTGAAGCTGGTGTTGATCACCATGGGCAATCCGGTCTGGCGCTCGAAGGCCTTGATGATCGCGTAAAAGTCGGCATTCTGTGCCGGCGTAACCGTCTGGACCCGCGCGGTGCCGTCGACGTGTACGACCGCAGGCACCACTTTTGCGGTGCCTGGCTTCGCCCTCGCGATCAGCAGCATGAAAGGTGTATCGATCTCGACGTCGAAATACTCGTGCACGCGCTCGCGCAGGCACGCGGGAGCGAACGGCCGGAACTCTTCGCGATGCTTGACCCGGATGTTCAGTATGTCCTTCATTTCCGGAAACGCAGGATTGGCGAGGATAGAACGGTTGCCGAGCGCACGCGGCCCGAATTCGGCACCGCCGCGATAACGCGCAACGATCTTGCCTTGGGCGAGAGCGCCCGCAATTTCGTCGGCGATCGATTGCGGCTTTGAATACTTCACTCCGGTCGCGCTGAGCGCCTGCTGAATTTCCTGCTCGACGCCCTCATAGCCGAAGTAGCAGCTGTAGATCCTGCCGCTGTCGGTCAACTTGCGCTGGAAGAGCTGGGCCTGCGCTGCGCCGACACTGGTGCCATCGTCTGCCGACGCGGGATATACAAAAACGTCATCGCAGACACCCGACTGGCGTATCGCTTCATTCATCAGGCCGTTGAGCCCGACTCCACCGGCGATCGCCAGCTTACGGCTTCCGGTGAGCGCGACGGCCTTTTCGGCGAGCCGCACGCCGAGCCGCTCGACTGCTTTCTGAGCCGACGCGGCGAGGTCGAAGTGCGCCTGAGAGAGCGGCGTCCCGGCAGCGCGGGGCGGCAGCAGCTCCGCGAACGCCTCTGAAAACCGAAAACGGCGATGGCCCGAGTTACGCACGTCGCCTACGACGAAGTGCTCCGTCTCGAGCAGCCGCAGGCGGCCTTGGTCGTCGACCTCCATGCTTTTTTCCAGCAGTTCGTGGAAGCGCGGCTCGCCGTACGCCGACATGCCCATGACCTTGTACTCGTCACCGTGGTCGAAGCCGAGGTACCGTGTCACCGTAAGATAGAACGAGCCGAGACTATGAGGCCAATACGACTGTGCAACAAGATCGAGAGCGTCTGGACGCGCACGATAGACGCTCGTCGTATCCGCCTCGCCCTGGCCGTCAATCACCAGGATCGCCGCTTCGGCGTAGCCGGAACCGAAATAAGCCGAGGCGGCGTGGCACACGTGATGATTCACGAACTGCACGCTTATGCCGGGGAACAGACCGGAGATGATGTCTCCGATTGTGCGGTACTTGATCCCGGAGTTCAGGTACCACGTGGCGCGGAATGCGATTTGCCGCGCTTCATCCTGCGACACGCCGGCATCGTGCATGGCGGATGCGAGAAAGCGTTGCGTGGCGTTGTCGTTTTCGAATGACAGCGGTACGGCCTCGGGAAAATAATCCAGCAGGGCCTTGAAAAGGCTGTCGGCCTTGTTGTCTGCGACGATGAGGCGGACCTCGTTCTGAAACGCCTTGGTCAGGTACTCAATGGGACTGAAGTTCACGGCGACCGACGAAATTACGAATCCCAGCTTGCGTGCCGTGGTACAGCAGCGGTGGATCGCGCCGATCGGGAAGCGGCTTTCGTGCTTGACGTTCGAAAGGCGCTCTTCTGCGACGGCGTGAAGCACGGCGCCTGTGCGCGCACATACCAGCGCGGCCGAAGTGTCGTGAGTAAGCGCACCGATGCCAAGGATCGCCTGGGCCTTGCCTGCCGTCGCGGAGAATACGTCGGGGTACTGCTCGGTCAACGGAGTGATTTGTGCTTCAAACTTTTCGGGAAATATTTTCATGGCGTTGGTCTGGTCATTGACGGTGCGCGGCAGCCGCGAAATCGGCCCCACATCCGTAGCAATCGTTCAAGCATCGGGAACATGCCACACGACCGAGCACGACCCGGCCACGCGACACCACGGGTGCGGGCGGCGAACGCCCGCACGTTTGCTGCCGTTAGTTCACTCGTTTCAAGTAGCCGCCGCCTAGCGCTTCAGTAATCATCCCTTTCGCCGCCCTGCTCTCGTCAACAATGAACCGAGCGTTGGTCGCAAGGAACTGACGCATCGCGGTGAGAGGATTGTCTCCCACGTCCCAAGGCCTGTCGTCGTAATAACCCTTGGGGAAATACTCGATGAACGTGTCCGGCAGCACCAGGTACGAGCCCAGCGACACCAGGTCGTTATAAAGCTCCAGTTCCTTCAGGACGTGGTCATGAGTATGGAGTGAGTCGAGCACGACGAGGACCCGCTTCTTGCCCGCTGCTGCGGCTTTCACCTTTGCCACGACGTCCGGAGCGACCGACGACCCCTCGATCAAATCGATGCGGCGGAACATCGGATGCGCCTCGATCGCCTCACGGTTGTGCGCCCGGATGTCGATGTCGATCCCCAGGACTCGGCCATCACCGCCGAGGAGTTCCAGCATCGACGCGGAAAATATCAGACTGCCGCCGTGGGCGACTCCGGTCTCGATGATCAGGTCCGGTTTGACCTCCCAGATGATCTCCTGCAGCACTACGATATCGTTGGGGAACTTGATGATCGGCCGGCCAAGCCATGTGAAATTATAGGTGAACTTGTATCGATCGGCGTGGATCATCCAGTCGAGCGACTTGCGCTTGAGGTCCTCGTCCTTCGCCATCTCGTCGATGGCTTGCGCGCGCTCTTTTTGGAACTGTTCAATGGGATTCATTCATTTCCTCTCAAGACCGTAAATATGTCGGCGATCTCCGCCTCCAGGCTGCTCTTGTCCTCTACGCCGAGCCCCGCTTTCTCGAGCTTCGTCGCCTCCGCAATGAGGGACTGGGACTCGGCCGGCGCATCGGAGCGCACCTGCAGCGCACACGGCTTGCCGAAGGACCGCTCGTACACGGACTGTACCAGGCGCGCGACCTCGATGATTGTCGTGCTGCCGCCGCCACCGATGGTCAGCGTCTGACCAGAAAGTTTTTTGAAGTTCTCGGCGATAGCCACGGTTCTGCTCGCCAACGCGCGCACGCTTATAAAGTCGCGGTGCTGCTGCCCGGACGACTGAAGGGTGATAGATCCCTGCTCGAAGGCTTCCTTGCAGAAACAGCTCGGGACGAGGGACCAGCGGTCAATATCCCGGTGCAGCGGCGCTCCGTAAACGTTGGTCGGCCGCAGGATCACCGACTCTACCGCGCCGTTTCGGCTGAACATGCGCACGTATTCTTCAGCGAAAAAGTGCGTAATCCCGTAGTCGTTGCGGCACAACGCGGGGTCGTCTTCGCCGACGAAGCCCTCTCCAATCCCGAATACCTGGAACGTCGAAAAATAAATGAGGCGAGGAATGTCAGCAGCACGGCAGAATTCGAGACAGTTGCGCGTCCCACGAACGTTCACGTCGAGCGCAAAATCCGCGTCGGCACAATCGATGTCGTTGGCCGCTGCCGCGTGAATCATCAGGTCATAGCGCGGAAACGCCGGTTCGGGCCAGGGATCGCGTATGTCCCAGCGGTGAAAAGCCACGGAACGACAGATATCTTCCAGATGGTCAGGTTTCCCGCGACTGACAACACCGACTTCGTGTCCGCGTCCCAGCAGTTCCGTAACAACGTAACTACCGATGTATCCGAACCCCCCTGTGACCAGCACTTTCATGCGACGAAATCGGGGTACGCAGCGTCCTTATCGGACATTATGGGATCGATGATCGGCCAGTCGATGCCGAAAAATGGGTCGTTCCAGCGAATTCCGCCCTCGTCGCCGGGGCTGTAGAAATTCGAGACCTGGTAGGTCACGTGGCAATCATCCTCAAGCGTGACGAAGCCGTGAGCGAATCCCTCGGGCACATAGAGCAGGCGGTTATCGTCGCGCGCGAGCTCGATCTTCAGATGTTTGCCGAAGGTAGGCGAGCTTCGGCGCACATCGATGATCACGTCGAGGATGCGACCAGCTGTGACCCGCACCAGCTTGACCTCCGCAGCTTGGCCGCGCTGGAAATGCATGCCTCTGAGAGTGCCCTTCCTGTTGGACCTCGACACATTCGTTTGGACGAAATCCGTCTTAAATCCAGCGCTTTCGAACTCACGCGCACAGAAAGTGCGTGCGAAAGCGCCGCGGTGGTCGGAATGTGCTTCGAGCTCGATGATAAAGGCCCCTTCGAGGGGCGTAGGGCGGAATTTCATGCGCGCGCTGAGCCCGGCCGCAAGACCCGGATCGTCGCCGATACCGGCATTCCACCGTTGCGATACCGCTGAGGGAATTCAGCGCCTCTGTGCTGGCCGTGACTTGAATGCATCATGCTTGAAGTAATCCGGCGTATTGGTTGATTTGTTCCCGTACGAGGGTGCCGGCGTCCCGTCCCTCATCGTACGCCGCATACCATTGTGCGGTCCACGAGAGCGCGTCCCCGAGGTTCAGGCGGGCCGCCCAACCCAGCAGCGAGCGCGCTTTCGAGCAATCTAGCTTGAGGTAGTGCGCCTCGTGCGGATGCGCAGAGGGATCTATCTCCCACCGCAGTCCACGCCGCGATGCAGCGATTTCCCGTGCTATCCATTCGACAGGTTTGGCATCCTCGTCTCGGGGACCGAAATTCCACGCCCCCCCATAAACATTGCCTTCACGACACAATCTTTCTGCGAGCAGCAAATAGCCCGAGAGTGGATCGAGCACGTGTTGCCAGGGCCGAACGGCTTTCGGGTTACGCAGACGCAGGGGGGTTTTGGCCGCCGCAGCGCGCATCATGTCTGGTATGAGCCGATCTTTCGCCCAGTCGCCGCCGCCGATCACATTCCCTGCACGCGCGCTGGCTACCGCGATGCCTTCGGTCAGGAAAGAACTGCGGTACGCGCTCGTCACGAGCTCCGCACAGGCCTTGCTGCTTGAATAGGGATCATGCCCGCCGAGAGGCTCATCCTCGCGATAGCCCCAGACCCACTCGCGGTTCTCATAACACTTGTCGCTGGTTACGATGACTACCGCTTTGACACCGCCGGCGTGCCGCACGGCCTCCAGCAGATTGACGGTGCCCATTACATTCGTTTCATAGGTCTCGCGCGGATGGTCGTAGGACTCCCGAACGAGCGACTGCGCAGCGAGATGAAAGACCACTTCCGGACACGATTCTGCAAGAGCGGCCCTCAGTGGCTCGAACTCGCGGACGTCCCCCGCTATCGAAGCCATGCCCTTCTCGATCCGCGCGCCCTCGAAAAGGCTGGGCGTCGTAGGCGGCGGCAGCGAATATCCCGTCATGTGCGCGCCCAAGCCCTGCAGCCAGCAGGAAAGCCAGCTGCCCTTAAAGCCGGTATGTCCGGTCACAAAGACGCGCTTCGCACGCCAAAAACCGGCGTCCGTCACCACGCTTTCCAGGGTGCCATGCCGCTGTCCCACAGAGCTTCGAGGTGATTTTTTTCCCGCAACGTATCCATCGGTTGCCAAAAGCCGCGATGCTGGAAAGCCACGAGCTGCTTCTCCTTCGCCAACACCTCTAGCGGCGCCGCTTCCCACGGCGTTGTGTCGCCGTCGATATAGTCGATCACCTTCGGCGACAGAACGAAGAAGCCGCCGTTAATCCAGCCTCCATCGCCTTGCGGCTTTTCCAGAAAACCCCTGACGACGCCGCCGTCGAGCTCGAGCGAGCCGTAGCGACCGGGCGGCTGGACACCGGTAACAGTGGCAAGCTTCCCGTGTTGCTTGTGGAATGCCACCAGCGCTGTCATGTCGACGTCAGACAGCCCATCTCCGTACGTAAAACAGAAATCTTCACCGTCAAGAAAGTGCGCCACCCGTTTCAAGCGCCCGCCGGTCATCGTGTGCTCGCCCGTGTCGACAAGAGTCACCCGCCAAGGTTCTGCGTGATTATGGTGTACTTCCATATGGTTGTGCTTCATGTCGAAGGAGACATCCGACATATGCAGGAAGTAGTTGGCGAAGTACTCCTTGATCATGTAGCCCTTGTAACCCAGGCAGATCACGAAATCATGGATGCCGTGCGCCGAGTAAATCTTCAGGACATGCCAAAGTATCGGCTTGCCACCGATCTCGACCATCGGCTTCGGACGCACAGACGTCTCTTCACTGATACGCGTACCCAGACCACCGGCAAGTATGACGGCTTTCATTATTGCGACACCACGGGATGACAGGGGGTTATTTCAACCGCTGGGCTAGTACATGGCGCACTACGCCAGCCCGGAGGGCCGAACTATACACTTTGTTTGGAGAAATTAGGAAGTTACGCGATTTTGGCCATCGGCCGACAAGCTCTCGTTGTGTGGCTCAGAACGCCCGCGACATGAGGGCTCGCGTTGCTTGTCCATGGCGAGTAATACCCAAGCCGGCGGGAACGCATGAGAATAGCCGAAACACAAATACAGCAAGGCAAAAAACTTGTTCACGAACGGCGCGGAGCTGGCGCTGAAAAACAAATAACCGAGGAAAACGACACCGAACGCCCCGTAGGCTGTGAGAGCCCAGGCCATCCCGGAATTCGCGGCGCCGGTGGCTGACAGCGACACCAGGGCGCTGTTCACGTTCGCGGCGCCGACGCCGAGCGGATATTCACCGAGCGCCTGTATACCGGCGGACAACGAGCGAATGCGCGCCATCATCGACCAATCCGAGCTGACGTCTCCGCCGGCGAGCAGCAAGAGTGCCTGCATACCCCTGCCGAGATTCACCGTTGGAACGCGCTCAATCAGGCTAACGATCGCATCGGCGAACGGCAACAGCAGGGATGCGACGACCAACGCCAGTGCTACGAGCAATTTCGGCCGACGCGACGCGAGGAAGAAGAGGTAGATCAGCGAGTATGCGTAGCCCGCTCCCGACTTCGATACCACGATCATGGAGAAGATCATCGCCGCAATCGCGATGGCACGAGGCCCGCGGATCTGTCCCGCCCGGTAGAAGTATTCGGTGACGATGAGAAAAAATACGAGCAGTCCTCCGAAAAGCCCGGGCTCGGTCGCGAATGTCAGCACACCACGAAAACCGAAGGGGTCATCCATCGAAAGGTTCAGGCCGCGCACGAAAAGCTGTTGGATCGGAAGGAAAACACCGGGAGACAGCAGCAGCAGGATCGTCCAGACGAAGTAGATGACTATGACTGCCTGAAAGAGCGGGTAATTCAGGCTGGACATCTTGTCTTTGGCGACGACGAACACTATGACCCCTGCGGGAAGTGCAAGGTACTTCCCGACATCGAGATCAGAGATCTCACCGGAGAAAGGCGATATGAAAAGGAGCGCAAGTACAGCCGGCACGAGGACGTAAAGCTCGCTGCGTTTCAGTTTGCCGGGAAGCAACCGCTCCCACAGCAGGATCAGCAAGGCGAAGCCCACCGCGAGGGGCTGGGTGTCCGTGGCAGCCGGCAAAGGCGACGCAAAGGGAAAAAACACCGCCAGAAAGAACGCGCTGATCAGCCAGCGCGGCGCGATAAAAGAGGGCACTCGGGGGGGCTGGCCTGCATGATTAGGCATTACTTGGGTGCTCATCCGGCGTGCCTCGATTCGATGTGCAACGCGCTCGTGCACCAGAGGAATAAGCTCTCGTAACTCACGTCACAGATGTGGCACACTCCGCAGTCGAAGAAATGCCCCTGGCAGTATTTAGAAACGCAATTTTATCAATTCCGGCAGGTGTCCTGTGAAATCATGTGTGATCGGGGTCGGCCGTATGGGTCGGCGTCATGTACAAGTGCTGCAGAATCTCGGGCACGATGTACAAGGAATTTTCGACCCTTCCCCTGATGCCGTTGCAACGTCGCTCAAAGAGAACGCGCTCGCGCCCGCCGCCGCATTCCGCAGGGTCGAAGACATGCTCCGCCAAGTACGGCCCGATCTCGTCGTCGTCGCATCGACGGCCCCGAGCCACTGTGAGTACGTCTGCATGGCCGCAGCCGCGGGCGTGCGCTATGTCTTATGCGAGAAGCCGATGGCGGTGTCGCTCGCAGAGTGCGACCGGATGATCGAGGCGTGCGCGCAATCCGGCTCCATGCTCGGCGTCAACCACCAGATGCGCTTTATGGAGCAGTACACGTTCGTGAAGCAGCTTGCGGTCTCAGCCGCATTCGACGGACTGCGCAGCATTGTCCTCGCCGCCGGCAATTTCGGCCTCGCAATGAATGGATCTCACTATTTCGAGATGCTGCGCTTCATGGCCGACGACGAAATTGCCTCGGTGTCGTCCTGGCTCGATTCGACGATAGTACCGAATCCTCGCGGACCGCAATACCAGGATCGTTCAGGCCAATTGCGAGCGGTGACTGACTCGGGCGTCAGGCTCTATATGGACGTCGGGGGTGACCAGGGCCACGGCATTCAGCTTATCTACAACTGCCGGCTGGGCCAGATCTTCGTCGACGAGATCAGCGGCTACACGCGCTTTGTCCATAGAGAAAGCGCTTATGCCGATCTGCCAACGACGCGCTATGGAATGCCTGCGGTAGAAACGATACGCAGCATCGCCCCGACGGACGTGATCGGGCCCACCGAATCGATGTGGCGCGCGATGATCTCGGGTGAGTCCTTCCCGGACGGTGCCGCGGGACGTCACGTCGTGGCGGCGCTGGTCGCAGCTCATCTCTCCGGCGAAGCGGGAGGCAAGGCAGCGACGCTTGACGAGGCCTTGCCCCGGGACCGCGTCTTCCCCTGGGCCTGAGTCGAATGGCGAAGACGATGAACGAAGAGCTCGGAGTCGCCATCATCGGCGCGGGCTACATGGCGCAGGAGCACGCTCGCGCATTCGCAGGCATGGATGGCGTCCGGCTCTCCGCAGTTTTCAGCCGCTCGCCGGCGCGCGCAAGTGCCCTCGCGGCCGCTTACCCCGGGATGCTGGTCTGCAATTCGGTCAAGGGGCTATGGGAGCAGTCCCGAGCCGATCTCGTCGTCGTGACGGTCAACGAACTCGCGATGCTCGAGGTTGCCAAGGCGTGTTTCGCGTTCCCATGGACGGTTCTGCTCGAAAAGCCCGCGGGCTACGATCTTGAGAACGCCGGAGCCATCTTGAACGCGGCCCGGAGCGCCGGCGCACGTGCTTTCGTCGCGTTCAATCGCCGGGCGTATTCGAGCACCCGGGGCGCGCTCGACCGTCTGGCGAAGATCGACGGCCCGCGCTTCATCAGGGTCCTGGACCAGCAGGACCAGGCCGAAGCACTGAACGTGTACAAGTTCCCGGAGACGGTGGTCCGCAACTATATGTATGCCAACTCCATACACGTCATCGACTACCTGCGCGTCTTCGGCCGCGGCGAAATCACCCGGGTGACGCCCGTGGCGGCGTGGACACCCGAGTCACCTGGCGTCGTCCTCTCCAAGGTCGAGTTCTCGAGCGGAGACATCGGTCTTTACGAAGGAATCTGGAACGGGCCGGGTCCCTGGTCGGTCATAGTGAGCACTGCGCAGGAACGCCTCGAAATGCGGCCGCTCGAGCAACTTACCGTGCAGTTGCGGGGGGAAAGGCGTGCCATGCAGCAGCCGCTCGATCCGGCCGATACCGAGTACAAGCCCGGATTGCGATATCAAGCACTCCAGGCGATCCGTGCCGCACGCGGCGACAACGCGAACCTTGCGACCCTCGAGGACTCGTGGTGCTCGATGAAGCTCGTCGCCGATATCTTCGGGCTCTCGAGCTGAATCGCAGCGTGGCTGCTGGACAGCCGCCGCGTGCGATCAGCGCAGATTTAACGCCTGCTCTACCGTTCTGCCCATGGCGAAATAGCCGTTGGGACCCAAGTGCGTGTTGTTCGGATCGTACAGATCTATGGCAGAGGCTGACAGCGCCCTGAACACGGTCACCATGTCCGGAGCGTGCGCGCCTGCTGCGATGAGCCGGCTGGTGATATTCGGAGCGTTCGGCGTGCGCCGATCGCGCTCCTGCGCTATGCAGTGCTCGTAGATCGTCAGCTTGTCAGGCACCACGACGAAGACGAAGCGTTTTCCGGCCGAAAGAACTTCCTGCTGCAATCTGAGCACATTGGCGATCGTCGCCTGCACATCCGCTTCTTTCCAGCTGTTCTTTCCTTCGTCCTCCGCGTAGTACAGCATGCGGTCCTCACGGCGGTGCGAGAACGCGCCACAGCCATGTCTGATCGCGACATTGACCACCAGGTTTCCGCGCACGGGCCGTTGCCCCCCCGCGTTCATAGTGAGGGTGTTGATCGCGGTGCGCACAAGGTAATAAGCATCAAGGCCCGGGGGCCATCGCAACGCTGTGCTGCGCGTGAGTGGGCCGGCAGGCTTGACCTCGCTCGCCTCGGGCACGTGTGGTGCACACCCCGGTGGGCCGGAAAAAGTCCGTATGAAGTTTCGCTCCACAACTTCGATGATCACGGCATCGGCCGTGGATTCCGTGGCCCAACGCACCCAGTTCTCTATGCACCCTGCGCTGCGATAGCTGAAAGACAGCACGTTCATGCCTGCTTCGGCGGCGAGTACCGACTGCCACGGACGCGAAAAAGAAAACGAGTCCCCGAGGACCAGCACCCCTGGGGCGGCGTGGGACGCCTCCTCGCGTGTCGGCGCAAGTCGCGTGCGAGGGGCGTTCCATCCGAAATCGCGCTCGGCCCACGCGCCTATGCTGGTCAGGTCGCCGTCGAGGGGCTGACAGTACACAGACAGACCTGTCAACACCGCGGCGGTCAGTGCCGCTGTCACGAAACAATGTATGAGGTAACGGGCCATGGCTAGAACTGGTAGTACAGAAACTCGCTCACCTTGGTGAGGCTAAAAACCGCAACAGCAAAAAGACCGCCTGTTGCGATCGCAAAGGCGAGGGTCGGTCGCCAAGCAAGGAGCGCCGCCAACCCGCGGCCGCGCACCGCAGCGCGCGGCGACGTCACGGCTTCGATCGTCGGTCTGTACCGGGCCATCATTTCGCGAACGTTAGGCATGAACCACACGATCGCGAGGCCGATCGCGATGATGGTCAATGCATTTCGTGCGCCCCGCTCCAGCACCGGCGCGAGTGAGCCATACGTAATGTCGAGGTGCGACACCCGCGCCAGAGGCCCGAGCAAGCCTTCGAGCGACGGGGGCAGCACTATCCCATTTAGCCCGGCCATACTCGAAAGGATCGCCAGCGCCGAGGAAACGCTGTCAGCCCGAAAAAAGACCCAGGCCACCGTGACCGCGAGAAAGGTCAGCATGACCGAACCCAGAGTGCTCAGGCGCCCAGCGCCCGCCCAGCCCAGCCGGTCCTTCAGTGTCCTCCATCCCTGATTGACGATGAGATAAAAGCCTTGCAGTCCGCCCCATATGATGAACGTCAACCCTGCACCGTGCCACAGACCGCCCAGCAGCATGGTCACCATGAGGTTGACGTGGCGCCGACCGGGACCTTTGCGATTGCCGCCAAGCGGGATGTAGAGGTAATCGCGCAGGAACGCCGACAGCGTCATATGCCAGCGGCGCCAGAAACCGATAATGCTCGAGGCCTTGTAGGGCGAATAGAAATTGGTCGGCAGGCGCACGTTAAACATAAGCGACAAACCTATCGCCATGTCCGAATACCCCGAGAAATCGAAATACAACTGCAACCCATATGCGAGGGCGCCGATCCACGCTTCGACGAATGTCAGCAACGTGCCGTCGCGCGCGGCACTGAAGACCGGCGTTGCGTACTGCGCCAAATTGTCCGCAAGCAGCACTTTCTTTGCGAGACCCAGCGTGAAGATGGTGACCCCGACGGCCACGTGCTCGGGATCAATGCGGTACGTCGCGTCACTCTGGAACTGCGGCATCACCTGCTTGTGATGGATCAGGGGACCGGCTATCAGGTGCGGGAAGTAGGTTACGAACAACAAGTAGTGGCTGAAGTTGTACTCGCGGGCGATGCCACGAGAGACGTCGACCAGAAAGGCGATCTGCGTAAAAGTGAAAAACGAAATCCCCAAAGGCAGGACAACCTTCAGATGCAGCACATCCGTCCCGAGCAACTGGCTAGTGGTGTCGATGAAAAAATTCGCGTACTTGAAGTAGGCGAGCAGCGCCAGGTTTGCGGCAATGGCCGCGACGAGGCCTTTTTTCGCCTGCTGCTGCAGGCCACCCGACCGCTTCAGGGCGATGTAATAGCCCGAGGCGTAGTTGAACGTGACCGAGAGCAGCAGCAAAGGCACAAAGCGGGCATCCCAGATGCCGTAGAAGACGAGGGACGCAATCGAGAGCCACCAGCACGCGAGCGTCGGGCTCCGTCGGCCGAGCCAGAACGTGCCAGCGAATACCACCGGCAGGTACACGAAGATGAAAGAGTAGGAATTAAACAACATCGCTGATTCGTGCCGTTATCGCGGGCGACGAAGCGCAACAGCCGCCGCATTTTTTCGGCGCTGGTACCCCCCCCCTCAGCTCATGCTGCACGAGTACCGCAGCCGAGGCCCACCTCATAGTGACCAGCCGTCGTCGACCACGATGTTCTGGCCGTCGACAAACTTTGACATATCACTTAACAGGAAGAGCAGCGTACCGCACAGATCGTCGGGGTCGAGCATTCCTTTAGACGCCGCAAACGCGTTGTAGCGCTCGAGAAATGGCTCTGGTTGCCCGTCGAGAATACCGCCCGGGCTCACGCAGTTCACCCGCACCTGCCTGCCTTTGAAATACTGCGCGAAGTAGCGCGTGAGCTGAATGACGCCGGCCTTGATCGCCGCATACTCGACCGGCATCGTCATCGGCGTATCCGCATAGATCTCGAATCGCGGTGGCATCGTCCCGTAAATCGAAGCGACGTTGACGATGTTGCCGCCGCCGTGTGCGCAGAAGTACGCAGCGAACTGCTGCGCGACGAGGAAATATCCGCCGAGGTGCACCGAGAGGTTCTCGCAGAAATCGGCGTACTCCACCGCTTCGAGCTTGCGACCGTAGTTGCGGTTGCGCGGATAGGCGCTGTTGACGACAGCGTCGATGCGCCCGTGGCGAGCCGCGAGCTGTGATATCGCGCCCGCGACCGATTCGCTGTCGGTGATGTCGATCGCGATCGAATCAACCCTGCCGCCCCCGGCACCCGCAATCTCGGCAGCCGCGCGGGCGGCGGCGCCGCCGTCGATGTCGGCGACGACCGCGATGCCGGCGTTCTGCGCGACCGCATTGCAGAAGCGGCGGCCCAGCAGCCCCGCGCCGCCGGTGACGACAATCACCTTATCGTCGAGCATCGGTCAATCGACCACGTACTTCATCACCCACTGGCCATGCTCTTTCGTCCAGACGTGTGACTTGTTTCTATAGAAATCCATCACGTCCCAGAACTCCTGCTCGGTGATATCGAGGTACTCGAGCATCCACGTAAAATATTTCTTCGGAAACTCGTGGTCGTAACGGTGGACGAGCGCCACACCTTCCTGGCGCGTGATGTGGTGCCTGCGGATGTCCTGCTGCGCGTCGCGGGAGCATCGGCCGAGCCCGAACTTCATGTACGCGAGATAGAAGTGCAGGCCGTCCATCTTGTCGTCTAGGCTTGCGTACTTGGTGTAGGTCGATTCCGTGCGGCCTTCGTCGTTCAGGGTCATGCCAGTGTGTTTCACCGCGTAGTAAAAATTCTCCTGCGGCGTCCACTTCTCGTAATACGAGAACCAGTGCATCTCGAGGCCCATCTTCTGGATCACGTCGGAGGAAGGGGGCATGTACCACTGCATGCTCGGGTTCTCGGCGTCGTCCTGAGTCAGCAGGCCGCGGTCGATTCCCGCGCGTACGAGCTCCTTGAGGCCGGCGCCCTTGAAGTATTCGTGGTTCCAGTCTTCCACGGTCTCCTTCGGAGCGTTCTTGTATTTGGTGCTCCCGCCGTACTCCAGCTCACCGTTCTCGCCGTAAAAGATGAGGCTGACGCCGAACTTCTGCGCGATGTGATACGCCCACGCCTTCTGGCCGTAGGTGAACGGTTCCCAGGCGTCGCCCTTGACCTCGAAGGCGATGCGCGAGAGCTTGCGGTGCAGCGCGCCGTCGGGCTGACCAAGGATGTTGAAGAATCCCGCATTGGTGAACGCCTGGAGGTTCTTCCAGCCGATGGGCGTCCAGTCGAACGGCGCCCACGTCACGCACAAGGGGTGCATGCCGAAGCGGTGCTTGAGCTGGTGGGCGACGAACGCGCTGTCCTTGCCGCCGCTGCCCGGAACGATAACGTCGTACGACCCGTCGGTGCGCCTGAACTTGTCGCAGAGCTCGACGAGCTCGCGGTTGCGCTCCGACCAGTCGACGCCGTGATCTTTTTCGTAGGCCCACAGGCACGCAGAACAGATGCCGTTCTCGTCGAGCACGGTGCGCGGCCGCTGGTTGGACACCACGCAGTTCTTGCAGAACTCGACTTCCTTCGGCAATGCTTCGAACTGCCTGTCGAGGGTGAAGATTTCAGCCATGCGCCTACAGCTCCAGAAAGTTTTTCAACAGGTGCAGGCCGTGCGCGCCGCTGCGCTCCGGATGGAACTGGGCCCCGTGGACGTTGCCCTGCCCCACGACCGAGCTGTAGCGCTGGCCGCCGTATTCGGTATAGGCGACCGTGGCCGCTGGCGAAACTGTCTTCACGTAATACGAATGAACGAAATACATGTTCGCGCCGACCGGCACGTCGCGAAGCACCGACTCCGCCCACGGGCGCTCCGCGCGCTCGTTCTCGACCAGCGCGTTCCACGAAATCTGCGGAACCTTGCAGACCCGCTCCCCGGCCTGCTCCGACTCGAAGCGCACGACGCGCCCGGCGATGAAATCGAAGCCGCCGTGCACGCCGTCTTCTTCCGATTCGGTCATGAGGAACTGCATTCCCAGGCAGATTCCGAGTAGCGGCCTGCCGGAGGCGGCGAACTCGCGAATCGCGGGCTCAAAGGACTTTTCGCGCAGGACCTTCATGCCCGGACCGAAAGCGCCCACGCCGGGAAGGACGAGCCGCTCCGCGCGCTGCGCCTCCGCCGGGTCGCTCGTCACCACGGCGTCAGCGCCCACGACGCGCAGCGCAGTTTCCAGGTTGAACAGATTGCCCAGGCCGTAATCGATGATCGTGACGCGCTTCATCAGTGCACATCCCTCACGCGAACCCCGGCTGTGCTCATCTTGTTCTTTGCGTTCCCGATCGAGGACGGCTCCACCATGATCGCTCTTTCCCCGCCGTAGCCGTGGTTCAGAAAATCTATGTTGCCGGCGTCGATCTGCTCGCCCATGCGGAGCCGGCCGCCCACTTCCTGCATGGTTTTGCGCAGCGGCTTCGGTCGCGCATAGCAATAATGGAACAACGAGGCCGCACTGACAGCATCGGCACCGGCCGCGACCGCTTTCGCAAGGTCGTCGACGCATCCCGCGCCGCCGCACGCGATGAGCGGCACGGTCACCCGCGATGCGACGGCAGCGATCAGATCGAGGTCGTAGCCCGAGCCCATCCCTTCGTAGTTGATCGAGGTGAGCAGTATCTCCCCAACGCCGAGATCGACGACGCGCTGCGCCCACTCGATCGCGTCGACGGCAGTCGGCTCGCGGCCGTAATCGACCCAGCAGCGGTACTTCCCATCAGAGCCGCGAAACGCCTCGATCGCGCTAACGATGCACTGCGAGCCGAACTCCCGCGCGCCGAGGCTCAGCAGCTCGGGTGATTCAATCGCCGCAGTGTTGATCGCAACCTTGTCGGCGCCCGAACGCAGGAGCGTCCGGATGTCCTCCACGCTGCGGATGCCGCCCGCGACGGTGATCGGTATGAACACTTTCTCCGCGACGCGTTTCACGACGTCCACCAGGCCGTTGCGCCGGTAGAGGCTCGCGACGGCATCCTGGTAGATCAGCTCGTCGGCGCCTTCGGCGTAGTAGATCTCCGCGAATTCCTCCGCGAGGCCGAGCACCCGGTGCCCGTCGAACTGGATTCCCTTGATGAGATTGGGCCCCTTGATGTCCAGGCGGGGTATGACTCTTACGAGGTTGATCATGATGCCTTTCTCTTCTGACCTCAGGCTGCGCCGACGCGCTGCTCGCCGGCTTTTTCGCCCGCATCGGCGCCGAGGCGGCGCACAATGCGTGCAGGGCTTCCGGCTGCGACCACGCATGCCGGCACGCTGCGGGTGACCACGCTGCCCGCCCCCACGACCGAGTTCTCGCCGATAGTCACGCCGGCGAGGATGACGGCATTGGCGCCGATCCACGCGCCTTTGCGCACGAGCACGGGCGCCGAAGGTGAGTCGCCCTGGTCGATGATAGGCACGCGCGGGTCTTCGAAACGATGGTCGTTGACGTACATGTGCACACCCGCACCGAGCAGCACGTCATCTTCGATCGTGATCCCCTCGAAAGTGTCGGCAAAAAGCATGGTCCCGGGGCGAATGACCACACGGCGGCCCAGGCTGATCTTCGAGCAGTAGACCGCATACGCGCCGGGCCTGAACTCTGCGCCTTCACCGAAGTGGCAGAATTTACGTTCACACAGCGCCTGCATCGTCGAGCGAAAGTGCAGGCGCCAGTGAGTGTAGGGAATGTCGGGGCCGATGCGATCGGCCGCGCGCCAGAAACGGATGCGCTCTGCAAGCTCGGCGATCTTCAACGGCGTTCTTCCGCTGCTGCGGCGTCGCGCGCCATGAGGAACTCCACGAAGCTAAAGTCGAGCTCCGAATCGATGTCGATCGAACGTTCCTCGGGCATCACGTAGAGCCGTGTACCGACATCGAAGAGGGCGTCGCGCGCGAGCAGCACCTCGCGTCGCCAAACGTAGATGGAAGCATTCATGTCGTAGCATTTGGGCGCATCCTGGCGGCGGGTGATCGCGGCAGCCAGCGGTTTGGACAGGCCGACGGTCCCGTCTTCGGCCACTTCGACGAGGTTGAAGTAAGGTGAGCGCCGAGCGGGCATCGCGGTAATGACATTCCCCGCATCGCCGTCCTCGAGCAGAGCGACCGCCGCCGCGATGTCGGAAGACGTGCGCAGCGGCGAAGTCGCGTCGAGGTCGACGATCGTTCCGAACTGAGCTCCGCGCCGCCGCTCGACGTCGAGCACGCAGTGGCGAATCGCCGGCAGCTTGGCCGCCACATCGCTCGCAAGCTCGGGCGGGCGCTCGACCATCTCGTCTGCGCCCCATTCTCGCGCCGCCTCCAGTATTTCTTCGGAGTCGCTGCTCACCGCGATCAGGTCAAACAGCCCAGAGCCGCGCGCCTGCGCGATGCTGTGCGCAATCAGCGGCCTGCCGGCGAGCATTCGGATGTTCTTGCCCTTGACGCCTTTCGAGCCGCCTCGCGCGCATATCGTGCACAGCCGTTTCATGCTTCCACCCACTCGCGTCGCTCGCTGGCGCGCTCCGCTGCGGCGATGAGGCCCAGCGTGCCGGCCGCGTGTCCGATGTCGCACAGCGCGGCGCTGTCGCCTTCGAGCGCGGCGCGGTGCATGGCGCAGTAGGTGTGATCGCGATCGGCGCCGAGCGCCTCCCGGCGCCCGTCGACGATCACCGCGCCGCCGACAATATCGGCCTCGATCGTATGCCCGGCGGTGTTCACAATCGCGAAGCGTTTCGTTGTGCGATCCAGGTAGTTGATCTGGAGCTGCACGATCGGGCACGCGCGAGTCTCGAACATGAGGGCGTAGACGTCGTCGCTGTCGATTTCAAGCGGGCTCAGGTGCCCGCCCCGAGCCGTCACCCGGATCCAGGCGCCGAATAGCCACGTCAGGTAGTCGAGCTCATGGCTCAGGTCCCTCAGCACCCCGCCCCCACGCGCCGCGCTCGCGGAGTATGAGGCGCGGTAATCGGCCGAGGGCCTCCAGGCCGGAAGGTACTGTCCGGCGTACGCCTGCACCGAAATTGCCGGCGCATCTTTTACGAGCCCGGCAAGCCGCTGCACAACCGGATGAAAGCGCAGGTTGTATCCGACGAAGGCGGCTCGAAAGGTGTTCGCAGGCAGCTCCCGCGGGCCGTCGAAGAGCGGCTTTTCTACGAGCACGACGCCGCTATAACCCAGGCGCGCCAGCCGCGACAGCGCGTCGTAGTGCCGATCGGTTGAGTTCGCGATGACGACGTAGTCAGGATGCGCTTCCGACAGCGCGTCTTCGAGCGTCCGATGAGCCCGCGCATGATCGACCGCGCGCGAGCTGACCACCGACGTGAGGCACCCGAGTTCACCCAGAAGCCGCGCATGGCGCGCGCCGATGGAACCGAAGCCCACGACGAGCGCTTTCACGAGAAGACGGTCGCATACTCACCGTTCGCCCGGTCGTAATCCGCCAGGTGGCCGATGTCGACCCAGTATTCGCGCACCGGAAACACGGCGGTTTCGCGCTTGCGCTCGATGAGCTTGTGGAAAAGCATCGGCATGTCGAACCGGGTGTTTGCCGGGATCTCGGCTAGAGCGTCGGGCTCGAGGACGTAAATGCCGGCATTGACGAAGAAGCGGTGAACCGGTTTCTCGTCTATGCCCACGATCCGGTGTTGGTCGATTTTGACGACACCGTAAGGCACCTGGAAATCGTACTCCCGCACGCACATCGTCGCCTGAGCGGCATGGCTGAGGTGAAAATCGAGGAGCTGACTGAAATTGACCTTGGTCAGCACATCAGCGTTCATGACGAGGATCGGCGCGGACGGACGCTCGGGCATGAGACTCAGCGCACCCGCGGTTCCCAGCCCCTGGTCCTCGTGCAGATACGTGATCTCGGCTCCCCAGCGCGAGCCGTCGCCGCAATGCGTCTTCACGACGTCGGCCATATAATTGACCGAGATATGAAAGCGCCGGAATCCGAATTCGAGAAAATTCTCGAGTATGGTTTCGAGCAGTGGCTTGTTCCCGATCTTGAGCATGGGCTTGGGGCAGTCGTTGGTCAGCGGCCGCAGGCGATTGCCCATGCCACCCGCCATGAGCACCACGTGATTTTCCCTCGCGCGCGACTGGATCATCGAGTCGAGAGTCTCGAGTGCGACTACCCGCCTGTTCTCGTCGAGCAGCGGGATGTGCCGCAAGTGCTTGCGCTGCATCGCTGCGAGGATCACTTCGCGCCCCTCGTCGGTGCGGGCGATCGTGGGCTCGCGATTCATGATCGTCTGCACCGATTCTTCAAGGGGGATAGAACGCAGTATCGCGCGACGTACGTCGCCGTCCGTCACGGTGCCGAGCAGCCTGCCGCTTTCGTCAACCACGAGCACGATCTGCATCGCGCTCTGATCGAGTATGCGGATGGCCTCGCGGATCAAAGCGGTCGGCGGGACCAGGATTTCTTTCCAAGCAGTCATTTCTTATACTCCGACTTCGCGGGCGGGAACGCCCGCAACGCCCACGCCGTCGAGGACGTCGCGAACCACCACGGCGCCCGCAGCGATGAGGCAATGGCGGCCGATACGCACGCCCTGAATCACCGTCGCGCCCGTGCCCACGTGAGAGCCCTCTCCCACGCTGACATTACCCGACAGCGTAACTCCCGGCGCCACGTGTACGTGATCGCCGATCTCACAGTCGTGGTCGATCGACGCGCGCGTATTGAGGATCGAGTTGCGGCCTACGCGGCATCCGGTCTGCACGATGGCGCCTGCCATGATCTGCGCACCTTCGCACAAGACCGCATCGGCTGCGATGGTCGCCGACGGGTGTATCACTTCCGCAAAACGGTAACCGTGCTGCTTGAATCGCTCGAACACGCCGGAACGCTGCGGGCTCACGCCGACGGTGCCGACGGCGTTTACCAGCCGCACACCGTGCGCAGGATGGTTCTGCACTTCTTCGTCCCCTCCGGTAACCGGCACGCCGCCGACTGTTTGGCCGCGCTTCGCGCAATCGTTGTCGACGACGCCCAGCACCTCGACGCCGCGCAGGCGCAGAACGTCGAGCAACACCCGCGCGTGTCCGCCCGCCCCTATGACGATCACCGGCTCGCTCACGGCTCCACCTTCTCGTCGCGGCGGTAATCTCGCTGCGCCACCCGCCCCAGCCAGTCCCAGTATTCGACCGGGCTCACCCCGTCTCCGGGCCGTTTCACGGTGAGGTTCTCCGCGGTAAACACATCTCCCTTGCGGATGTCGGCGGCGGCGACCAGACTTTTTCGCGCGACCGGGATGTTCGCGAGTTCGCACGCTGCCGGAGCCTTCACCGCGGAACCCAGCGCGAGCTCGACTTGGCGCACCGCTTCGACCATCAGCGACAGCGCATCCAGGTCCAGCGACGCCTTGTGATCGGGGCCCGGCAGGCTGCGATCGAGGGTGAAATGCTTCTCCAGGACCGACGCGCCGAGGGCGATGGCTGCGATCGGAACCGCGATCCCGGGGCTGTGGTCGGAATACCCGGTAGAAAGCCCGAAGGCGTTGCGCAGGGTCGCCATGGAATTCAGGTTGATATCCGCGTAGGCGGCAGGGTATTCGGTCGTGCAATGCAGCAGCGTGACCTTGTCGCGCAACGCGTCCCGGCCCGCCGCCGAGGCGTAGGCGAGCGCGCAGTCGGCTTTCGACGGGGTGCGATCGGGCTCGGTATAGCCGAACGCGAGCACCGCCAGTGCCGTCTCCACTTCTCCGAGCACGCTCATGCCGGTCGACAGGATGACGGGCAGCCCGGTGCGTGCGGCGCGAAGCAGCAGGGGGGCGTTTGTGAGGTCGCCCGACGAGAACTTCAGGCGCTCGACACCGAGCTCGTGCACCAGGAAATCGAGGCTGACCGGGTCGAACGGTGTCGACAGGAAGTCGATCCCGCACACCTTGCAGCGCTCGACCAGCGCCGCGTGGTCGGCGTGCGCGAGCTCGAGCTTGCGGATCATCGCGTGCTGAGATTCGTCCTCATTGGTCGTCGCGATCTGATAGGCCGCTTTCGGCGCCGAACGGCTCACCAGCGTGTCCGCGGTAAACGTCTGGAACTTTACCGCGTCGGCCCCGGCGGCGGCGGCCGCATCAACCAGCTGCAGTGCGAGCTCAAGCGAACCGTTGTGGTTCACTCCCGCCTCGGCGATTACATATACGCGACTCATGCCAGGGCCAGGTCGTGGAAGTGCTTCTTCACGAGCTGCGATGGCTCGTCGATCTGCTTCAGAAACGCCGCAATGCGCTCGGACGAATGCCCGTCGCCGTAAGGATTGGCAACGCCCGAGCAATCCATCGACAAGGCGCGCCGTATCGCCTGCTCGATCGCGTCGGCCTGAGGCGCGCAACTCACTACCGAAGTGGCACGGACGCGGCCCTTTTGCCGATCGCCGATGTCGACCGTCGGTTTGCCGAAAGACGGCGCCTCATACAGGCCACTCGACGAGTTTCCGACGACAGCGTCAACCATCGACATCGCGCTGAGGTAGCGCAGCTGGCCCAGCGAGGAGTACGCGCGCGCGTTCGGGGAAGCTGCTACGAACTCCGCAATGAGTCGTGCTATGCCGTGCCCGCCGGTATCGGAATTGGGGTGTGTGAAGATGATTCCCATCTCCGGTCCGAGCGCCGAGAGCGCTCCAAGCAGCTCGCGGAACTGGTTTTCGGCTGGCTCTTCATCAAGTGTGGCCGGATGGAACGTCACGAGCAAGTTTTTGGGCCGGAACTCGAACCCGATCGCCGCCTCGAGAGCACGGCGCTCGAGCAGCTGCACGCGCTTGATGTAATCGATGCCGGGACTGCCGACGTTGACCACATAGCGCGGGTCTTCACCGAGTTGCCGCACCCGGCGCGCAGCCGATTCGTTGGTGACGAAATGGATATGCGCCATTTTCGTGATGCTGTGACGGATCGCCTCGTCGAACGCGCCTTCGGTCGAGTCTCCGCCGGCGATGTGCGCGATCGGAATCCTCGCCACCATCGCCGCCTGCGCCGCGGCGAGGATCTCGAAGCGGTCGCCGAGCACGACCAGGATCTCGGGTCGCAGGCGGTCGAAGACGCCGGCGAAGCCGATGACGCCGAGGCCCATCGATTTCGTCACCGCCGAAGGCGTGTCGCCGGCTAGGAGCATCTCGACGCGCTCGGCGATGCTGAAGCCATCCGATTCGATCGCGCGGTAAGTCAGGCCGAACTCCGGCGCGAGGTGCATGCCGGTCGCTACGAGCTGCAAGTCCCAATCTGGGTCCGACTGCAAAGCCTTCAGCAGCCAGTACAGCAGGCCGTAATCGGCGCGGCTGCCGGTGACTACGCAAATGTGGCGCGAACGGCTCATGTCAGTCGGCGAGAAAAGGACTGCTCGGAAGGTTTACGATTCGGGCGTCGAGCGCCTCGGCCTGCGCGAGGTCCATTCGGGGGCAGTCGGCGTAGACCGGGAGCCGGTGCATCAGGGTCCATACCGGCCGCGCCATAATCCCCAGCCCGTTGAGCGTTTCGAGGAGCCGGTCGCGCACGGCGACGTCGGGGCGGTCGAGGAGCAGCGCGTTCAGCCAGTAGTTGCTGCGGCAGTGCGCCGGCTCGCGCATGATAGATACGCCCGAGACGTCCTCGAACGCATCGAAATAGCGTTGCGCGAGCGCGCGTTTGGACTCGAGAAAACCGGGTAGTTGCTCGACCTGCGCGCATCCGAGCGCGGCGTTCAGGTTGGGCAGCCGGTAGTTGTATCCGACCTGGTCGTGCATGAAGGACCAGCGGTGCGCGGTGCGCGCGGTCGTGGTGATGTGTTTCGCGAGCTTCGCGAGCGCGGGGTCGTTGGTGAGTATCGCCCCGCCGCCGCCCGTCGTAATCACTTTATTGCCATTGAAGCTCAACGCGGCGACGGTGCCGAAATTTCCGGTATGGCGTCCGCGGTAGTAAGAGCCGAGCGATTCCGCGGCGTCTTCGACGAGCTGGATTTGCCAGCGCGCGCAGAGCGCGGTGATGGCGTCGAGATCCACCGGGTGGCCGAACGTGTGCATGGGAACCAGCGCGCGTATCACGGCCCCGGTGCGCAGATTGCGGCACACGCCGTCGCGCACCGCCGCTGTTTCGCGCAGGTAATGATCGAGCTTCGAGGCGTCGACCCCGAGCGTCGCGGTATCGCTGTCGACCAGGTGCGGCCTGGCGCCGGTATAGCTGACAGCGTTCGCCGTGGCGATGAAGGTAAGGGCCGGGATCAGCACTTCGTCGCCGTGCTCGACGCCCGTGAGAAGCAGGCAAGCGTGCAGCGCCGCGGTCCCGTTGACCGTCGCGACGGCGTAACCGGCGCCCGTGAACCCCTTCAGCATCTCCTCGAAGCGATCGACGTATTTCCCCGCCGACGAGACCCACTTGGTGTCGATGCACTCCTTCACGTACTGCCATTCGTTGCCACCGAAGCTCGGCTCGTGCAGCGCGACCGGCGAGCGCAGGTCGGGCAGCACGCGTTTGACCGCGTCGACGATTACGTCATGCGTAGAGCTGCGCCCGGCGGGGGTCGTCATACGTTGTACCTGTCATGCTTGTACGCTTCGAGATTGCGCGCGTCGCCGAACCAGGCGATCGTCTCCGCGAGCCCGCGGCGAAACCCTTCGAGCCCCCCGTACGCGGGCTCCCACCCGGTAAGTCGCTTCGCCTTGGTCGTGTCGGCCCACAAGCGCTCGACTTCGCTTTTCTCCGGCCGCAGACGGACTTCGTCGGTGTGCACCTCGACCTTCGCCCCCATCAACCCGGCGATCGTATCGACGGTATCGCCCATCGAGATCTCGAAGCTACTGCCCACATTGACGACCTCGCCGACGGTGCTCGCGGCTTCGGCGACGGCGACAAAGCCGCGCACGGTGTCGCTGACGAAGGAAAAATCCCGGGTGGGGTGCAGCGCGCCGAGCTTTAACGACCGGCTGCCGTTGGCGATCTGGGTGATGACGGTCGGGATGATCGCGCGGGCCGACTGCCTCGGCCCGTAGGTGTTGAACGGCCGGATCACGGCCACGGGTGTGCCAAACGAGGCGTGAAACGACATCGCGATCTGGTCTGCGCCGATCTTGCTGGCCGAATACGGGGACTGTCCCTGCAGCGGATGGTCCTCGGTGATCGGGACCGACCTAGCGGTGCCGTAGACCTCGCTCGTCGAGGTGTGGACGACTTTCTGCACGCCGAGCTCACGTGCGGCCTGCACCACGTTGAGTGTACCTTTGACGTTGGTGTCCACGTAAGTGTCAGGTGAGTGGTACGAATACGGAATCGCGATCAGCGCCGCGAGGTGCAGCACCCAGTCGCACCCTTCCACTGCCTTGCGCACCCCATGCGGGTCCCTGATGTCGCCCGCGAAAATCTCGAGCTCGGCGCACACGTCCGGCGGGCAGCGGTCCAGCCATCCCCAGCTGTTGAACGAGTTGTACAGCACGAAGGCCCGCACCCGATGCCCCTGCCTTACGAGATGCTCGGTCAGGTGCGAGCCGATGAAACCGTCGGCGCCGGTAACGAGTATTTTGCGAGCTGTGGCCATAGTGTGGGGCTTGTTGACGTCGTTGTTTCTGGAATCAGTGCCGAAGCCGCAGTCGCGCGAGCGGCTTCAGACCCGGCCGGACTGCCACGTGAGGTAACGCCTGATGGCGCGCAGCTGGTCGGCTTTCATGGGATCGCTGTGCATCGAGGCGAGTCCTTCCCGGATCAGCACCGCGAGGGACATGAGGACAAAGGTCACGACGAAAGTCATCACGGCAATCAGCGCACGCTTCGGCCTGGTCTTGCGCTCCGGAGGAAGAGCCGTGTCGAGCACCTGCACCAGCGAGCTTTCTCGGGCCTCGTCGATCTTCGCCATCTCGAATTGCTTCGCGAGGAGCTCGTAGAGCGTCTGGTAGTACCGGACGTTGCGAAGCGCACGCACGCTATCGGTGCTCCCCTGCCCGCCGGGCGCCGAGCTTCGCTCGGGCGAGCCGCCCTCCAGCTTCGTCAGCTCTCGCCGCATCACCTCGAGCTCCTGCTGCGCGCTCTGCAGTTCGGGATTGCCTTGCGCGGCGAACGCCTGCATCGCGCCGATCTGTACCTCCTTCACGCTGATCTGCGCACGCAGCCGAGAGGTGATTTCCAGCAGCGCACGCGCCTGCCCCTCCACCTGCGCAAGGCCGCCCTTTTGCATCGCCTGCCGAGCGCTGGACTCAGCGCCGGCGAGGTTGTCCCTCGCTTCAACGAACTGACGCTCGAAGAACAACCGCCGCTGCGAAGCCTCGGTCAGCGCGAGCGTCTTGGTGAGCTTGTGCAGTTCATCGACGTAACCATTCGCGATCGCGGCTGCGCGCGCCGGATCCTCGTCTTCAACTGCGATCGTAATGATCTGGTCAGTGGCGGTCGAGATGACCGAACGTGACGCAAGCCTGGCGCGGGTGGCAGTCTGGTCTTTTTCCGCGTAAAGCCGCTGCAGATCGAAGCGCGAGATCAACGAATCGGCGACGGTCCTGCTTGTCAGCATAGCGACGTAAAGGTCATTCGGGTTCTTGAGCCCCATGCCGCTGCCAGCGAGGCCGCTGAGAGCGCCCAGCTGCCCGAGCATCGCAGCGGCCGTCGACTGGCTCTGCTGGGGGGGCAGGATTTTGGCCGTCGCCGTGTAGATATTCGCCACCAGCAGACTAAGAAGCGCAGCGATTGCGCTGGCCCCCAATGCGGCGGCCAGTATTATCGTCTTGTGCTTCGCAACGACCACCAGCAGGCCGAGCAGGCTCACCTCGTCGTGATTGCGCTCGACGCGCGCGCTGGGCGCGACGGCTGACGAGTCGTTTGCGATCTCGGATTCAGGCATAAGGGTGGTCAGTGGAGAGGCAGGAGCATAATTCGGCGCTGAGCCGGACACTCGCCGCCTTCGAACGATTTATCCCAATTGTACCAATGTTTTGCGCTCAGGTACGCCCATTTAGCCAACGGTGTGCATGCGTACCCGAGCAGGCCGCGCAGAACACGCAGCGGCAGCGGCATCCCCGATCGAACATGGACGGCGCAGTTCACGACCGCCCCTCGAGGGCTCGCATTCTCAAGCCATCCGGCGGGCTGCCGCGGATCGGATCCGAGTTTGCGGAGGGGGAGGAAATTGTGGATGAGAGGCTCTGGGGGGACACGATAGTCAGGATCCACCGACCAGTGGCGGTCGTGTAGCCGGCATCCCTCACTTTGGGCAACAGGTGCCGGTTGTCCCCCATGGGGCGCTGCTCGCTATCAAGCAGAGTGATCGTGAGCTCGGTTACTCTGGCCGCACTCGCCTTGGCCAGAACCTTCCCCATGGTCAACGCCGGCGTGAACATGTCCGGGGCCTCGGAGAATAGGTATGCCTTCGCCACCGACGCGGCTTGGTGGATGATCCGGTCGTTTTCCGACACGGTGAGACAACTGCGCAACAACGGCAAAGCGCACCAAGGCTTGCGGATACGCGTCAGACGGTCAGGTACCCGTCAGGATTGGCCATGGAAAACTGCGGCAAGTCATCAGAGGCCCTGCAGGACTTTGAGACCGGCCACGCCCAGCGCGAACTGGTAGAAGATCTGCGACCAGTCCTTGAGCTCCCGAGTCAGGCTGAATCGGTCGAGATTCTCCGGCACGATTATCGTGTCGCCTGGATTTAACCGCTCTCCTGAGAACGTCGTGAAGAAACGACCCTGCGCACGCGCCGTCACCGAGCCGTCGGCACGAATCACGTAGATGCGGCCCGAGTCCGCGTCGCGCGTCGCGCCGCCGGCCTGGTCCACGTAATCCGATACCCGCTTGCCGCCGTCGTGAACGAAGGTGTTCTGGTTGTACACCGATCCGACGACGCTCACTGTCGAGGGACGCGAAGGCACAAGAAACCGATCGCCGTCGTCCAGGGGAAACTCCGGAACGTTCTGAAGCTGCGCATCGGGACGCATCTCGAACACGATTCGGCCCGTAGCCCGAATGTTGCGCAGCCGTTCCAACAAACGGCGCTGACTCTCGACCTGCGCGACCGCTCGAGGAGTATCGGCGGGGTCCACCGTCCGCTGCGCCTGTGTCGAAGCATTCCTTTCCACTTCCTGAGCGAGCCGGTCGAGCGACTCATTCAGGCGCTTTTGCTGTTGAGTCCGGACCGATTCACGAGTCAACTCGGATCCGTAGAGGTAGGCATTCCGGGTGAAGCCGCCGACTCGTACCACGAGCTGGCGCAGTGTTTCTCCCGGCAGCAACTGATATACGCCGGGCGTGGCGACCTCCCCTTCCAGTCGCACGAATTTGGTCTGCTTCGCAACAGGCACCTGGATGTCCATCTTGGAGAAGATGGTGATGACGTCCCCCGGCTGCAGGACGAGGTTGTTCGTCGGATCGCCTTCGAGGATGGCGTTGCCAAGATTGAACGGGATGAGTTGGGTGGTGAGATCGTTCCTGTTCAGGCGCTCGATCACCGCATAATCCCAGTTGACCTCCGGCACCTGCGGCTTGATTTCGGTTCGCAGCAGATGCGCCCGGCTGGCACGGTCCGACTGGGAATCCCCCCCCGCGGACTGCCCCTCCGTCGAGCGCCCTTGCCGGCTATTCGCGCCCCCGCTGTCGTCGCCTTCGCGCAGGCCCGATGCCAGTTCGCCCCGCAGGCCGAAGTTCTGACGACCGGTCACGTCCGGACGCACGATGAGGTTGCGTTTGATCCAGTAGTCCGGGACGATCAGCGATTCCTTGTCCGGCACCACATCGCGCACCCGCAACCCTGCGCGCCACGGATGACGCGCCGGTACGGCCACGTTCCCTCTCACCGTCACCGTGTTGTCGAACCGCGGCGAAAGCTGCAGGACCGTCACCAGGTCGCCGTCGCGCACCGCATGCTCCATTCCCTGGCGGTCGAGGGTGAACTCTTCGACATTGCGCGATCGACGATCCACGATGCGTTCCACGCTGACCTTCTGCCCGTCCGCGGTAGTCGCAAGCCCCCCGGCGACCTCGAGCAACTGCGCCAGGTTCTTTTCGCCCTTCAGTTCGTAGATTGCCGGGTTGTTCACACTGCCTGAAACCGCCGCGAGCGACCCGATCGGGGGAATGTAAATCACGTCGCCGGGCAGCAGCGCGACATCCTTCGACTTATCGCCCCTTAGCAGCAGGTCGTACACGTCGAACTCGGTGACGAGCTTGTCGCGGCGCTTCAGTTGAATGCTGCGCAACGAGCCTTTGAGTGTCGGTCCGCCGGACGCGAAGAGCGCATTCACGAGTGTGCTGAGGGAGCTCAGGGTGTAGGTGCCGGGACGCGACGCGTGTCCGACCACGAAAATCTGCATCGAACGCAACTGGCCCATGGTCACGTTCAGCTCGAAGTTTCGGAACACGCGGCCGATAGCATTCTTCATCAGCGGCTGCAGGTCCTGGTAGCGAATCCCCGAGACGGGAATATTGCCGATACGGGGAATGCTGATCGCGCCATTGCGGTCGACCACTGCACGATAATCAATGTCGACTGCGCCCCACGCACGCACGACGATCTCGTCGCCGGGGCCGATCACATAATCCGATGTGACCGGAACCGCGTCGAGCGGTGCAAACGTGCTGGGCACGCGGCGGAACAGGTTGTACCCGAACATCGGAAGCTCACGACCGACGGACTGCAGCACAAAATCCTGGAACTCGTTCCGCTCACGGGATGCCGCGGACGCATCCGTGTCCTGGGTAGCCATCCCGGGCATCGCCGTCGGCCACTGCTGCATGAAATTGCCAGGAGCGCCGCCCGGCTGCTGAGATTGCGAGCTAGTAGACGCACGGTTCGTAATCACTGGCGGGAGTGGCGACTGCTGCTGTTGCTGCAGCCCGCCGGGCACGTTGCCGCCCGTCTGCGCCTGATCGGCACCGCACGGCTGCCCATAGGCGTTGACTCCATTGGGGCCGCAAGAAACCTGCGCGTACGCTGCATGCGCACCAAATAGTGTGAGAAAACACAGCGTCAAGCGCATGAGAGTGAGCATTAAAATCGTGACCCCTGTCTTACTGGATACTCTGAATGCCCGGGCTTGGGCTTAGGGCGGCAGCGCGACCTTCCTACCACAGCATGCCGCTCGAATCCGACGCGGGGCTCGTTTTTGCGGGCGCTTGATTATATTACAGCGCCTGCACCTGCGGCTTGCAGCGCAAGGTCGGCCGAAGCGCTTTTCCATGCGTCACGCGGCGGCCTGCTCGTGAACGGAACGCAAGCTGCCCCAGACGCATGAGCCCGCGCTCGCCGTCTGAATGTCGGCGAGTTGCTGCTGGTGCGCCGCGGCTTCATCGGGCGTCGCGTGCTGCACTCGAAGTGCGGGGCGGGCGCCGGACGCACGCGTCGCCACAGGCGCAGCGTGTACGGGCTCAACTTCGATCACCAGGCTTTCCTGACCTCGCGTCATGGCGAGGTAGACCTCCGCCAGCAACCGCGCATCCAGCAGAGCTCCGTGTAACGTCCGGGCCGACTTGTCGATCTGGTGGCGATCGCATAACGCGTCCAGACCATTGCGCTTGCCAGGGTGAATCTCGCGTGCCAGTTTCAGGGTATCGACCACGCTAGCGCAGTACGTGCGGAGCGGTTCGCGGCCGAGGAGCTTGAGCTCGTGATCGAGAAAACCGACGTCGAAAGCCGCGTTGTGTATGACCAGCTCGACCCCGCCCACGAATTCGAGGAACTCGTTGACGATCTCGCCGAACTCCGGCTTGTCGCTCAGGAATTCCGAAGTGAGCCCGTGTATCTGCAGCGCCGCTTCGTCGCTGGCGCGCTGCGGATTGACGTATCGGTGGAAATGGTTGCCGGTGAGGCGGCG
>JAQGMV010000452.1 GCA_028292225.1 Betaproteobacteria bacterium
GAAAAGTGAGCCCGAGGAAAGTGCCCAGCAGGGAGAGCGGAATGATCGACGCGACGATCGCCGCCGCGCGGAAGTTGCCCAGGAAAAGCACGAGCACGAGCGTGACGAGCGTCGCGCCTTCGACGAGGTTCGAGAAGACGGTCTTCAGCGTCTTGTCGAGCAGCCAGGTGCGGTCGTAGTAAGGCACGACCGAAACGCCTTTCGGCAGCACGCTGTTGTTGAGCAGCGCCACCTTCTGCTTCACCGCCTCGAGCACGACGGCGGGGTTCTCACCCTTGCGCATGAGCACGACACCCGTGACGATATCGGGGTCGCCGTCCTGCCCGATGACGCCCTGTCGCGGCACCGAGCCGATCGAGAGGCCCGCGATGTGGCGCACGAGCACCGGCACGCCGTTGCGTTCGGCGACCACGATGTCGAGCACTTCCTCCGGCGAGCGCACGAGCCCGATGCCGCGAATGAGAAACTGCTGACGCCCCTGCTCGACGTAACCGCCGCCGGCGTTGGAGCTGCCGCGCTCGAGTGCCGAGAAGAGTTGCTGCAGGCTGATCTTGTAATACTTGAGCTTCGCGAGATCGGGGTTCACTTCGTACTGCTTGATGAAGCCGCCGAAGCTCACGATGTCGGCCACGCCGGGGATCAGCCGCAGCTGGCGGCTCACGGTCCAGTCCTGGATGGTGCGCAGCTCGTGCTCGGCGACGCCCGCACCTTTCACGCGATAGCGGTAGATTTCGCCGACCGCCGTGGACATCGGCGCGAGCTGGGGTGAGACGCCCGGCGGCAGATCGGCTTCGCGCAGGCGCTCGAGCACCTGCTGGCGCGCGAAGTACGCGTTCGCCTTGTCGTCGAAGGTGAGAATGATGAACGAGAGTCCGAACTGCGTGTGCGAGAACATGCGTATCGAGTTGGGCATCCCCGCGAGCGCGACCTCGATCGGGAAGGTGACCTGTTTCTCGACTTCTTCCGCGGCGCGCCCGGGATAGAGCGAGATGACGGTAACCTGTGTGTCCGTCACGTCCGGCAGCGCTTCCACCGGGAGCTGCTTGAACGCTGCGATCCCGCCGCCGATGAAGAGAACCATGCCGAGGAAAATGAACAGCGGCTGCTGGAGCGCGAACGCGACGACGCGTCCGATGACCGTCGTGCGCTGGCGCTGGCTCATTTCTGCACGCGCCGCGGCTGGAGCATCTGCTGCAGCATCAGCACGTCGTCGGCGACGATCTTCTGCCCCTCCTGTACGCCATACACGATCGATGCCGTGCCGTCGTGCTCCTCGCCGACCCGCACTTCGCGCCGAGTGAAGCGGCCAGGACCGTCTTCGGTAAAGACGTAGTGCTTCCCGCCCTGGAAGTAAACGGCTTTGGCCGGGATCTGCATGCTCTTCGCCTGGCGCGCTTCGATTTCACCGGTGATGAACATCTCAGCTTTCAGGCGGCGGTTGGCATTGTTTATCGTGGCGCGGACCTTCAGCGTGCGCGTCGACGGATCGAGAAAATCGGAAATGCTCGCCACGCTGGCGGTGAAGTCCGCATCCGGGTACACCGGTGTCTTGATGGTGACCGATTTGCCGACGGCCAGAGTCGGGAGATCCTTTTCCGAGGTGTCGAGGATTGCCCACAGATGAGTCGGGTCCGTCACGACAAAAAGCGACGGTGTTCCGGACGTATTCTGGTCCGGCCGCACCTGCTGGCCGGGGTTGATGTTCTTTTCCACCACGACGCCGTCGATCGGGCTCGATATCGAAAACGATTGATCGATCGCCGAGGTGTTACCGCCGTACAGCCGAACCCGTCCGCGCGCGCGCTCCAGCTCCGAGCGCATGCGCGCGTGCTCGGCCTCCGCAGCCTGAAGATCCTTGCGCGGCGCGACGCCATAGCTTTCCAGCTCCTTCTGCCGCTGCAGATTCGTTTCCGCCAGGCGCAGGTCGGTCTCTGCGCGGCGCGCATCGGCCTGCGCCTGGCCGAATTCGGGGGAGCCGAGCACGGCAAGGGTCTGCCCCTTACGTACGCGTGCGCCGGGCTCGACGAGGATACGCGTCACGTGGCCGGCAAAGGGCGAGTAGACGCGCACCGTGTGGTCCTCGTCCCATACCAGGCGGCCGTTCAGCCGCACATTCGGCGCCGGCTCGTACTGGACGTTTTTCAGCGCGAGACGTGGCGCCTGATCGGGTGCGGGAAATATGATCGCATCACCTTCGGTTCTGGGTTCGGGGGGAGCGGTCTGCGCAGCCTCCTTGCTGCAGCCGCCGAGTGCCAGTAGCGTGCAGATCACTGCCGTGTGTATGTTCATGCTCATGGGAAGGTTCGGGCCGGTTCGGTTGCTGCGTTCCACGCGCTATTAGCCCGTGCGTAATCCGCGAGAGCTGCCGCGGCCTCGATACGCACCGCGTGCAGCTGTCTGCGTGCGTCGAGCAGATCCATCACGCCGATCGCGCCGCGTGTGTAGGCGAATTCGGCTCCGTCGGCGGACTGTTCAGCCGTGGTGAGCAGCGCTTCGCGAAAACGCCGCACGCGATCCGCAGCGGAGCTCAGCGCCGCCAGCGCGCCGCTGATCTCGGTCTGGGCAAGCGCGCGTATGCGCTCCAGCTGTGTTTGCGCGGTATCGTAATCGGCTTCTGAGCGGCGGATCTCGCCCTGGAAGTAGTAGTTGGTGAAAAGCGGCACGCTCACGTTGAAGCTCAGGCTGTTGCGAACGACATCGGTGGGCTGGCGGTCATATTGGACCCCGGCGGTGATGTCACGCGTGCGCAGGGACTGGGCAAGCTCGCGGTTCTTGTCGGCGGAGTGCACGTGCGCCTGGGCGGCCTGCACATCCGGCCTGCGATCGATCACGCGTTCGAGATCCGCTGCGCCGGGCAACGGGCCCAGCACCGGCCACGTATCCGCCGCGCGGATACGTGCCGCATCGCGCTCGACGCCCATGAGGTAGGCAAGGGCGACCTGCGCTTTCGCCTCTTCGAGCTTGACGTTCTGCAGATCGTTCTTCGCGCGGAGCGCATCGACGTTCAACCTCGCGAGATCTGCGCGTGAAAGGTCGCCTGCCTGCACCCGGCGCTGGGCCGCTTCTATCGTCTTGTCGAAGAGCCCGGAAGTCTCGATCGCTATGACCTGTTTTTCCTGGGCGAGCATCAGGTCGTAGTAGGCGCTGTCGAGCGCGAGCCGTTGCTGTCGCTCGACGTCCACCTGCTCACTGCGCGCGGCATTCGCGCTGTACTGCGCGGCTTCGGTTCGGATCTCACGTTTTCGGCCACGCTCGAAAAGCTGGCTCACGCCGACAGAAGTGTCGATGCGCCGGGGCAGAGGGCCGGCCTCGGGATCGCGCGCCCCTCCTATACGGCCCGCGCCCACCGCGAGAGACGGGTTGGGGCGCGCACCCGCGATCGTGATGTCCGCGTCTGCACCCGCGGTTGCATTGCGGGCGAGCTGGAGCTCGCGATTGCGCTCGATCATCAACTGGCGGGCGTTCGGCAGCGTCAGCCGTTCCAGATCAAAGGTTGTGGAGACTGCGGCCGTTGCGGCTGGCGCGAAGACTGCAAAGACCATTGCGACGAGGGACAGGCGAGTCGCACAACTTGCGGCAAAATCAACGAACGAAAAAAGTGCCGCGTGAACGCGAGGTTTCAATCGAGCAGCCCAGGGTGGTTGACATATGCGGCGATTGTAGCGACTGAAAAATCGCCAGGCTTTCGCGAAGCTGTCGGATTGACAATTCAATGAGGCCGAACAGGCACTACTCTCGCCGAAGCGTATTTCCATCCTGCTGATTGGCGCGTTCATAGGGTCACATCTGTCGGGCCTGCTCGCATTACGCATTGCGCGTACTCGATGACGACGATCGGAAGGCGACGCGAACGGGGCTGCGGCTTTGTGATGCACGTGTTTCCCCTGTGCAATTCGGTTCGCCGCGTGCGTCCTCATCGGACGATGGAAGCCGGAACGATCGGCGAAATTCCCGGGACCGGCGACAGCACGGCGCGTTCACCTGCTGCGCCGCCAGCGACACACCCCGTATACAGCTCAGGTGCTGCACCAGATGCACCCGGCCGCATGGCAGAAGCGCCGCCTGCGTCCCGGGACGCCCTCCCCGGAGGCCGAAAAGAGGCCGCGCGGTGCTGACCATGGGGATATCACACCCGATATAGGGCTATTAGCGCCGCGGTGTAGGGTAATGCCTGATAGACGGGAGGGCTGCACCC
>JAQGMV010000482.1 GCA_028292225.1 Betaproteobacteria bacterium
CGAACGCGCGCGGTCAGCACCGCGTTGCGCGGCGCGCCCGGCAGGTTCAGGTTGGCCGATGAGCCGTGTCCCGACACGATGTACTCGCGGTCGAACAGGTTGTAGAGGTTCAACTGCAGATCGTAGCTGCGCGTGCGATACCACGCCGCGGCATCGAACGTGACATACGCGGGCAGCTCCACGGTGTTTCCGGGATTGGCGGCACGATCGTCGACATAGTTGAACCCGCCGCCGGCGCCGAAGCCGCCGCCGAGCGCTTTGGCGAGCCACAGGTTCGCGCTGTGCTCAGGCGTCAGCGTGGCGCGCTTGCCTTCGACCGGCTGTCCGGCATCGACGGCGACCGAGCGGGTCACTCGCGAATCGAGGTAGGCATAACCCGCATATACCTGCCACCCGCGCGGCAACTGCCCGGTGAACGCAAGCTCGAGCCCGTCGGTGCGCTGCTCCCCTATGGGTATGAGCACCGTAGGCGCAGCGGGATTCGCCGCCTTGACGTTGGTGCGCACGAGCCTGAACAGCGAAGCGGTCGCGCTCGCGAGACCGCCGAAGAAATCGAGCTTTGCGCCGATCTCGCGGTTCGTCGTCTCTTCCGGATCGAGCTGGGCGTTATTGGCCGCCAGCGCGAAAGCTTCGGCCGAAGGCTGGAACGACTTGCTGTACGATGCGTAATACGACTGCGTGAGCGAAGGCTGATACACCACGCCCACGCGAGGGCTCCACGCACCGTCGGTGCGCGAGAGGTCCGGCTGGCCGGCACGCCGCTCGCGCGTCTCCTGCTCGAAGCGGTCGTAGCGCACGCCCGCGAGCGCTTTCCAGTGCTGCGTGAGCGTGACGAGGTCCTGCACGTACGCGCTCGCCACATCCATGAGGCCGACGTTATCGGTCGAGGGTGCGGCGTTCGCGAGGAACGGGAGCACCGGCAGCACCGGATTGAAGAGCGAGACCGTCGCGACGCCGTTCTGCGTGATGAAGAGCTGGTCTTTGCGCTGGTGGCCGAATTCGACGCCGTACAGCATCTGATGGTCCATGCCGCCCAGACGCAGCTTGCGGGTGAGCTCGCTCTGGTTGAACCAGCCGGTCTCGTTCCTTCTCACGTTGGAGCGATTGAGACTCGCGGTCTGCGCCGCTTCGTTCACCGAACCCACGAGCGTATTGTTGCGGTCGAGCCTGTACTCGTAGCCGCGAAAGGCGTTACGGAAAGTCCAGTCGTCGTCGATCCGGTGCGTCAGCGTGAAACCTCCGGCACTGACGTTCGCCCGGGTGTAATCGACGTCACGCGCGTTCGCGGCGCCGTAGTAGGTCGAAGGCGCTACCGCGACGGGGCGGCCGCGATACGCCGGTATGCCGAAGTCGGTCACGCGGCGGTCCGACAGATATCCGGCCTGGAGCAGAAGCTGCGTTCCGGCGCCGGGCTTGAGCACGATCGAAGGCGCTACCGCTTCGCGATCGAGGAATTGCTGGTCGCGATAGGTGTCCGCGCGCTCGATCGCACCGGTGACCCGGAAGGCGACGCTGCCGCCATCGAACGCGCGGCCCACGTCGAACTCCCCGCGGCGCTGGTTCCAGCTTCCGGCCTGTGCGCTCACTTCCGAAATGTTCCCGTCGGGTTTCTTCGTGATGCGGTTGATGAGACCGCCCGCGGAACCGCGGCCGTAGAGCACCGCGGCCGGACCCTTGATGACCTCGATACGCTCGATGTTGGACAGATCGCGGAAGTACAGCGCGTCGTCGCGCAGGCCGTCGATGAACTGGTCAGAAATCGCCGAGAAGCCGCGAATCGACACTTGGTCGCGCTGCCCGTCGCCGTGCGAAAGGCCGATGCCCGGGACGTTGCGCAGCGCATCCTGCATCGAGCGCGCGGCCTGGTCGCGCAGCAGCTCTTCGGGGATCACGTTCACGGTCTGCGGGATGTCGCGCAGCGGCGCGTCGACTTTCGTCGCGGTGGTCGCCGTCGGTGCGCCGTACCCCGACACTTCGCGGCCGCTCTGAACGCGCATCTCCGGCAGTTGCTGCTCGGTTTCGGGCTGCGCCGCAAGCGCGCCGAGCGGCAGCCCGGCCAGCGTCAGCGCGACGGGATAGAAACGTACACGTGCAGTCATGCCAGTCATCCTTATCGTATCGTTGATGGCTGGCTGCCCGGCGACGCGCCGGAGTGGCTGGCTGAAAGACGTAAATCGTTCGCCGACGCCCGGACACTACGGCTGTGCACCTCCGGAGGAGAGCCTGCGGCGCGCGAATACGGCGAGGACCAGCAGCACCACGCACGCCTGGGCGGCGAGCGACTGCACCGTGGGGAAAACGCCGAGCACCGTGATGCGGGGAAAGTCGATCGCGGTCGCTGCGATCGCTCCGGCTTCCTGCAGGGCTTTCACGCCCTGCCCTGCGAACACCACCGCGAGCAGCGCGAGGAACGCCGCACTCACGCCGAAGAAGAGACCGATGGGTAGCCGCACGCCGTAGCGGAAGATGAGCCACGCGGTAAGCGCGAGCACCGCGCCGCCCGCCCCCAGCCCGGCGAAGAGCGCACCGTGCGCGGCGTCCCCCGCCTGCACCCACAGCGCTTCGTAGAACAGCACGGTCTCGAACACTTCACGGTACACCGCGAGAAACGAGAGACTCGCGAGCGCGCCTACGGTGCCGCGACTGAGCGCACCCGCGAGTCGCTGGTCGATGAACTCGCGCCACGCCCGCGCGTGGCTCTTGTCGTGCAGCCACCAGCCGACATAGAGCAGGATGCCCGCGGAGACCAGCGCCGTGACCCCTTCGGTCATCTCGCGGCTCGCGCCGCTGACCGACACGATGAAGCGCGCGACGAACCACGTGACGACGCCGAGCGCCAGCGCCGCGATCCAGCCGGCGTGGATGTAGCGCAGCGCGTCGCGGCGGCCCGCCTTCACGAGGAATGCAACGATCGCGGCCAGCAGGAGGATCGCCTCGAGTCCCTCGCGCAACAGGATGATGAAAGCGCTCGTCGCAGCGGCGGTCGGCGACAACGATGTCCCGCCGAGCTTCTGCTCGGCCGCATCGAGCGCGGCGCTCGTGCGGATGACGTGCGCTTCGAGCATCTCTGCCGAGGCGCGCTCGCGCATGAGGGTGCGCACCTGCAGCATGTCGACCTCGATCGCGGTGCGCAGATCATGGTCGACCGCATCGAGAGCGGGCTCGACGAGCTCGAAGCCTTCGAGATAGGCCGCGACCGCAAGCTGCTGTGCCCGCGCCTGGTCGCCTTTGCGATACGCATCGACCGTCTCGCGCAGAGTGGCTTTGGCGTACGCCAGCGGCGCGCGCTTCGCACCGCCGAGACTCGCGACGTGGAAAGCGAGCCCCCACCGGTCGTCTTCCGAAAGCTGCGCGTAGGACTGCATCGCGGTGCCGGAGACCCCGAGGGTGATCGTGTTGTACAGCGAATACGCGTCGCGCTTGCCCATGCGCGCGGCATCCTGGAAGTTGGCGGGCCGGGGCTCCATGCCGCGTGCGGCCGGCCCGTCGCCGCGACCCTGCGCACCGTGACACGCGGCGCAGTTCTCCGCATAAAGCACCGCCGCGCGCTTCAGATCGGGCGTGCGCTCGGGTGTGACCGCCAGCTTGTACGCGCCGATGATCGCCCAGCGCAGCTTGCCCGCCGTGCGCGCAACCACGGCTGCGTCCGCCTTGTTCGCGACGAGCTGCTGCAGCTCATGCGCCTGCGCATTCAATTCCGAAGTCTGCGAGCCGTGCGGCAACGCTTTGATCTGCTCGACCACCTGGGTGGTGAACTCGACCATTTCCTTGTACTCGTCGGCGCTCTTCACCCGACCGGCGTCGACCGCCCCGGCGTAATCGCCGCCGACGTAGTCGAGGATGTGGACCACCGTCTGCGGCGCGTGGTCGTCGGCGAAAACCGGAAGCGACGCCGCGATCAGCAAAGCGAGGAGCCAGCGCAGCAGCATCATCGTGTTTCCCCGGGGTCGGTGACGAAACCGATCTTCGTGAGACCGGATCCGGCAGCGGTCGACACGACGTGTGCGACGTTTTCGTAAGGCGTCCTGCGATCGACGCGCAGATGCACTTCGGGCGCCGGATCGAGTTTCGAAGACGCTGCCATTCGCGCCGCCATCTCGGTCCTGCCGATCGCCTGGCCGTTCCAGTAGACCTGCCCGCCGGCGTCGATCGCGAGCTGGATGTTCTCGGGCCGGGTCACGTTCGGCGCGCTGGACGCCTTCGGCAGCTCGACTTTCACCGCGTGAGTGAGCAGCGGCGCCGTGATGATGAAGATGACAAGCAGCACCAGCATCACGTCGATCAGCGGAACCATGTTGATCTCCGCCATCGGCGCGCTGTCGCCGCCCTTGCTGAATCCGCCGAAAGCCATCACGCAGCTCCATGAGCTGCCTGCGCGGACATCGTCGCGACATTCGCACCCGCATCCGACATGTGCGATCCCGTGGTGAGGAAGGCGTAGAGGTCGTGCGCAAAGGAATCGAGTTGTGCGAGCACCAGGCGATTGCGGCGTACCGCAAAGTTGTAGGCGAGCACCGCCGGAATTGCGACGGCGAGACCGAGCGCCGTCATGATGAGCGCCTCGCCCACGGGTCCTGCGACCTTGTCGAGCGTGCCCTGCCCGCTCATGCCGATCGCCACGAGCGCGTGATACACACCCCACACCGTGCCGAAGAGGCCGAGAAAAGGCGCGGTGCTGCCGATCGACGCGAGCACGGTCAGACCCGACTCGAAGCGCGCAGTCTCCTCGTCGATCACGCGGCGGATGGCGCGCGTGAGGAACTCCGCGGCGCTGCCCGATTCGTTCAGCTTGTTCGCGCCGTGGCGCTGGTGATGGCGCGCGGCGAGTATCGCCTGCTGCGCGAGGTTGGAGAACGGCTCGTCAGCGGGTGACTCGTCGAGTTGCGCCGCAACGCTTTGCAGCGACGGCGAATTCCAGAACACGTTCAGGAAGCGCCGGGTGCGCCGGCGCATGAGCGCTGCGGCAATCGCCCTGGTGGCGATGAGATACCAGGTCGCGACCGACATCACGAGCAGCAGAAAGAGAATCACCGAGCCGACGGCATCGGTCTGCGACAGGAAGTGGGTGAAACCCACGGCGGATGGTGCGCTCAAGATCAACTCCTCAGGCTGAAAGCGATAGGGACGAGCACCCATGCGTCGACCGGCTTTTCGCCGTGGCGCGCAGGGACGAATTTCCATTGCCGCACGGTTTCGAGCGCAGTCGCATCGAGGCGCTGCGAGCCGCTCGAGGCTTTGAGCTGCACCTCCCCGGGAAGGCCGCGCTCGTCGACGTGCACGCGCAGCACCACCTTGCCTTCCTCGCCCATGCGGCGCGAGATCGGCGGGTAAGCGGGCGCGGGGTTGTTCAGATAATCGGCGTTGAAGCGCGGCGGGATGACGAGCGCGGGCGGCGCAGCCAGGGCGAGCGGCGCGGGCGCCGGCGCTGGACCGACATCGACAGGCGGCGGCACCGGCGACGACACGGGCACCGGCACGGGCGGTGCGCTGACCTGCAGCGCCGGCGCTTCGGGCGCAGTGGCGATCACCGGAGCCGGTGCAACGCGAGGCGCCGGCTGCGGCTGCATGCGAGGCTTGGCGGGAAGCGGTTTGGGCGGTGCTTCGGGTCGCGCGCGCGGCGGTTGGACGAGACTCACGATGACGGGCGCGGCCGACGTGAGCGCCGAACGCACCGGCTCGAGGTGCCACAGCGCTGCGAGCGCAGCGAGGTGCAATGCGATGACGACCCCGGCGCTCGCGAGCTTTCCGGAGCGTGAACCTTCCGCATACGTCGACATGCTGTGTGCCATCCGCTTTCCGTGCGCTTGCGCTCGATCTGTGCCTGCACCGGCCCGGCCTCGCGGACCGGGCTCCGGTGCTTCGTAACGGCGAATTACGCCGTCAATATCAGCTTCCCGTTCTGGGTGACCCGCAGCCGGTACTCGCGGCCGTCGTGGACGATGATCAGCTCCGGACGTCCCCCGAGCAGTTCCCCGCTCGTGACGCGGCGCCCGGTGGGCTCGCGCCTTTCGGTTTGTCGTAAGTGAGCGCTAACCGGGTCGGCCATCTCCATCCTCCGAAACACGCTTCCCGAAGCGCCACGCTCCAGGTCTTGCGTCGAACTGTCGTTAATGAATAGGAATGATTCGCATTCTATTGACAAGATTCGGCGAAGTAAATAGGATTCATTCTCAACGAGGACATGACGTGTATATCTGTCTCTGCCATGGGATTACCGACAGCCAGATCCGCAACTGCGTGCGGGCCGGCGCACGCACGCTCGGCGACCTGAGCGGGACGCTCGGAGTCGCGACGCAGTGCGGAAGCTGCGCCACCTCCGCGTGCGAAGTGCTGGACCAGACCCTCGGTTCCGCAACGCCCGCTGACGCTCCGGCCGCGTAGTCATTTCATGCGTCGCGCCGGCGCCCGCGCCCGCGGGCACGGCAAGCGCTACCCTAGCGGCTGCTCATTCCCCTTCCCCCCACGGAGTCTGCAATGCAAGGCGATCCCAAAGTCGTTTCGTATCTCAATCAGGCTCTGAAACAGGAACTGACGACGGTCAATCAGTATTTCCTGCACGCGAAGATGTTCGGCCACATGGGATACAAGCGGCTTCAGGAGCACGAATACAAGGAATCGATCGAGGAGATGAAGCATGCGGACAAGCTCATCGAGCGCATCCTGTTTCTCGAAGGGCTGCCCAACCTGCAGGACCTCGGCAAGCTGATGATCGGCGAGACCGTGCCGGAGATGCTCGAGTGCGACCTCAAGGCCGAGCAGGCCGCCAGACCGCTATACCAGGAAGCGATCGCGTGGTGCGAGTCGTGCAGGGACTACATCAGCCGCGAGCTCCTCGAAGACATACTCGGCAATGAGGAAGAGCACATCGACTGGCTCGAGACTCAGCTCGACCTGCTCGGCAAGGTCGGGCTCGAGAACTATCTGCAGTCGCAGATGAGCTGACCCTCACCGCGCGGTGCGAACCTAACGGTAATCGGGGACAGACCCCGATTTAAATCGGGGTCTGTCCCCGATTTCTCATGAAAAACGGCGGCATCGCTGCCGCCGTTTCTGCTTTCTGATGCCGTGAAGCGACCCTTACACGGCTTTCAGCTCTTTCGCGGTAATCGTGTACTGGAACAATTCGGGCTCGAGCGGATCGAGACGGCCGCGAGAAGTCTGGCCGTCCGGATACATGAAGTAAGGCACTTTCCAGCCCGACGCGCCGGGGAGTTGCAGATCGTGCGCGCGGTTGTACGCGAGCCAGTTCATCTCCCAGTATCCGAAAAGTCTTTGGCGCGCTTCCTGCACTTTCGGGTCGCTGAGCGGACGGTTGCCCGGCGGCTCTTCCAGGGCGACCTTGCGCACGTCGGCCGGATCGACCGGGACCCATCCGAAAGCCTGGGACCAGAACTCGGCGCGGCAATGTTGCGCCTTGCTGATCGATTCGGTGTTGGCGCCCATGCTGAGGAAGCCGTGGTTCGACTTCGCCACTCGGATGCCGTAGACGTCGCGAGCCGGGATCCCCGACGCGCGCGCAAGCCCGACGTAGAGCGCGTTCAGGTCGCCGCACTTGCCGCCGAGGTTGCCGGTTTCGAGCATCGCCTTGATGTCGCCCCAGCCGCAGCCACGTACTTTCGGATCGCGGAAGGTGTTCTCCACGATCCACTCGTAAATGGCTCGCGACTTGTCGACGTCGGTGCGCTGCCCTTTCGTGATCTCCATCGCCTTGTCGCGAACGATGCCGTCGATCGGGATCATTTCGGTGGGCTGCAGCGCCGCTTTGAGCACGGCTGCGTCTTCGCGCGGCGGGGTGCGCGGAAGCTTCGACAGATCGACGTAGCGGTCACGCGTGGCGAACCGGCTCGTCAGGCGAACGACCGGATTCTGCGCCGACGCGGGAAAACCCGCCGACACGATGCCCGCCGCGTACTTCGGATCTTCGACATAGTTGACCGAGCCGCCTTCGGCGCTCCATTCGTTGCCGAGGTTCTTGAAGTAATCGGTGTCGCGGGTGAGCGGCGTGGGCAGCCAGACGCGGGTCGCGCCTTCGGCGTCCAGCACCTGCACGCGCGTGACCACTTCGAACGCGCGCCAGGAACTCGTGCTTTCCGCGCTTTGCGCGGCACTGAGGCGGGACACGCCCGCGAAGGCGGCTGCGGCGGGCAACGCCGAACCGGCCTTGATGAAAGATCTGCGATCCATGATGAGCTCCGGAAGAATGCGGGATGGTTGTGCCGCTCCGGCAGGCGTGGCGCCGGGAGGCGCCGTCGGAGCGGGCGCCGCTAAGGTAGCAGAATCCGCGCGCCGCCGCGACTTGAGACCTGCCAGGTACTGCGTTTGCATTCGTTCGCGGGCCACTCCACGTGGCGGACAGGGGCCTTGCTTCCTCCTCCTTGTAAGGCCTCGAATCTTGACCCGGCCCTCACAGGCCGGGTCTTTTTTTGAACTGTTGCCGCCTGCGGCGGCACACTTCAAAAAACCGTTCTGTACTCCAAAGAGGGAAACCAAGGTTTCCCTCCTTGAACCTCCTTTCCTTCGGCTCGCTCCTGCTCGCTGCGCCTCATCAGAGGCGGGGCCAAAACAAAAAAGGGAAACCGAGTGCGGTTTCCCTTTTGATGAGCCGGCGGGTGCCGGCTGGTGGAGCTTAGCCGCGGAATTTGCGCGCGGCGATGGCGTCGTCGGGGTTGGTGTACTTGCGCTTGTACTGCAGGGAGGAACCCCATGCGGCGACGGCGCGGTCGTTACGTGCAGTGATGTATTCAAACATACGGACCCAGGCACGGGTGGCGACGGCGATCACGGTGGACATGTTCTGAACTCCTGCTTGATGACGATTAGAGACTA
>JAQGMV010000515.1 GCA_028292225.1 Betaproteobacteria bacterium
GCTGAAGCCCACGCAGGGCGCGCTCAACCGCGGCGAGCGGCAGGGCTACAGCTAGAGCACGGTCGGCGTGCACGCGGGCTCACCGATCGACATGTGGCACGTCACGATGGCCATCGCGCAGCGCGCCGGCGGTGATCCCGGACACCCGGCGGTGTTCTGTCCTATGGACGCGCCCGAGCCGATCAAGCCGCAGCAGCTCGTGGTGATGGAAACCGACGGCTGGACGCAGCTCGACGCCGCGACGCTCGAAGCATTCGAGCGCGTGCTCGAGGCGTTACGCGGGCAGGGTGTCACGATCATCCGCCGTGGCGGTTCGACCGCGGTGGAATCGTTCGAGCGCGGCATCGCGACGATCAGGGCGGTCAACAGCGATCTGTGCGCATTCGAGAACCGCGCGGCATTCGAGAACCTCGTCGAGCAACATCCCGGCAAGCTGAGCGCACGCACGATGAAAGTGCTCGAGCGCGGCCGCGCGATGAGCCTCGAAGATTACCGGCAGCGCCTGCGCGAGCGCGAGGAAGGGCGGCAGCGGCTGCTTGCGCTCGCCCCGCTGTGCGACGGGCTCATCAGCCTTTCGTCACCCGGCCCCGCGCCGATCCATGACGACAGCAGCGCGCGGCCCACGGGCGACGCCATCTTCAACTATCCGTCGTCGACGCTCGGCGCGCCAGCCGTGACCGTGCCGCTGATCGGCGTGTCGGGAATGCCGGTGGGCGTGCAGATCATGGGGCAGTTGAACGGCGATGCGCGGGTGGCGGCGATCGCGCGGTGGCTGGGAGCGAATGTGGCTCCGGTCCAGGCGGGCTGAGTGGTTCGGGCGTTCATCCTTCGGCTTCGCTACCGTGCAGCCTGTCCTGAGCCTGAAGGGCGCGTGGGACGAACGGTCCGGCGTCGCGTCTTACCGCATCAACCGATCACAGCGTAGCCAGGTCGATCTTCTTCTTTTCTCCCATCCAGGCACGCGTGTAGCGCTCGCCGACCGCATTCGCCTCGCGCGTCCGGCCTTCCCGCGCATAAGCTTCGCGCAGCCCGTATAGCGCCCATGCGTTATTCGGCGTGCGCGCGAGGCTCGCGCCGAAAGCTTCACGCGCGGCGCTGGTGTCGCCTTTCTGCAGCAGCATCGCGCCGAGGCTCTGCCGCACCGGGTAGTACCAGTACGCGGGTTCCATATACGGCAGCGTGTCCTGGATCGCGACCGCGGACTGGAGCTCGCGTGCGGCGCGGTCGAGGTCGCCGCCGGATTGCGCGATGCGCGCGCGCAGCACGTGTGAGGCGATCCGGCCCACGTCTCTCGCGGGAATTTTCCACGCATCGAAGGCTTTGTAATCGGTCGTCGAGACGATGCGGTCGATCTCCGCGAGCTCGCGCTCGGCAGCCCTCGCGTCGCCTTTGCGCGCGAGCACGATCCCGCGTGCATAGCGCCACGCCGCTTGTATGTAAGGAAGATCCTTGCCGGGATCAGGAAGCGCCATGACCGCGGCAGCATCGCCGAACTGCGCGTGCGCGAAGTAAGGCGCGGCCTTCACGGGCTGGAGCATCAGGACTTCGCGTGCGGCCTCGGCGGGAATGAGACTGCCGAGTTTTTGCGCAGAATCGATCACGGTCTTTCCGTCGCCGCCCATCTGAGCGGAGACCATCACGAAATGTACGTTGTGCGGGTAGTAACCCAGCGGATACACGCCCGAGGGCTTCTGTGCCGCGAGGTAGGCCTCGTCCACCTTGACCGCCTTCAGGTTCGCTGCGAGCGAATCCTTGTAGCGACCCGTCACGAAATAGATGTGGCTCGGCATGTGCACGAGGTGCCCGGCCTGCGGAACGAGCTGCCCGAGCTTGTCGGCGTAGCGCTCCGCGCGCTTAGGGTTGTTCGAAGCTTCGACGGCGTGAATGTAGAGGTGGATCGCGCCTGCGTGATCGGGATCCTTCCTGAGCACGCGCTCGAGCGTCGGGACGAGATCGGCTACGGCCGCACGCGGCGTCTTTCCGTCCGCCTTCCAGTAATCCCACGGCGAGACATTCATGAGCGCGTCGGCATACAGCGTCGCCACTTCGACGTCGCCCCGGAATTCCTCGGACGCGCGACCCATCGCGATCGCGTAGGCGGAGTCGAGCGCCGCCCGATCGACCGTGGGATAGGCCGAGTAGCGCTCTGCGAGCGCGCCGATGAGCGTCCGTTCCCGCGCCGACGCGCGCAGGGTGAGGCTGCGCGCTTTTTCGAGTGCGGCGAGCGCGGGCGCCTTCGCTTTCGTATCCATCGCCACGTTGATGTTGGGCCCGAGCGCCCACGCTTCGGCCCAGAAGCACATCGCACACTGCGGATCGAGCTGCTGCGCCTTGCGAAACGCGCGCAACGCTTCGTCGTGATTGAAACCCCACGCGAGCCGGTAGCCCTGGTCGAAGTACTGCTGCGCGAGCGGTGAGGTCGTCGTGATCTTCATGGTGCGCGTCCCGAGGCCCTGTATCAGCGGAGGATCGTCATTCGACGCTGTGCCCGACGCCGCCTTGGCTGCTGCGGGCGCGGCGGGGCCGATCTCGGTCTTCTTCCGGGGTATGTCCTGCGCTTGCGCCAGACGCACCAGAGGGAACCCGTCCGTCACTCCCGGTGCGCTGCAGATCGTGCCGTCGATCATCGCAAGCTCGGGAACGAAGACGTTCGCGAACTGCGCGTGCGGGGCCGAAGCGCTGCTGGCCAGACCTGCCGCAGCGAGCGCGAGGAGCAGGGTTTTGTGCGTGTGCATGGGACGCTCCGTCATCGTGAGCGCGCAGTCTACCGAGCGGGGGTCGGCGCCTGATGTCCGCGGCGAAACAGATTGTTTCAGCTGCGTTGCAATCCGTGCGGACGGGGGTGATAAGCTCGCCTTGCCCGCTGCTTTTGCAACGCTTTCATGAAAACACCCTCCGCCGAACCCGCCGCCTCTCCCGTCACCTGCGCCACATGCGCGGCGCGCTGTTGCAGACTCGAAGTCATGCTGATGGGCGAGGATGACGTCCCGGTCGAGCTCACCGAGGTCGACGCGTGGGGCGGGACGGTGATGGCGCGGCTCGACGACGGCCGGTGTGCGGCGCTCGATCGGCAGACGATGCTCTGCACGATCTACGAGCGCAGGCCGACGATCTGCCGGGACTTCGAGATGGGGGGCTACGATTGCCTCACCGAGCGCGCGACACCGGTACCGATCGTTTGGCACGAGCGCTCATCCCGACGCTAGAGCTCGAGAAGCTCAATCCCGGTCATTGAGAAGCAGTCGCGACGAAGCAACCTCGTTGCGAACGGGCGCGCTTTTGCGTGCGCCACGAGGCGATGACAGTTCTCGGAGCTCGCTCGCGAGCGCGGGTACGTCGGCTCACAACGTGGACCGTCGCACCTCAGCGGTACATCCCGTGGCTATACTGTTTGCCCCGACGTCCATCGTCGACCAGGACTGCGGAGGTAAACATGGCACTCAAGCTGCGCCCCCTTTCATACGCTCTCGGCGCCGAGGTGTGCGACATCGATATCGCGAAGCCGTTGAGCGAAAGTCTCTTCGGCGAGATTCATAACGCGTTCCTCGACAACGGCATCCTGCTGCTGCGTGACCAGCACGTCACTCGCGAGCAGCACATCGAGTTCAGCCGCCGCTTCGGTGAGCTCGATCGCCACGACGCACTGCCGCGCGACCGTCATCCGGAATATCCGGAGCTCCTGATGGTGACCAACGAGCCCAAGGCGAACGGCAAGCCCGGCGACGGCAAATACACCGGTCACCTGTGGCATTCGGACATGTCGTTCACGCTGCAGCCTTCGCTCGGGTCGCTGCTGAGGAGCATCCACGTGCCGCCGGTCGGCGGCGACACGATGTTCGCCAACATGACCAAGGCCTACGACGACCTCTCCGACGGCATGAAGAAGCTGATCGCGGACCTGCACGGCATCCATCTCGGCAAGCGTAAGATCGTCGACCTTTCGCCCGAGCGCGCCGCCGAGCAGGCGCGCATCAACCCGCCCATCGCGCAGCCTGCCGTTCGCGTCCATCCTGAAACGGGGAAGAAGGCGCTCTACATCGGCGAGAAAGTCGAATGCTTCGCCGGCCTGACCCGCGAGGAAAGCAGGCCTCTCATCGAGTATCTCTGCCGGCACGCGACCAAGCCGAAGTACACCTACCGTCACCAGTGGCGTGATAACGACATCATCATCTGGGATAACCGCTGCACCATGCACGCAGCGCTCGGCGACTACGATGACGATCAGCCGCGGCACCTCGAGCGCACGACCGTGCTCGGCACGCCGTCGGGGTATATCGTCGAAGAGCCGCCGCTGCACTGAACAACAGACCCCGTTCATCCTTCGACTGCGGCCTTGCTGCCTGCGCTCAGGACGAACGGCGGAGGGGCATCACAGTTTTTCCGCTATTCCTTCAACTGCTGCCTGTCGTCTTCCGTTCGTGCTGAGCCCCCTTCGACGGGCTCAGGACAGGCTGCGCGGTAGCGAAGTCGAGGATGAAGGGTTAATAATTCGTATCGAGGAGGACCCGTGCAAAAACCATCTCTGCGCACCGCATGCGCGACTCTCGCGCTCGCGTGTGCCTTACCGCTTTCCGCGAACGCCGCCGAATACCCGTCGAAGCAGATCCGTATGCTCATTCCGTTCCAGCCCGGCGGCTCCACCGACATCCTCGCGCGAGTCGTCGCCACGCACCTCGGGCAGGCGTGGGGACAGCAGGTCGTTGCAGACAACCGTCCCGGCGCGAACGGCATCATCGCGGGCGAGATCCTGACCAAGTCGCCGGCGGACGGCCACACGCTGCTCTTCGTCGCGATGGGCCACGCGATCAATTCGCTGATCTACAGGAAGCTGCCTTACGACACCGAGCGCGACTTCACTCCGGTCAGCCTCGCGGCGCTCTACTCACAACTGGTGCTGGTTCATCCTTCGGTTCCGGCGCGCAACGTCAGGGAGCTGATCGCGCTCGCGAAAGCAAAGCGCATGACCTATGCCTCGGGCGGCATCGGCTCGTCGCAACATCTCGCAGGCGCGCTCTTCTCGCACATGGCGAAGATCGAGATGAGTCACGTCCCGTACAAGGGCGGTGCACCCGGGCTGATCGACGTGATGGGCGGGAATGTCGAGATGATGATCACGCAGCCCACGTCCACGGAGCACATCAAGGCCGGCAAGCTTCGCGCGCTCGCGATCAGCTCACCGAAGCGCAGCCCGTACTGGCCCGACCTTCCGACCGTGTCCGAGGCCGGGCTGCCGGGCTACCAGTCGGAAGCGTGGTACGGGCTGGTCGCGCCGAAGAATCTCCCCGCGGACGTGTTGAAGAAGCTCAATGAAGAGACGGTGCGCGCGCTGCGTGCGCCGGCGCTGAAGGAAAACCTCGCGATCCAGGGCGGCACCCCGGTCGGCAGCACACCCGCGGAGTTCACGAGCTTCATCAAGGCCGAGATCAATCGCTACGCGAAAGTCGTCAAGGACGCGGGGATCTCGGTGGAGTAGGGCGCGCGCACCCGCGGCTCCTCCCTGCTAACCGTGAGACGCGTTGTGTCCCGGTCGAGATTTCGGCAAGGCGCGCCCGGCGCCCACGCCCCGGGCGCCGTGAGCGCGCCGTCTCAAAGCTTGAGCAGCCGCTGCGCGTTCCCGCCCATGATCAGGTTGCGCTCGCCCGGCGCGAGCTGAGGCAGCGTCCGGACGAAAGGCACCGGCGCGACGAGGCTCATGTCCGCCGGGTGATCGGTTCCGAGCACCACGCGGTCAGCGCCGACGAGCCCGACGAGGTAAGTCATCAGCGGCACGTGGTGGCTGATCGTATCGTAGTGAAAGCGTCTGAGGTATGCCGACGGCGGGCGCGTCATGTGTCTGGTCTCGGGGCGCACCGTCACGCCGTGATCCATGCGGCCGATGAGCGCCGGATAGGTGCCGCCCGCGTGAGGCAGGATCACTTCGAGCCTGGGAAAGGCGTCCATCACGCCTCCGAACATCAGCGATGCTGCGGCGATGCCGGTGTCGTACGGATTGCCGAGGAAATTGCGCAGGTAGTAGCGGCGCATGCGCTCGGCGCCGACCGGGTCGACCGGGTGCAGGTAGACGTGCAGCCCGAGCTCTTCGCATTTCGCGTAGACCTCGAAAAACTCTTTCTCGTCGAGATTCTTGCCGTTGATGTGCGTCGAGAGATAGACGCCGCGGATGCCGGGGGCGCGGCCGATGCGCTCCAGCTCCCGCACCGCGGCGGTCGGGGTCTGCATCGGCAGGGTCGCCAGGCCCACGAAGCGGCGGGGGTACTCCTGGTGCGCGCGGATGAGCTCGTCGTTGTAGGCCTGCGCGAGCTTCACGCCGAACGGCGTGGGCGCCCAGTGAACCATCGGGCTGGTGAGCGACAGCGCGTGTACGTCGACACCCTGCTCGTCCATGTATTTCAGCCGAGTCGGCAGGTCGATGTAGGTCGGCTGGAACACGGTGCCCAGCCCCGGCGCGCTGAAAGCGACGAGGCCCTGCGCATTGCGCATGACTTTCGCGCCGTTCGCCGGGCCTTCCTTCTCCAGCAGGTTGACGAACCCGGGTGCATGCCAGTGCGCGTGCACGTCGATGACCGGACCCCCGTCGCTGCGGCGGCTGTTTCCGGGCCCTTGCTGAGGTGCGGCGCAACCGGCGACCATCGTCGCGCCTGCGGCTGCGCACGCGCCGAGGAATTCACGTCTGGCGATACCCATGGTTCTGCTCTCCCTGTGCGGCCTTTTGCGGCCTGTTTGTCGTCAGCTGATGCTGTGGAGCGCCTGCCATTACCACTCAAACGGTCAAAAGAGTTTTACCCGGAGTCGCGTTTCGCCTGTCGGTGGGAAGCAGCATAATCGGTTGCTAGACGAATGAGGAGGAAAGGTCCAATGCGACTCGGTTATTTCACCATGCCCATGCACCCGCAGCATCGGAGTCCCACCGACACGCTGCAGGAAGACCGGGAGGCGATCATCCTCGCCGACCAGCTCGGCTTCCACGACGCGTTCGTCGGCGAGCACCTGACCGAGCTGACGGAGAACATCACGAACAGCATGCTGTTCCTGGCAACGCTGATCTCGGACACCAGGACGATCAAGCTCGCCACCGGCACGAGCAACCTGTCGCAATGGCATCCGGTGATGATCGCGTCGCACGCGGCGATGTTCGACCATCTCGCGAAAGGCCGATTCATCTTCGGCATCAGCGCGGGCGCGCTCAAATGCGACGCCGAAGCGCTCGGCACGCTCGAAGAGAATCGCCAGAAGATGTTCGAGGACTGCATCGAAGTCATCCTGAAGATCTGGGAGACCGATTCCCCGTACGACATCGATATTCCCGGCAACCGCTACAAGGTGACGACCCGCACCCAGCGCAATCTCGACATCGGCCGTGGCCACCTCTACAAGCCTTACCAGAAGCCGCGTCCGGAGATCGTCGGCACCGTGGTCGCGCCTTTCTCCAAGGGCGTCATCGCGATGGGCGAGAAAGACTTCCATCCGCTGTCGGCGAACTTCCTGCTGGCGAAGTGGCTGCCGAGCCACTGGACGAACTACTCCGCAGGCAAGCTCAAGGCCGGCCAGACCGCGGATCCGAAGGACTGGCGCATCGCCCGCACGATCTTCGTCGCCGACGACGACAAAACGGCAAAGCGTTATGCGCGCGACGACTCGGCGAGCCCGTATCGCTACTACTGGCAGCAGATGCACGCGAAGATGACGCTCGGCGGGCGCCAGGGCGTTTTCAAGACGAGCAGGGAACAGCCGGATTCGGAAATCACCGAAGATTACGTGCTCGACAACCTCGTGATCCACGGCAGCGTGGACAAGGTGGTCGACGAGATTCTCGCGCTGCGCGAGGTGTCGGGAGAATTCGGTGAGCTCGTCTACGCCGGAATGGACTTCGTCGATGCGAAGCTCGCGAAGCGCTCCATGGAGCTGATGGCGAACGAGGTGATGCCGCGGGTGAATGCCGCGATCGGCGCGCCTGCGAAGGCGAAGATTGCGGTCGCGGGTTGAGGCTCGCGCGGCGTCGGTTCGCCCGGAGCGCAGGCCGGTAGCGCCGAAGTCGAAGGGCGCCGTTCATCCTTAGCCTTCGCTACCGCTACGCTCAGGACGAACGGAAGGATGAACGGAGAAATCCGAATCACTACGCGCGTCGTACGGTCCGGAATGACGATCATCGACAGGAAAGGGGAGGAGTAAACGCAGCGCTGGGACAAAGTGCTGCGCGAAGGTACGGCGATCCCGAAAGGATAGACGCTGTAAGGAGGAGTGCGATGCGTATCGTTCTGTTCGCGAGCGTGCTGCTCGGTTTGTGCGCCGCGGCGCAATCGGCGCCTACGGCTCACCGCCAGACGTTTCCTTCACGGCCGGTCCGGATGATCGTCTCCAACGGGCCCGGTTCGGCGCCGGACGTCGTGGCGCGGCTGCTCGCAGTGAAGCTGTCGGAATCGTGGAGCCAGCCGGTCGTCGTCGACAACCGCCCCGGAGCGACCGGCCTCATCGCTGCCGAGACGCTGGCCAAGTCCGCCCCGGACGGCCATACGCTGTGGCTGAGCACGATGACCCAGTTGATCAGCTCGCTCATGTATCAGCGTTACCCGCTGGCCACCGGCTTTGCGCCGGTCGCTGTGGTCGCGACGACGCCTTTCGTGATCGTCGTCAGTGCGTCGCTGCCGGTGAAGACCGTGGCGGAGTGGATCGCGTATGCAAAAGGGAAACAGGGGCAGCTCCTCTACGGCTCCGGAGGCCAGTGGGGCTCGTCGCACCTGTGCATGGAATCCTTCAATGCGACGACGGGCCTGAAGCTCGTGCACGTGCCTTACAAGAGCACCACGACCGCGCTGACCGATCTCATCGGAGGCCAGATCCACGTCTACTGCCCGGC
>JAQGMV010000015.1 GCA_028292225.1 Betaproteobacteria bacterium
CCGCCGCCGGTGGTGAGATACAGGCTCCCCATATCCGCATCGCCGAACGCCACCCGCATCGGCATGTCCGCAGGCGCGGCGTGCTTGGACTCGAGCTCGCCCGAAGGCGAGAACACATAGATTGCCGGACCGGGGCCGCTCATCAGAGAGCCGCCCACCGCGATCACGCCGCCTGCGCTGTCGGCGCAGATGCCTTCGATGCCGCGCTCCGACGCGCCGAGCTCGAGCAGCACGCGGGGCTTGCCGACGCTGCCGTTCGCCTGCACCGGATACGCCCGCAGCTCGCGCGGGCCTGGCCCACGCTCGGCGTCGCCTTCGGCAACGTAGAGCGTCTCCCCGTCAGCGGACAGTGCGATCGCGCGCACCGCTCTGGTGTCGGTCGTCACGCGCTTCATGGTCCACGCGTCTGTCGGCCCGCGCGTGAGCCTCAGCACCGAAGCGTGATCGAGGAAAGGATAGATGGGAGGCCCGTACGGCGGCGCGGTGTTGAACGCATCGGCGATCCACACGCGTCCTTGTGCGTCTGTCGCGAGATCGGTGGGCTGGTTGTGATACTGCCCGTCGAGCTGGTCGCAAGTCTGCACAGTCGTCCCGTCGGCCTTGAACTCGATCACGCGGCGGCCGCCTTCCTGTGCGCCGTAGACCGAGCCGTTCGGCCCGATGGCGATGCCGTTCGTGCGGCCGGTGTAGCGCCGGAACTCGGACACACTCGATGTTTTCGGATCGAACCTGTAGATGCGCTCTTGCTTCACCGCGCTGAACAGCATGTGGCTGCCGTCCCACGCGAGACCGCCGGTGCCGCCTTCGTAAGGCCCCGCGACGCATTCGAACTTCAAGCTGATCTCACCCATGATCTTTCCCTTATTCATCACTGGCGGCCATAGCCGCCTAAGCGGGTTGTTACGCCCGGAGCGTAGCGACGAAGCATCGTAGATCTTTCCGCGTCGTGGATCTCAATGGAGGCTGGGGACGCCCGGCGTATTCACGCGCGTGCGCACCACCGATCCGATCATCGTGAGGTACAGCGACTTCCAGTCGTCGTCGCCGAAGCAGATGTTGGTCGAGTGGTGACCCGGCGTCTTCAGCCGTCCGATCACGCTGCCGTCCGGGCGATGCGCCCACACGCCGCCGGGACCGGTGCAATAGACGTTGCCTTCCACGTCGCATTTCAGCCCGTCCGGGTTGCCGCGGTCCGGGTTCGTGTATTGATGGAAGAGGCGCCCGGGACCGACGCTGCCGTCGGGCTTCATGTCATATGCGCGGATGAGCTTCTCGCGGCTGCAGTTCACATACAGGATCTTCTCGTCGGGAGAGAAGCACAGCCCGTTCGGGTAGACGAAATCGGTCGTGACGATTTTCAGCTCCCTGCCGTCGGGCGACACGCGGAACACCGGCTGCACGTCGAGATACTTCTGAAGATCGGCGCCGACCATCGCGACGTTGAGCAGGCCGCCGGGCGGATCGGTGAAATATATCCAGCCGCTCTTCGAATGCACGACGATGTCGTTCGGGCTGTTGAGCTTCTTGCCTTCCCACTGTTTCGCGAGCGTTGTGACGGACCCGTCTTTCTCGATGCGGAAGACCGTGCGTCCGCTCCAGCCGCAGACGACGAGCCGCCCTTCGCTGTCGAGCACCATGCCGTTCGCTTTCGCGGAAGGCTTCATGACGCACTCGGCGGGTCGTCCCGGCTTCACGCGCCAGATCGCGTCGCCGACGATGTCGACGAATGAAAGCCGCTTCTCCTGCCGGTCCCAGATCGGTCCTTCGCCGAAGATGATGTTCGGCGCGATGACGTCCACTTCGAAAGCGCTGCCGAGGATGCGCCCGGCGTCGGGTGCAGCGTTGTCGAGCTCTATGGTGACTGGGGAATCTGCGTGCATGTGAAGCTCCTCCTTCTATCCCGTGAACGGTAAGCGGTGGCGGCTGACGGCGACACCGTGTACACCAACTCGATCGAACGATGCTGCCCTGACGGTTAACGGCTCACGGTTCACCGTTTACCGTTGACCGCCTACGAGTGCGGGCCCCCGTCAGTCAGCCTGATCGCCATCGCAGCGATATCGTCCGCCTGCGGCTCTCCTCCCGCGAAATCGCGAACGCTTGCGATCACTTCCGACACGACCGCGCGGGCAGGTGCGCCGACGAGCGGCGTCAGTACGTCGGCGAGACGCGCGTCGGTGAAGAACGATTGTTCGGCGTCCATCGCTTCGGTGACGCCGTCGGTATAGACGAAGAGGCAGTCGCCCTGGCTCAACTGGCGCGTGCCGGTCTCGTACGGATACTCGCCGTCGATACCGAGCGGGATGCCGTTGGGGCCGCCCAGGCGCGTCGCGCCGCTTTTAGCGCTGAGCACGTAAGGGCTGTTGTGGCCCGCGCTGCAGAACGAGAGCTGGCGGGTGATCGGGTCGAGGATTCCGAAGAACACCGTCACGAACATGTCCTGCCGGTTGTCGGCGCACACGTCTTCGTTGATGCGCTCGAGGATCTGCCCGGGCTCGACCGGGGTTCCCGCAGGTGCGCGAAAAAGGGTCGCCACGAGCCTCATCATGGTCTTGATCCGCGCCATGAAGAGCGCAGCCGGAGCGCCTTTACCGGACACGTCCGCAACGACGAAGTACAGGCGTGCGTCCTCGCCCCAGAAAAAGTCGTAGAGGTCGCCGCCGATTTCGCGCGCGGGCTCGAGCGTCGCGAAGATCTCGACCGGCTGGGCCGCCGTCGGCAC
>JAQGMV010000031.1 GCA_028292225.1 Betaproteobacteria bacterium
GCGGGCCGGGGATGCCGTCGCGGGTGTTCGCCGTCGCCAGGAAGAGCACCTGCGAGAGGTCGAACGGGAGATCGAGGTAGTGATCCTGGAACGTCCCGTTCTGCTCGGGATCGAGCACCTCCAGCAGCGCCGAGGACGGGTCGCCGCGGAAGTCCATGCCCATCTTGTCGACTTCATCGAGCAGGAAGAGCGGGTTCCTCACGCCGACCTTGGTCATGTTCTGCAGGATCTTGCCGGGCATCGAGCCGATATAAGTCCTGCGATGGCCGCGGATCTCGGCCTCGTCACGCACGCCGCCGAGCGACATCCGCACGAACTTGCGGTTGGTCGATCGCGCGATCGACTGGCCGAGCGAAGTCTTGCCGACGCCGGGGGCGCCGACGAGGCACAGGATCGGGGCCTTGAGCTTGTCGACGCGCTGCTGCACGGCGAGATACTCGACGATGCGCTCTTTCACCTTCTCGAGGCCGTAGTGGTCCTCGTCGAGCACTTTCTCGGCGAGCGAGAGATCGGTGCTGATCTTGCTCTTCTTGCGCCACGGCAGCGAGACGATCGAATCGATGTAATTGCGAACGACCGTCGCCTCGGCTGACATCGGAGACATCAGGCGCAGCTTCTTCAACTCGGCTTCAGCTTTTTTGCGCGCGTCCTTGGGCATGCGCGCCTGCTTGATCTTCTTCTCGATCTCGTCGAGGTCGGCGCCTTCTTCGAGCTCGCCGAGCTCCTTCTGGATCGCCTTGACCTGCTCGTTCAGGTAGTACTCGCGCTGGCTTTTCTCCATCTGACGCTTGACCCGGCCACGGATGCGCTTTTCGACCTGGAGGATGTCGAGCTCGCCTTCGACGAGCTTCAGCAGGTGCTCGAGGCGCTGTTTCACCTCGAACATCTCGAGCACTTCCTGCTTCTGCTCGAGCTTGAGCGGCAGGTGCGCGGCAATCGTGTCGGCAAGGCGGCCGGCTTCGTCGATACCCGCGAGCGACGTCAGGATCTCGGGCGGGATCTTCTTGTTGAGCTTCACGTACTGATCGAACTGCTGGATCATCGTACGCCGCATCGCCTCGGTCTCGTGGTCGGTGTCGGTGTCCGCGGGAAGCGGCTCGATCGTGACGGCGAAATGGGTTTTGACGTCGATCACTTCGTTGATGCGCGCGCGCTGGCTGCCTTCGACGAGCACTTTCACGGTGCCGTCGGGGAGCTTCAGCATCTGCAGGATGTTGGCGATGCTGCCGATTTCGTACAGGTCTTCCGGCGCGGGATCGTCCTTGGCGGCAGACTTCTGCGCGACCAGCACGATGCTCTTCCCGGACTCCATCGCGGCTTCGAGCGCCTTGATCGACTTCGGGCGTCCGACGAACAGCGGGATGACCATATGGGGGAAGACAACCACGTCACGCAGCGGGAGCAGCGGAAGCTGCGACGGGTTGGTACCGGTTTCTTCAGGAAGGGACATCGAGATTCACCTTAATGTCTTGCAACGTACCTACATGGGGAGAGCGCCCCGCCAATTCAAGCGGGGACGGAATAAATCGGGTCGGGCCCGGATAGGGGGTTGGGTATGGGTCCGTCAATCCGGACCTGACCCCGATTTCATTCGGCGCAACCCGCGCAGAACTAAACCGTCGACCCAGCCACTTTCGGCTGGTCGGAATAGATCAGCAACGGCGGCGCATCGCTTAAGATGGTGCCTTCGTCGACGACGACTTTCACCACGTTCTCGAGGGAAGGCAGGTCGAACATGGTGTTGAGCAGGGTGTTCTCCAGGATCGAGCGCAGGCCCCGGGCGCCGGTCTTGCGCTCCAGCGCCTTGTGCGCGACGGCCTTGAGCCCCGCTTCGCGCACTTCGAGCTCCACGCCTTCCATGGAAAACATCTTCTGGTATTGCTTGAGCAGCGCGTTCTTGGGCTGCGTGAGGATCTGAATCAACGCAGCCTCGTCGAGCTCTTCGAGCGTGGCCACGACCGGCAGGCGGCCGACGAACTCGGGGATGAGGCCGTATTTGATCAGGTCCTCGGGCTGCACCTCGCGCAGCGCTTTGCCCAGATCCTTGCGGTTGTCTTTTGAGCGCATTTCAGCACCGAAACCGATGCCGCCTTTTTCCGAGCGGGCGCGGATGATCTTGTCGAGGCCGTCGAATGCGCCGCCGCAGATAAACAGGATGTTCGTGGTGTCGACCTGCACGAACTCCTGGTTCGGGTGCTTGCGCCCGCCCTGCGGCGGAACCGACGCGATCGTGCCTTCGATGAGCTTCAGGAGCGCCTGCTGCACGCCTTCGCCCGAGACGTCCCGGGTGATCGAAGGGTTGTCGGACTTGCGCGAAATCTTGTCGATTTCGTCGATGTAGACGATCCCGCGCTGCGCTTTCTCGACGTCGTAGTCGCACTTCTGCAGCAGCTTCTGGATGATGTTCTCGACGTCTTCGCCGACGTAGCCCGCTTCGGTGAGCGTGGTGGCGTCAGCCATGACAAAAGGCACATTCAGCAGGCGCGCAAGTGTCTGGGCGAGCAGGGTTTTGCCCGAACCGGTCGGGCCTACCAGCAGGATGTTCGACTTGGCGAGCTCGACGTCGTCGCTTTTGCTGATGTTCTTCAGCCGCTTGTAGTGGTTGTATACGGCGACGGCGAGGATGCGCTTGGCGACGTCCTGCCCGATCACGTACTGGTCGAGGATGCCGCGGATCTCGTGCGGCACCGGCAGGTCCGACTTCGCGCCCTTGGCGCCGTGCTCACCCTGGGTTTCCTCGCGGATGATGTCGTTGCAGAGCTCGATACACTCGTCGCAGATGAACACAGAGGGACCCGCGATCAGCTTGCGCACCTCGTGCTGGCTCTTTCCGCAGAAAGAGCAGTACAGGAGTTTCTCGCCGCCCACTTTGTCTGACATGCCTGCTTTCCCCACCTTGTTCCCTCATCCCGGCCCTGCTCCCGAACGCCGCCGGGAACAGGGAGATTCGAGTCGCGCGCGCCCATGCGCACGCGGAAATACGACTAATGCACGACTAAATGCTGCTACTGCGACTTCAATTGGCCTGACCGACTACTTTCGACCCCTAAACCGCCGCTTCGGTTCGGCTCGTCAGAACCTTGTCCACCAGACCATAGCTCACGGCCTGGGTCGCAGACAGGAAGTTATCACGATCCGTGTCTTTTTCAATCGTTTCGATCTTCTGGCCGGTGTGTTTGGCGAGGATTTCGTTGAGGCGCTGCTTGAGGAACAGAATTTCCTTGGCGTGGATCTCGATGTCGGACGCCTGTCCCTGAAAACCGCCCATGGGCTGGTGGATCATCACGCGCGAATTCGGCAGCGCGAATCGCTTGCTTTTCGCTCCCGCGGCGAGCAACAGCGATCCCATGCTGGCTGCCTGGCCGACGCAAAGCGTCGATACGTCGGGCTTGATGAACTGCATCGTGTCGTAGATGGCGAGCCCCGCCGAAACCGACCCGCCCGGCGAGTTGATGTAGAACGAGATGTCCTTGTCAGGATTCTCCGACTCCAGGAACAGAAGCTGAGCGACGATCAGGTTCGCGGTCACTTCGTTCACCACGCCCACCAGGAACACCACGCGCTCTTTGAGCAGCCGCGAATAAATGTCGTAGGCGCGCTCGCCCCGACCGCTTTGCTCGATCACCATCGGCACGAGGCCGAGGGCTTGCGGCTCCATCATTCCCGCCGCCTGTGCGCCCAGGATGCCCTGGGGTTCCATGTATCGTCTCATTTCCTGTTTCCCATCAATTCGTCGAAATCTATCGACTGCTCGTCGATTTGCGCCGATTTCAGCGCCCATTCGACTACGTTATCTTCCAGAACCATCGACTCGATCTCCCGCAGGCGCTCGGGCGACTGGTAATACCAGCGCACCACCTCCTGCGGGTTCTCGTAGGACTGCGCCTGCTCCTCGACGATTCCCCGCACCTGCTCGGGTTTCGCCTGGAGCTGGTTCGCTTTCACGACTTCCGCAAGAATAAGGCCGAGATTCACGCGGCGCTCAGCCTGCTGCTGGAACATTTCGGCGGGCAGCGGCATGTCGTTCTTCACCGGGATTCCGCGCGCCGCAAAATCCTGGCGCGTGAGCTCGCGCAGACGCTCGACCTCGGACTCGATCAGCGATTTGGGCACTTCGACTTTGGTCGCGTCGAGCAGGGCCTGCATCACCTGGTCTTTCACTCGCGACTTCAGACGGCCTTTCACCTCGCGCTCGAGATTGCCTTTGATTTCCGCGCGCATTTTCGTGATATCGCCGTCGGCGACACCCAGAGTCTGCGCGAACTCCGCGTCGACTTCGGGCAGCTTCGGCGCGGCGACTTCGGACACGCTCACCTCGAATGTCGCCGCTTTACCGGCGACGTCCTTACCGTGGTAATCATCGGGGAACTTGAGCTCGAAAGACTTCGAGTCTCCCGCTTTCATGCCTTGGAGCTGCGACTCGAAGTCGGGAAGCAGACGACCTTCGCCGAGCACGACCTGCTGGTTCTCCGCCTTGCCGCCGGCGAACTCGACGCCGTCGATCGTGCCCTTGTAGGACATCGTAACGCGGTCGCCGTTCTCGGCGGCGCGCTCCGCCTTGTCGAAAGTCACGCGCTGCTTGCGCATGATCTCGACCGTGCGATCGATTTCAGCGTCGCTCACCTCGAGCTTCGGACGGCTGATTTTCGCGCCGGAGATGTCACCGAGCCGCACTTCGGGATAGATCTCGAAAGTCGCGCTGTACTCGAAAGCGCTCGCACCTTCGTCGAGCGGCTTCGGATCGAATTGCGGATAACCCGCGACCTTCAGGTTCTGCTCGCGGACTGCTTCGCCGAAGGTGCGCTGCAGCGTCTCGCCGAGCACTTCCTGCCGCACCTGCGGCCCGTACTGCTGCGCGACCACCTTCATCGGCACCTTGCCGGGCCGAAAGCCGTGCATCTTGACCGTACGCGAGAGGCGCTTTAAGCGCGTGTCGATCTCATGATCGATCTCGGCCATCGGTATTGCGACGCTCAGGCGACGCTCGAGCGTGCTCAGGTTTTCCAGGTTTGCTTGCATTAGGGATAAGGGACCTTAAACGTGAATCGTGTCTGGTGCGAAAGAAGGGACTCGAACCCCCACGCCTTTCGGCGCCAGAACCTAAATCTGGTGCGTCTACCAATTCCGCCACTTTCGCAGTTGCTTGAGCGCCGGGCTCCGATGCGCAACTCATTGATTGTAATATAATCGCGCCTTTAATCACAGCGCTGCGCGCTTGCCGCCCGAATGAGCGACTGCGCGCAAGCTCCTGAAAACGCGGGCGTTCCGGCGGGCGCATGGCATCGTCGCCGCTACGAAATATTCCCACCGCCACGGCGCTGGTCGCCCGTGCCGCACACGGCCCGTCACGGGTCGCGGGAGTAGCGGGTTCCTCAACCCGGAAAACCTTTGGACCCTCACGAGTATTGCCGGCAAAAAGCCGTGGCGAGCGGCTCGAGCTTCTACTACAGCTTTCTCTTCCTGCCGACCGAGCGCCGTCGTGCGATCACTGCGCTCTACGCGTTCTGCCGCGAAGTCGACGACGTGGTCGACGAATGCACCGACGTGGGCGTCGCACGCGCCAAGCTCGCGTGGTGGCGCGAGGAAGTCCGTGAGGTCTATCACGGGAAACCGCAGCATCCGGTCGCGCGGGCCCTCGCCGAAACCGCCGCCTCTTACGGCATCGAGGAAAGCGAACTCGGGGAAATCATCGAAGGCATGGCGATGGACCTCGAATACAACGCCTACCCCGATTTCGACGCGCTCAAAGTCTATTGCCATCGCGTCGCCGGTGTCGTCGGCCAGCTCTCAGCCAGGATCTTCGGCTACCGCGATCCGCGCACAGCCGAATACGCCGAACAGCTCGGGATCGCCCTCCAGCTCACCCACATCGTTCGCGATGTCGGCGAGGACGCGCTGCGGGGCCGCATCTACCTCCCGCTGCACGAGCTTGCGGAGCACGGCGTCACTTCCGACGACATTCTCAACCGCCGCGACACTGATAATTTCAGGAAGCTCATCGGATTCCAGATCGCGCGCGCGCACGAGTATTACGACCGCGCGCTGGCGTTGCTGCGGCCGGCCGAGCGCAAGGCGCAGCGACCCGGTCTCATGATGGCCGCAATCTATCGGACGCTGGTCCGCGAGATCGAGGAAGACGGCTGCCAGGTGCTCACCCGGCGTATCGCGCTCACGCCGATCCGCAAGCTGTGGATCGCGTGGAAAACGTGGGTGTGGGAGTGGCGGTCTGGTCAGGGATGAGGGATAAGGGCTGCCCCATCGCGGCTCACCGTTTGAGCTGGCATCGAAACGACGTTCGGAGGAAATATGGACCTGCAGCTCGAGGGTAGGACGGCGCTCGTTACTGGCGCGAGCATGGGCATCGGGCGCGCGATCGCGAAAGCGCTGGCTTCGGAGGGCGTGAAAATCGCGGTCGTCGCGCGGCGCCGCAACCTGCTCGAGGCGCTCGCGGACGAGATCGTCGGCGCGGGCGGCGTGCAGCCGCTCGTGCTGGAGACCGACGTGATGCAGGACGGCGCCGTGAAGCGGCTCGCCGCCGCAGCGCGTGCAGGCCTCGGCCACGTCGACATCCTCATCAATTCCGCGGGCGGCAGTCAGCCCGCGATCGGCATCGACGCGCCCGATGAAGCGTGGGATTACGCGATGACACTCAATTTCGTGCGGGTGCGCCAGCTCACGCACGCCGTTCTCCCGGACATGGTCGAGCGGAACTGGGGGCGCGTGGTCAACATCACAGGAAAGTCGGAACCCGACAACCTCGTCGCCGCGACTCCGTCCAAAGCCGCCGTACACGCGTGGTCCAAAGGCTTGTCGCGCGAAGTCGGCAAGCACGGCATCACGGTCAACTGCATACCGCCGGGCCGCATCATGAGCGAGCAGATCCGCCGCAAATACTCCGATGAGTTTCGCGCCGAGCAGTCGGCGAAGGAGATCCCGGTCGGACGCTACGGTGAGCCCGAGGAGCTCGCGGCGCTCGCCGTCTTCCTGTGCTCGCCGATTGCGCGTTACATCACCGGCGCGGTGATGCCGGTCGATGGAGGCTTGAGACGGTATGCATTCTGAGGAGTCGATCGGCGTTAAAGCGCGTGTTCGGCTCGCTATAATCGACGGCTGATTGATCGAGGAGAAAACCTTTGTCCGAACGCGAATCGATGCAGTATGACGTGGTGATCGTCGGCGCAGGGCCTGCCGGCCTCGCCGCGGCGATCCGCCTGAAGCAGCTCGCCGCCGAGCGCAGCATCGAGATCGGGGTGTGCGTGCTCGAGAAAGGTTCGGAAGTCGGCGCACACATCCTGTCGGGAGCGGTCATGGATCCGCGCTCGCTCAATGAGCTCATCCCCGACTGGCAGCAACTCGGTGCACCGCTGAATGCACCCGTCACCGAAGACCGCTTCCTGTTCCTGACGAAGGATTCGTCGTTCAAGGTGCCGGAGTTCATGCTGCCGGCGTGCTTCAAGAACCACGGCAATTACGTGATCAGCCTCGGCAATGTGTGCCGCTGGCTCGCGCAGCAGGCCGAAGCGCTGGGCGTGGAAATCTTTCCCGGCTTTCCCGCGGCCGACGTGCTCTACAACGAGAACGGCTCCGTCAAAGGTGTGGTCACCGGCGACATGGGTATCGACCGCGAAGGCAAGCCGACCGACGCCTACCAGCCCGGCATGGAGCTCCACGGCAAATACACGCTCTTCGCCGAAGGCTGTCGCGGCCACCTCGGGCGCCGGTTGCAGGAGCGATACAAGCTGCGCGACGGCGTCGATCCCCAGGTCTACGGCATCGGCCTGAAGGAGCTGTGGGAGATCAAGCCCGAGCGCCACCGGCAAGGGTTGGTCATGCACACCGCCGGCTGGCCGCTCGAGAGCGACACCTACGGCGGTTCGTTCTTCTATCACATGGAAGACAACCTCGTCGCTGCGGGCTTCGTGGTCGGGCTCGGTTACACCAACCCGTATCTCAACCCCTACGAGGAATTCCAGCGCTACAAGACCCACCCGGCGATACGCTCGTTCCTCGAAGGCGGCAAGCGCATCGCCTACGGCGCGCGAGCGATCACCGCAGGCGGGATCCAGTCGCTGCCCAAGCTCGTGTTCCCCGGCGGCGCACTGATCGGCGACGACGCAGGCTTTCTCAATGCCTCGCGCATCAAAGGCAGCCACGCGGCGATGAAGTCCGGGATGCTCGCCGCGCACGCGCTGTGCGATGCGCTGCAGGCGGGCCGCGAGAGCGACGAGCTCACCGCATACCCCGAAGCGTTTCGTTCGAGCTGGCTGCACGAGGAGCTGCACAAGGCGCGCAACTTCAAGCCTTTCATGAGCAAAGGGCTTTACAGCGGAACGCTCATGGTGGGCGTCGACCAGGTGCTCTTCGGCGGCAAAGCACCGTGGACCCTGCACCACCACCACTCGGATAACGAGACGCTGAAGCCGAAGAAAGAGGTGCAGCCGATCGCGTATCCGAAACCCGACGGCGTGCTCACCTTCGACCGCCTGTCGTCGGTGTTCATATCGAACACCAACCACAACGAAGACCAGCCGGTGCACCTCACGCTCAAGGATCCGGGCGTCCCGATCAAGGTGAACCTCGCGCTATACGACGCGCCCGAGCAGCGTTACTGCCCGGCGGGGGTTTACGAGATCGTGAGCGACGCGGAAGGCGCCAATCCGCGGCTGCAGATCAACGCGCAGAACTGCGTCCACTGCAAGACGTGCGACATCAAGGACCCGACACAAAACATCGTGTGGGTGACGCCGGAAGGCGGCGGCGGCCCCAACTATCCGAATATGTAAAGCCCGTCGCAAAGTAAACCCCTACTTTGCGCCGCTACTGCAATTTGAACTGAATCGCTGGCAAAGCCAGACGATTCAGCTAGCAACTGCTACGAAGCACCGAGCGGATCGCAAACGACTCGGTTCTTCGTTGCCCTTTACGCAACAAGGCGCTCGGCCGCCCGGAGCCTTTGTTGCTAACTAAACGCGGCCGAAAGTAGGTTTTTACGTTCGGGCGGTCTCTCAGAACGCTTCGAAGATTCCCGCAGCGCCCATCCCGGTCCCGATGCACATCGTGACCATGCCGTATTTTTTCCTGTGGCGGCGCAGGCCGTGCATGAGCGTCGCGGTGCGAATCGCGCCGGTCGCGCCCAGCGGGTGGCCGAGCGCGATCGCGCCGCCGAGCGGGCTCACCTTGTCCCGATCGAGCCCGAGTTCCTGAATGACCGCGAGCGTTTGCGCGGCGAACGCTTCGTTGAGCTCGATCCAGTCGAGGTCTTCCTGGCGTAACCCCGCGAGCTGCAGCACTTTCGGGATCGCCTTGATCGGGCCTATACCCATGATGTCGGGCGGCACGCCGGCGACGGCGTAAGCGACGAAACGCCCCAGCGGCGTCGCGTTATAGCGCTTCAGAGCAGCTTCGCTCATCAGCACGACCGCGCCTGCCCCGTCGGACATCTGCGAGCTGTTGCCCGCCGTCACGGTGCCGCGAACGGCGAATGCCGGCTTGAGCTTCGCCAACGCCTCGGGCGACGTGTCGCGGCGCGG
>JAQGMV010000040.1 GCA_028292225.1 Betaproteobacteria bacterium
TTTATTGGCCGCAGCGAGACTGACGATGCCTATGGGCTCACCTTCCACGCCGATCAACCGGATCTCGGTGGCATTGATTTCGCCGTTGATCCGGGCTTCCTTTTCCTGAGCTATGCGACTGTACTCCTTTGGCTGATGACTCTCACGCCGTCCGTCCTTTTCGAGCCTCTTCGGCTTTCAGACGGGAAATAAAGGCCTCGACCGACATACGGCCCAGGTCTTCACCCTTCCGGGAACGAACGGCAACCTCACGGGCCGCCACTTCCTTGTCGCCGACGACGACCTGGTAGGGCAGCTTTTGCAGACTATGTTCTCGAATTTTATAGGAAATTTTCTCATTCCTCAAGTCGGCGGCAGCTCTTACACCGTCATTGCGCAGTGCCGCAGCGACCTCTTTCACGTACTCGGTCTGCCCCTCGGAAATGTTCATCACGACCGCCTGGACCGGCGCCAGCCACACCGGAAGCGCCCCGGCGTAGTTCTCGATCAGGATGCCGATGAAGCGCTCCATGGAGCCGACGATGGCCCGGTGGAGCATGACCGGGGCCTTGCGGGTGTTGTCCTCGTCGACATATTCCGCGCCCAGCCGCCCGGGCATCATGAAATCGACCTGGATCGTGCCGCATTGCCACGCGCGGCCGATACTGTCCTTCAGGTGATACTCGATCTTCGGGCCGTAAAAGGCCCCTTCTCCCGGCAACTCCTGCCATTCCACTCCGCACTTCCTGAGCGCCTCACGCAATGCGTTTTCGGCCTGATCCCACAGGTCGTCAGTGCCCAGGCGTTTGGGGGGGCGCAGCGCAAGCTTCACCGTGACGTCGGTGAAGCCGAAATCGGCGTAAACCTCGAGTGCGCGGCGGTGAAAAGCTTCGACTTCGGGCTGAATATGGGCCGGGGTGCAGAAAATATGGCCGTCGTCCTGCGTAAACGCCCTCACCCGCATGATTCCGTGCAGCGCGCCCGAAGGCTCGTTGCGGTGGCACGAGCCGAACTCGCCGTAGCGCAGCGGCAGGTCGCGGTAGCTGCGCAGTCCGGCGTTGAAGATCTGCACGTGCCCCGGGCAGTTCATCGGCTTCACCGCGTATTCGCGGTTCTCGGAGCCCGTGAAAAACATGTTCTCGCGAAAATTGTCCCAGTGACCTGAGCGTTTCCAGAGAGAAACGTCGAGGATCTGCGGGCAGCGCACCTCCTGAAAACCGGTGTCGCGATAGACGTCGCGCATGTACTGCTCGACCTGCTGCCATACCGTCCAACCACGCGGATGCCAGAACACCATTCCCGGCGCTTCGTCCTGCATGTGGAAGAAGTCGAGCGCGCGTCCGAGCTTGCGGTGATCGCGCTTCTCCGCTTCTTCGAGACGGTGCAGGTATGCGTCCTGGTCTTCCTTCTTCGCCCACGCAGTGCCGTAGATGCGCTGGAGCATCTCGTTCTTCGAGTCCCCGCGCCAATACGCGCCGGCGACTTTCATGAGCTTGTGAACTTTCAGCTTGCCGGTAGACGGCACGTGAGGGCCCCGGCACAGGTCGATGAAATCGCCCTGGCCGTACAGCGAGATGTCCTGGCCTTCAGGAATGGACGCGATGATCTCGGCCTTGTATTCCTCCCCCATGGCGCGGAAGAACTTCACCGCTTCGTCGCGAGGCATCACCGTGCGCTCGACCTTCACGTCGCGCTTGGCGATTTCGCCCATGCGTTTTTCGATCGCTTCGAGATCTTCGGGCGTGAAAGGCCGCTTGTACGCGAAGTCGTAATAGAAACCATCTTCGATGACGGGCCCGATCGTCACCTGTGCTTCGGGAAAAAGCTCTTTCACGGCGTGCGCGAGCAGGTGCGCGCTCGAGTGGCGGATGACCTCGAGCCCTTCGGGATCCTTCTCGGTGACGATCGCCACGTCGGCGTCGGTCTCGACGCGATATGCGGTGTCGACGAGCTTGCCGTCTACGCGCCCGGCGAGCGCCGCCTTGGCGAGACCCGGCCCGATCGACGCCGCGATCTCAGCCACCGTCACCGGATTGTCGTAGGAACGGACTGAGCCGTCCGGCAGTTTGACGTTCACCATCGGTGTGCTCCCGAGCGCCCGCGCGCATCTCATGCATGGGCAAAAAAAAAGTGCGGGGTCGCCGCACTTTTTTCGTCAGAACAACGTTCGCGCGGCTACTCGGACAGGATCCGGGCAGTCGTCGTTCGGCTCAAAGCTGCAATCATGGTGTGGCCGCGTTGTTCCTTCAGTGTTGGTAGGCGCGATTGGACTCGAACCAACGACCCCCACCATGTCAAGGTGGTGCTCTAACCAGCTGAGCTACGCGCCTGAAGGATCGCCATTCTAGCCGAACGGGCGCGCCCGTTCAAACCGATCGCAGCGTTGCGCTATGATGGTTCACCACAATCGCTGAAAGCCTGTCCCATGCGCTCCCGACGTTCGACTGCAACGCTCACGCTCGTGCTCATCGGCGCCGCGGCGCTACACGGCTGCGGGAACAAGGAGGAAGAAACCGCGACGCGCGACGTCTATAAATCGCGCGCCGACTGCCAGCGCGACTGGGGCGAGGACGACAAGAAGTGCGAGCAGGCGACTTCCGGAAGCCACGCAGGGATGTTCTACGGGCCCCTGCTCTACGGTCTCGCCTCGGGCATGGGAGGACGCGGCACGAGCTTCGCCCCGCGCCCGGGCTCGAACGCCGTGGCGAGCACGCAGACGACGACATCGCACAGCAGCAGCGTGAGTCGCGGCGGGTTCGGCTCTTCTGCGTCGTCGCACAGCTCGGGCGGCTGATGCACCGCGAACGCATCACGCCGCGGCGGGACTGGCAGGCCCAGCTCGAGGCCGTCGGCTTCTCGTTCCACAGCCTCGACGGCGGGTACTGGGACGAGTCCGCGTGCTATCGCTTCACCGCGGATGAGGTCGACGTCCTCGAAGCCGCGACTGCGGAGCTGCACCGGATGAGCCTCAAAGCGGTCGAGACTATCGTCGAGCGCGGCTGGCTCGATCGTTTCGCGCTCCCCGATTGGTTCGCAGAACACGTCGCGGCGTCGTGGCGCGCGAAAGCGGCGAGCCTCTACGGCCGCTTCGATCTGCGCTACGACGGCAAGGGCCCGCCGAAGCTGCTCGAATACAACGCGGATACGCCGACTTCGCTCATCGAAGCGGCGGTGGCGCAGTGGAACTGGCTTCAGGCGGTGCGCCCGGCGAGCGACCAGTTCAACTCGATCCACGAAAAGCTGATCGCGCGCTGGGAATCGATACGCGCGACGATCCCCGGCATACCGCCGGTCGTTTATTTCTCGTGCGTGAAGGACAATGACGAAGACCTCGGCAATCTCGAGTATCTGCGCGATACCGCGGTGCAGGCCGGCATCGACGCGCGTCATATCGGGATCGAAGACCTCGGCTGGTCGGAAGAATTGAGAGCATTCGTCGACCTCGACGATCAGCCGATCCGCGCGTGGTTCAAGCTCTATCCGTGGGAATGGATCATGGCCGAGGCGTTCGGACCGAACCTGCCTCGAGCGAAGCTCACGGTCATCGAGCCGCCGTGGAAGATCCTCCTGAGCTGCAAAGCGATACTCGCGGTGTTATGGGAGCTCTATCCCGATCATCCGAACCTGCTGCCCGCGTATTTCGATGCAGCGAAGCTCGGCGAGCGTTACGTGCGCAAGCCTCTGTATTCGCGCGAAGGCGCGAACATCGAAATTCACGGACCTCGCGGCGTCTTCGCGCAGCCGGGCACCTACGGCGCGGAAGGCTACGTCTACCAGGCCTACGCGCCGCTGCCGGAGTTCGACGGCAACTATCCGGTCGTCGGAACGTGGATCGTCGGCGATCTGCCCTGCGGCATGGGCATACGCGAAGACGTGACGCCGGTGACGCGCAACACGAGCCGATTCATCCCTCACTATTTCGACTAAGAGAAGAAGCCAGCCATGGACATCATCGAGCACTCGATTCGCGGACTACCGGCGTTTGCGTTGTACTTCATCTCGAGCCTCGCGCTGCTCGCGCTGTTCGTCGCAATCTACATCAGGATCACGCCCTACCGCGAGCTCGCACTCATTCGCGACGGCAACCTCGCCGCCGCCTCGAGCCTGTCGGGCGCGATGCTCGGCTTCGTGATTCCGCTGGCGCATTCTGTCGCTCAAAGCGCAAACCTCGCCGACATGGCCTTGTGGGGGTTGATCGCGCTGATCGTGCAGCTTCTCGTGTACTTCGCAGTCACGCGGCTGATGCCCGGCATCACCAGCGACATCCCGGCAGGCAAGACCGGTCCCGGCGTTTTCCTCGGCGCGGTGTCGCTCGCGAGCGGGATACTCAATTCGGCGTGCATGACGTACTGAGGGATGAAGGATGAAGTCGTGTAACGCAGGCGCCTTCGCCTGCAACACAACGATGAAATCTCTCGCTCTGACAGTCACAGCGGCAGCGTTACTGTGTGCGTCGCCCCTCTTCGCCCAGGCCCCGCTGAGCGAAATGGTCGCGATTCCCGCTGGCCCCTTCACCATGGGCACGAACGAAGGCCCGGAAGACGAGAAGCCTGCGCACGAGGTCACGCTCGCGGCCTTTACGATCGATCGCTTCCCGGTCACCAACACGCAGTTCGCACAGTTCCTGAACGATATGTCTGCGTCGAACATCGCGCGGCTCTACGACATCGAAGATCCCGATGCGCGCATCCACCGGCGCGCGGGACGCTGGACTGCCGACGCGGGCTACGAGAGTCATCCCGCAGTCGAAGTGTCGTGGAGCGGCGCGGTCGAATACTGCAAGGCGCGCGGCAAGCGGCTGCCGACCGAAGCCGAATGGGAGAAGGCCGCGCGCGGCAACGACGCGAGGCGCTATCCGTGGGGCAGCGAGCTGCCGGACGCGCGGCACGCGCGCTTCGAATCGCGCTTCAACGAGACCGCGCCCGTGGACGCGCATCCCGCGGGCGCGAGCCCGTACGGCGTCAGAGAGATGGCAGGCAATGCATGGCAGTGGGTGTCGAGCGCGTACCGGCCGTATCCCTATCGCGCCGACGATGGCCGCGAAGACCTGAAACCCGGGCCGGTTCGAGCCACCCGCGGCGGCGGACACGACTCCCCCGCGAGCGAGATCACGACGACACAGCGCGGACGCAACCTTTCACGCAACCCGACAGCGGGGCATCACAACATCAGCTTGCGGTGCGCCCGGGGTGCGTAAATCGTCAGCGCCGTGAGGCGCTAAGTATGCCTTTGACGTCCCGCACCAGGGTCAGCACCCGCTGGAGCTGATCGAGGTTCTGGACTTCGAGCGTGAAGCGCATGCGCGCGACGTGCGCGGTCGTCTGGGTCGATGTCGCCGTGACGTTGATCCGCTCGCGCGTGAGCACGTCCGAGATGTCGCGTAAAAGCCCGGTGCGATCGAGTGCTTCGAGCGTGACGTCCACGGCGAACGTCGCGCCGGTGGCAACGCCCCACTCCGCGGTGACGCAGCGCTCGGCGTCGAGCCGCTTCACGTTCGAGCAGTCCGCGCGATGCACGCTCACGCCGCGGCCGCGCGTGACGAATCCCACGATACGATCGGGCGGCGCCGGCTTGCAGCAGCGCGCGGTCAGCGTGAGGAGCTTGTCGACGCCGACGATGAGCACGCCGCCTTTGCCTGCCGTGCTCGGCTTGCGCGCAGCAGGCTGCAGCGCTTCGGGCGGCTCGGGCTCAGCCGGCGCGGGCTTCAGCGCCTCCTGCAACTGTTTCGGACCGACGTCGCCGCGCGCGATCTCGACGAGCAGGTCGTTGAGGCGCGCGAAGCCCATGTCGGCCGCGAGCTTGTCGAGATTGAGCGCGGTCGCGCCGTGGCGCTGCAGCTCCTTCTCGAGCATCGCGCGCCCCTGCGCGAGATCGGCTTCGAGATTCTGCCTGTTGAACCACTGCCGTACCTTGCCGCGGGAGCCCTGGCTTTTCAGAAAACCGAGTTGCGGGTTGAGCCAGTCGCGGCTCGGCCCGCCCTGCTTCGCGGCCATGATCTCGACCTGCTGGCCGTTGTGCAGCGGCGTGTTGAGCGGGACCATCACGCCGTCCACCTTCGCGCCGCGGCAGCGATGGCCGAGCTCGGTATGCACGTGGTATGCGAAGTCGATCGGCGTCGAGCCTGTCGGCAGATCGACGACGCGACCCTGCGGCGTGAGCACGTATACGGTGTCCGCGAAGAGCTCGGTCTTGAAATCCTCCGCGAGCTCGCCGGCATCGCTGACTTCGTCTTTCCATTCGAGGATCTGGCGCAGCCACGCGATCTTCTCGTCGTAACCGCGGTCGTGGCGCGCGTCTTCCTTGTAGCGCCAGTGCGCCGCGATGCCGAGCTCCGAATGCTGGTGCATCTCGTGAGTGCGGATCTGCACTTCGACCGCCTTGCCTTCGGGACCGATCACCGCAGTGTGCAGCGACCGGTAGTGGTTCGCTTTCGGCTTCGCGATGTAGTCGTCGAACTCTTTCGGTATCGGCGACCACAGATGGTGCACGATCCCGAGCACGGTGTAGCAATCCTTCAGGTCATCCACGAGCACCCGCACCGCACGAACGTCGTGCAGCGCTTCGAAGCCGACGCCTTTGCGCAGCATCTTCTTGTAGATGCTAAAGATATGCTTCGGCCGTCCGGTCACTTCGCCATTGAGCCCCGCACGCGCGAGCTCGCCTTTGAGCGACGCGATGACCGCTTCGATGTAGCGCTCGCGGATCGTGCGCTTCTCGTCGAGCAGCTTTGCGATGTCCTTGTAGGTCGCCGGCTCGAGCAGCCTGAACGCGAGATCCTCGAGCTCCCACTTCACGTGCCACACCCCGAGCCGGTTCGCGAGCGGCGCGAAGATGTCGCGCGTGAGCTCGGCAGTCGCACGACGGGCATTTTCGTCCTCGCTGCGCACGACCGCACGCAGCTCCTGGAGGTGATCGGCGAGCTTGATCAGCACGACCCTCACGTCCTGAACCATCGCGAGCAGCATCTTGCGCAGGCCTTCGAGCTGCGCCGCGTGCTGCTGCGGCTTGCCCGAAACGGCGGCGCGGCTCGACAGCGCGCCGATGTGCGCCATCCTCACGACCCCCTCGGCGAGCTCGGCGACCGCCACGCCGAAGCGCTCGCGGATCGTGCGCGCGAGCGCAGGAGAGCTCTCGTAGGCCGGATACAGGAGCGCTGCGGCGAGCGTATTCGCGTCGAGCCTGAGCTCCGCGAGCGTGTGCGCGACGTCGAGCACGTGCGTGAGCAGCGGACGGCCGCCGGCGAGCGTGCGGGTCTCGTAGAGAGGCTGCACCAGGTCGAGCGCCTGCTCTATGAGCGCGGCTTGGGCGCCGCCGGCGGCGATCAGGCGCGTGCGCGACGTTTCTAGCGGTTGCGCCTGGGCCTCGACGAGCTGGAGATGAGAGCGGGTGACCATGCGTGGTATCGGGACAGTTCGCGCGCGAGTTTTGGGGAACGATACAGGAGCGAAGTCCAGACGCACAGACGCGACGTTTATAACTTAGTTCCCGGGCGCATCGAGCCAGTAACGCCGATAGAGCGCCCGATAACGCTCGAGGCGAACCCCACCCTCTTTAGTGACGTCGATCAGCACCGCTCCGTCCCGGTCGGTGCGGTAGATCGTGCTTCCGATATCGCGATAACGCTCGACCACGTCCTGATGCGGGTGCCCGAAGCGATTCCGATACCCTACTGAAAAAACAACCGCACCCGCCCGCACGGCCGACACGAACCCGGCGGTCGAAGACGTCTTGCTGCCGTGATGCCCCGCGACGATCACATCGGCGGCAAGGTCTGCCCCGCGCGCGAGCAGCGCTTCTTCGCTGCGGCGCTCGACGTCGGCAGGGATCAGCACGGTACCACCGGGTGCAATCAATTTGAGCACGCAGCCCAGGTCGTTCTTCCTGGCAAGGGTGTCGTAGCTCTCGCGAACCGGGTGCAGCACTTCGAAGCGCACGCCGTCCCACTCCCAGCTCTGCCCCGCCGAGCAGCGGAATGCGTCGTCTGCAATCAGGGGCAGCGGATCCATGTCGGGCAGCGAGCTCGCGAGCCATCCCACCGGCAGCGCCTGCAGCACCGACAGTGCGCCGCCGCTGTGATCGCCGTCGTCGTGACTGACGATCAAACCGTCGAGACTGCGCACACCGACCGCTCGCAGATAGGGCGCGACGATGCGGTTGCCGCTGTCCGCCGCAGGTCCGAATGCCGGCCCGATGTCGAACACCAGCGCGTGATTCGCGGTGCGCGCGACGACGGCGAGGCCCTGCCCGACGTCGAGCACCGCGACGCGCAAGTCACCCGGACGCGGCGCCGCGGGCAGCACGAAGAAGAGCGGCAGGCACGCGAGCGCACCGAGCCACCTCGCCGGCACGCCACGGGGCGACATCATCCACAGCGTGCCGGCGAGCCCGACGGCGATCGCCCATCCCACCGGCGCGTGCTGCTGCCACACCGCATTGGGTAAAGCGCTCAACCAGTCGAGCAGGATCATGCAGACCGCCATGACGAAGTGCGCGAGATACAGCACCGCATCGAACGGCATCACGCTGCCGGCGAGCGCCAGCGGCACGACGACGAGGCTCACCACTGGAATCGCGAATGCGTTGGCGACGGGCGAGATGAGCGAGACCTGCTGGAACAGCGCAAGCAGCAGCGGCAGGAGCGCGATCGTGACCGCAGCCTGGGTGCGGCCCCACAGCGCGAGCCAGTGCGGCTGCGAGACGCGATTGACCACGGCGAACAGGATTGCCGCGACCGCGCCGAACGACAGCCAGAATCCCGCGGAGGTCACGGCCCACGGGTCGAGCACCACGACCACGAACAATGCGGCGCACAGCACCACCGATGCCGACGCCGCGGTGCCCGCCCACAGCGCCACCGCGACGACACAGATCATGTACAAGGTGCGTTGCGCCGGGACCGCGAAGCCCGCGAGCAGCGTATATAAGAACGCCGTCAGCGCCCCTGCAACCGCCGCGGCTTTCGCGGCAGGCAGGCGCAAGGTCAGCCGCGAGCTCCTGCGCCACAGCGCATACGCCAGCGCGTAACCGAGCCCCGCGACCATCGTCACGTGCAGGCCCGAGATGCTCATCAGGTGATTGACGCCGGTGCGCGTGAAGGTCTGCCACTGCGCCGCCGGTATCGCACGCTGGTCGCCCATGACGAGCGCGGCGATCACGCCGGCATACGGTTCTCCGCTGAGCCCGAGCAGGATGCGCGTGCGCAAACGCTCCCGCACCGCCTCGACCCAGTAGCCGGGCCGGTGCACCAGCGCGGCCAGACGCTCCGTAGCTGTGCCCGGCCGCACGTAACCGGTCGCGCGCACCCCGCGCTCGAGCAGCCACGCCTCGAAGTCGAAGCCGTGCGGATTCGCAGTGCCGTGAGGGCGTTTGAGCCGCACCGTCAAGCGCCAGCGCTCGCCCGCGCTGACTCGAGGCAGCTCCGCAACGCCGTCGCGCGATCGTCCCCACCACGACACCGCGATGCGCTCGGGAACGCGCGCGCCCGGCGTGAGCACGCGCTCGACGTCCAGATCGAAGCGCACGCTGCGCTCATACGGTTGCGGCAGGCTGGCAACGACGCCGATGACTTCGATGTCGCGGCCTTCCCATACGGCCGGCAGCACATCCGCCAGACGGATGTGCGCGAGCGCGGCGGCCCAGTAAAAGCCGGCGACTAGCGAGAGCATTGCAAGCGCGCAAACTGCGGCGTTTCGTATACGCCGCGACGGGAGTCGCGTGAGCGCATACGCCGGTGCGATGAGCAGCAGCAGCCACGCATATTGCATCGGCGGCAGCTCGGCCTCGCGCTGCAGCAGCCACGCACCGATCGCGAACAGGACGATGTAGAGCCGCATCGCGTCGTGCTCCCCTCCCGGATGGCGCCGCCTCCTTCGCGCTTAACGCTCGAGCGGAGCTTCGCGACGACCACATTCGTTACAATAGCCGCCACCGCACCACCTTCCGGCGCCGATGCCCCGCAAGCTTTTTCGCAAGTTCCTGCCGAGCCACGAGAGCATCAGGGAGAATCGCTACGTCGCGTGTTTCGGCCCGCGCCTGCAACACCACAACCTGTGGCACCTGCACCGCCGCTCGGTCGCGGGGGGCGTCGCGGTCGGGATGTTCGCGGGGCTGGTGCCGGGCAGCAATCCGGTGCAGTTCCTGGTCGCTTCGCTGCTCGCGATCGGTTTTCGCGTCAACCTCCCGATCGCTGTGGCCGTGACGCTGTATTCCAATCCGCTGACGGTCCTCCCTCTGTATTACGCCGCCTTCAAGCTCGGGCAGCTGGCGCTCTTACGCAGCGATGCCGAATTGCCTTCGATTGCGCTCGCGCTCGAAGGCAAGGGTTTTAGCCAGTGGATACCCGCAGCCTTCGACTGGCTCGCCGGCATCGGCTATCCGCTGCTGGTCGGGCTTCCGCTGCTCGCGCTGATCCTCGCGCTCGCCGGCTACCTGCTCGTCGACTGGGGCTGGAGGCTACACGTCACGATGGCGTGGCGCCGGCGCCACGTGAGGCGTGAGCTCAAGCGCGCGCAGCAGGCCCCGCGATGACCACTCCGGACTACTGGAACCAGGCCACTCGCGAGCTCGCGGCGCGCGATCCGGTGTTCTCGAAGCTCGCCACGCGCTACGAAGGCCTTGCGCTCGGCAGCCGCGGCGACGCGTTCTCGACGCTGGCGCGCGCAATCGTGGGCCAGCAGATCTCGGTGAAGGCGGCGCAAAGCGTGTGGGGGCGCCTGGTCGCCGAAGTCGTGGAAGTGACGCCGGCTAACCTCGCCGCCGCCGATCTCGCGCGTCTGCGCACGTGCGGGCTGTCAGGCCAGAAGTGCGCTTATCTCTCCGATCTCGCCGGGCGTTTTGCGTCAGGCGCGCTGGACCCGGCAAGCTGGCCTGCGCTCGACGACGAAGCGCTGATCGCAGAGCTCACGCAGGTCAAAGGCATCGGGCGCTGGACGGCCGAGATGTTCCTCATCTTCCATATGGCGCGCCCCGACGTTCTCCCACTCGACGACATCGGTTTGCAACGCGCGATGAGCCTCCAGTACAACGCAGGCAAGCCGCTGTCGAAGCTGAAGATCCGGAGGATCGCGAAAGCGTGGGCGCCATGGCGTTCGGTCGCGACGTGGTACTTGTGGCGCAGCCTCGAGCCATTGTCAGCCGCTGCTGACAATGGGAGTGTTTAGTGTTAAGTGTTGAGGCGTTCAGTGGTTGCCATCACTGAACACTCAACACTGATCACTAAACACTCTTCGTGCACGAAGCCAACCACCTCATCCTGATCGGCGCTGCGCTCATCGCGGCGAGCGTGATCATCAGCGCGTTCGCGTCGCGCGCCGGCACCCCGCTGCTGCTCGTCTTCCTGATACTGGGCATGCTGGCCGGCGAAGACGGGCCCGGCGGCATCCAGTTCTACGACGTCGAGCTCACCTACCTCATCGGCTCGATCGCCCTCGGCATCATCCTGTTCGACGGCGGCATGCGCACGCATGCGCAAACGGTGCGCGTGGGCATCGGCCCGGGAGTCGTGCTCGCGAGCGTCGGTGTCGCGATCACGGCCGGCGTCATCGCGGTATTTGCGGTTTCTCTCTTCGGCTTCACGTGGCTGCAAGGCCTGCTGCTCGGCGCTATCGTCGGCTCGACCGATGCGGCGGCGCTCTTTTCGGTGCTGTCGGCCCGCGGGCTCGCCATCAAGCGGCGGGTGAGCGCGACGCTGGAGATCGAGTCCGGCTGCAACGACCCCATGGCGGTGTTCCTCACGATCGTCCTCGTGCAGGCGATCGCCGACGGTAAGACCGGGCTCGACTGGAGCGTGGCGGGCCGCCTGGTGTCCGAGCTCAGCATCGGCGGCGCGGCGGGGCTCGCCGGCGGCTACCTCATGGTGAACCTCATCAACCGCCTCGAGCTCGCGCAGGCGCTCTACCCCCTGCTCGCCTCCGCCCTTGCGCTGGCCGTGTTCGGCGCGACCGCGAGCATCGGCGGCAGCGGCTTTCTGGCGATCTATGTCGCCGGGCTGGTGATGGGCAATCGCCAGGTGCACTCGGCGCAGAACATCCTGCGGGTGCACGACGGTCTCGCGTGGCTCGCGCAGATCGGCATGTTCCTGGTGCTCGGCCTGCTCGCGACGCCGAAGGACCTGCTCAGCGTCGCGCCGCTCGCGCTCGCTGTCGCCGTGGTGCTGATCGTCGTCGCGAGGCCGCTCGCGGTGGTGCTGTGTCTCGCGCCGTTTCGTTTTCCGTGGCGCGAGCAGGCTTTCATCGCATGGATGGGCCTGCGCGGCGCGGTGCCGATCATTCTCGGGATTTTCCCGCTGGTCGCGGGAATCGAGAACGCGTGGCTGTTTTTCAACGTCGCCTTCTTCGTCGTTCTCGTTTCACTCTTCGTGCAGGGCTGGACCGTCGCGCCGGCGGCCCGGCTGCTGCAGCTCGAAGTGCCGCCGGCATCGATGCCGGCCGGCCGCTACGATCTCGGGACCGCAGGCCATTGGGATCTCGAGCTCATGCGCTACGACCTCTCCGACGACAGTCCCGCGCTCAAGACCGCGCTCGCTCACCTTCCACTTCCGGAGCAGGCGTCGCTCGCGGGCGTGCTGCGCAACGATCGGCTCGAGCCGCGTGACCGCATCGCGGAGCTCGAGGCCGGCGACCGCGTGTACGTCATCGCTTCCGCCGCTCACGTCGACGCGCTCAACCGGGCGTTCATCGCGCCTCATCATCCCGAGCGGCTCGAAGAGCACAAGTTTTTCGGCGATCTCGTCCTCGATGCGGACGCGAGCCTCGGCGACATCGCTGCGTTCTACGGCGTCGAGATGCCGCCCGGCGCGGGCGACGTCAGCCTCGGCGTGTATCTCCAGCGCGTGTTCCGCAAGCGCCCGGTCGTGGGCGACCGGCTGAAGGTCGGCCGCGTGGAGTTCGTCGTTCGGGAGACCGCCGAAGACGGGCGGGTATCGCGCGTCGGTTTGAAGTTCCGCTGATCGGCGCCGCATGACGCACCCCGAGTTCGCAGAGCGCTATCGCACCGGCGCCATCCGCGTCGACGTCGATCGCAAGGCCGCGGCGCGGTTCATGAGCGCACGCCTGCTGCTGCCGCTCGTGATGCTGCCCGTGCTCGGGGCCGGAACGGCACTCGCGCTGACGGGATGGTTGTGGACGGGGTTCGGCATCATCGGCCTCGCCACCCTCGCGCCGATGCTCATCAAGCGCTCCGCGCCGCATTTCGTGATGACCCAGGCGCTCGAGGACGAGAAGTTCTACGACGACGCGGTCGCGGCGGGGTTGTTTCAGATCACCGAGCGGGCTTAACCGGGATCAGACGCAACCTACTCGTGGTCTTCAGCCGGCAGCCGGCCGAAGAACGCCGTCCACAAGCTCGAGCACGCGATTCGCGCGCGTCGCGAGCTGCCGATCGTGCGTCACGATCACGAAGCTCGTGCCGAGCGTACGATTGAGCTCCATCATCAGCTCGAAAACCGATTCGGCGGTGTGCCTGTCGAGGTTGCCGGTCGGCTCGTCGGCGAGCACGCAGGCGGGCCTCGTGACCAGCGCGCGCGCGAGCGCCGCCCGCTGGCGCTCGCCTCCGGAGAGCTCGCCGGGCGTGTGCGTCAGGCGATGGGAAAGACCCACGCTGCCGAGCATGTCGGTCGCTTCTTTGTATGCCTCGGCTTTAGGCAAACGCCTGATGAGCAGCGGCATCGCCACGTTTTCGACCGCGCTGAATTCCGGCAGCAGGTGGTGGAACTGGTAGACGAATCCGAGCGAGCGGTTGCGGGTGAGGCTGCGCTCGGTCTCGGTCTGTGCGCGGATGTCGGCGCCGAGCACGCGGATCTCTCCGCGAGTCGGCGAGTCGAGGCCGCCGAGCAGGTGGAGCAGCGTGCTTTTTCCGGAACCCGACGCACCCACGATCGCGACGCGCTCGCCGCGTTCGATGTCGAGGTCGATACCCGTGAGCACCGGCACCTCGACCTTGCCCTGCTTGTAGATCTTGGCGAGACCGCGGCACGACAGCACGGTCGAGTCCGCCTGTGCGTTACTCATAACGCAGCGCCTCCGCAGGATTCACCTTGGACGCTCTCCAGCTCGGATAGACCGTTGCGAGCGACGCCAGCACGAAAGCCGTGATGGCCGTGACGATGACGTCCTGCGCGTGCAGCTCCGAAGGCAGGTCGCTGATCTGGTAGACCTCCTGCGGCAGGAACTTGAAGCCGAATACGTGCTCGACGAAGCTTACGATCGTGTCGACGTTCAGCGCGCCGATGATTCCGAAGACGATGCCGAAGAGCACGCCGACGAAGCCGATGAGCACCCCCTGGATCAGGAAGACACGCAGGACTCCGCCCGGAGATGCGCCGAGGGTGCGCAGGATCGCGATGTCCGCGTTCTTTTCCTTCACCACCATGAACAGGCTCGAGACCAGGTTGAACGCCGCGATCGCGATGATGAAGAAGAGGAGCAGCGACATCATGCGCTTCTCGAGATCCACCGCGCGGAAGTAGGTGGCGTTCATCTTGGTCCAGTCGAGCACGGTGTTGTTCGGCTGGAGCAGAGGCAGCAGCTCGCGCGCAACGCGGGGAGCGCTGAAGAGATCGTCGAGCTTCACCCGCACGCCGCTCACGTCGGTGCCCATGCGATACAACCGCTGCGCGTCTTCCATATGGATGAGCGCAAGCGTCGAGTCGATCTCGTAATGGCCGACGTTGAAGGTGCCCACCACGGTGAACTGGCGCAGGCGCGGGATCACGCCGGCGGGAGTCACCTGCCCCTGCGGCGCGACGAGAACGATCACGTCGCCCCGCACCACCCCGAGCTGACGCGCAAGCGCATCGCCCAGAATGACGCCGAATTCGCCGGGTTTCAGCGCCGAGAGCTCGCCGGTTCGCATGTTGCGCGAGAGGTCGTCGACCGTGTCTTCGAGCTCGGGAACGATGCCGCGCAGGAAAGCGCCGTGAACGTTGCCCCCGCTGGTCAGCAGTCCCTGCGCAGTCACGTAGGGCGCCACGGCTTTGACATCGGGATGCTGCTTGACCGCTTCGGCCACCGCGCGCCAGTCGCTCAGGCGCTCGTTGATGTCGCTCACCTGGATGTGCGCGACCGCGCTCAGCATCCGCGTGCGCACTTCGCGCTGGAAGCCGTTGAACACGGAAAGGACCGTGATCAGCACCGTCATCCCGAGCGCGATGCCGACGATGGAGATCAGCGAGATGACCGAGATGAAGCGCGTGCGCTGCCGGGACCGCGTATAGCGCAGCCCGATGAACAGCTCGTATGAATTCACTGAGGGGGGGCGCAAAACGAAAGGCGTGAGTGTGCCATAAGGCGGCGCCGGCCGTAAGCGCCGCGGTCGAGAACGGTAAACGATGAACCGTCCATTCACTCCTTGCCTTTACCGTTTGCCGGTTACCGCTCACCGTTTACGTCTTTCCGCTCTGCTAAACTTCGCCGCAACGAAAAACCATGCAATGCACGCTGCTCATCCCGCATCTGTTCTGGCCTCGCGTAACGGCGGACATCGTCGCGCAGGGCCTGGAGCTGCCGGCGCTGTCGACATTGCTTGCGCGCGCGCATGAAGATCGCTATCCCGCGGTCGCTCCCGAAGCGTGGCTGTGCCAGGCGTTCGAAGTCGAGCGCCAGCACGACTGGCCTGTCGCGCCGCTCACGCTCGCGGTCGACGGCGGTCATCCCGAAGAGGCCTACTGGCTGCGCGCAGACCCGGTGCACATCAAGGTCAGCCGCGAAGGGCTGCGCCTCGTCCACAGCGCGCTCTTCGACGTGTCCGGGGATGACGCAGAAGCGCTGGTCGCCGCGTTGAATGCCCATTTCTCCGCGTCCGGCATCGCTTTCTCCGCGCCGCACCCCAAGCGCTGGTACGCAAGGCTCGCGCAGCCGGCCGATCTCAGCACCCGCACGATCAGCGAGGTCGCAGGCCGGGACGTACAGGGTCAGCTTCCGTCCGGCGCCGATGCGCTCGCGTGGCACGGCCGCTTCAACGAGGCGCAGATGCTGCTCCACGAGCACCCCGTGAACCAGGCCCGTGAAGCGCGGGGCGAGCCTCCGGTCAACAGCGTGTGGTTCTGGGGCGGCGGTGTGATGCCTGCGGTGGAAGGCCGACACTTCGCATCGGTGGCGAGCGACGACGCGGCGGCGACGGCGCTCGCGGCCGTCGCCGACATCCCTGCGGCTACGCTGCCGGCAGATGCTTCGACGTGGCTCCACGCCCATGAGGGTGCGCGTGACGCAAGCCGCTCGCACCTCGTCACGCTCGATCAGCTCGCCACCGCGGTCGCGTATGAGGATGCGGACGCCTGGCGCAGCCGGATCGCAGCACTCGAAGCGCAATGGTTCGCGCCGCTCGTGAACGCGCTGCGCAAAGGGCGCCTCTCGACGCTGACGATCGTGGCGCTCGGCGCGCAGGCGAGCTGCCGCTTTACCGTGAAGCGCGCGGATCTCCCCAAGTTCTGGCGCCGCCCGAAGCCGCTGTCCGCCTACGCATGAACGCCCCCCTCATCATCGAGCGCACCGTACCTGCCGAAGCGCTGTCGGAGCTCGTCGCCGGCGGCTGCCATCCCCTGCTCGCGCGCATTTACGCCGCGCGTGGCGTCACCGGCCTTCCCGAGCTCGACGACGCCTTCACGCGGCTGCATCCGCTCGAGGCGATGCTGAATTTGGGCGACATGGCGAAGCTCCTCGCAGACGCGATAAAGACGCAGGCGCGACTGGTCATCGTCGCGGACTACGACGCCGACGGCGCAACCGCATGCGCGGTCGGCATACGCGCGCTGCGCGCCTTCGGCGCCCGCGTCGAATATCTCGTGCCGAACCGCTTCGAATACGGCTACGGCCTCACGCCCGAGATCGTGCAGCTCGCACATGAGCGGATGAAGCCCGACGTGCTGATCACCGTCGACAACGGGATCGCGAGCATCGAAGGTGTCGAGGAAGCCAACCGTCTCGGGATGAAGGTCCTCGTGACCGACCATCATCTGCCCGGGGACCGCCTGCCCGACGCGTGGTGCATCGTGAATCCGAACCAGCCCGGGTGCGGCTTTCCGAGCAAGCACCTGGCGGGCGTGGGTGTGATGTTCTATCTGATGCTCGCGCTGCGCGCGGAGCTCAGGACGCGCGGCGTGCTGGAGCGTGAGCTGCAGCTGGCGCCGCTGCTCGACCTGGTCGCCCTCGGCACGGTCGCCGACGTCGTGCGACTCGACGGCAACAATCGCGTGCTCGTGCAGCAAGGCTTGAAGCGCATGCGCGCGGGCCGCATGCAACCGGGCATCGCCGCGCTTTTCGAAGCAGCCGGACGCGAACCGGCCCGCGCGAGCGCCTACGATCTGGGTTTCGTCCTGGGCCCCAGGCTCAACGCGGCCGGGCGACTCGACGACATGGCGCTCGGGATCGAGTGTCTCGTCACCGACGACGCAGCGCGCGCGAAAGCGATCGCGCGGCAGCTCGACGAGCTCAATCGCGAGCGGCGGACGATCGAAGCCGAGATGCAGGAAGCGGCGCTCAATGCGATGGCGGACGACCCGGGTGACGCCTGTGCGCTTGCGCTGTTTCATACCGACTGGCACCAGGGCGTCATCGGCATCGTCGCCTCACGTCTCAAGGAACGCTTCCACCGGCCGGTAATCGCCTTCGCGCGCGGCATCGCAGGCGAAATCAAAGGCTCCGGCCGCTCGATTCCGGGCCTGCATTTGCGCGATGCGCTCGACCTCGTCTCCAAACGCCACCCCGGGCTCATCCTGCGCTTCGGCGGCCATGCAGCGGCGGCCGGGCTCACCTTGCGTGAATCGGACTTCGACGTTTTCCGCTCCGCGTGGGAAGACACCGTGCGCTCGCTCGTCACCGCGGCCGACCTCGAAAAGCAGATCGAGACCGACGGCTCGCTGGGCTTGAACGACGCGACGCTCGCCTCGGGCAAAGCGATCGCTCGCGCGGTGTGGGGCCAGGGATTTCCGGAGCCTCGTTTTTTCGATGGGTTCGAAGTCGTCGGCCAGCGTATCGTCGGCGGGCGCCACATGAAGCTCAAGCTGTCGCGCTCGGGGCGTGCGTTCGACGCGATCCTGTTCGGCGCGTGCGATCCGGTGCCCTCGCGCATCGAGGCGGTGTACCGGCTCGACGTGAACGAGTTCAACGGAGCCGAGACCCTGCAGCTGACCGTGCAGCACTGGCGCGAGCCGCTGAGCGCGTGAACTTCCACCTGTAGCCTTTCAACCTCCGTACGCGATGCAGCTCCTCCGTCGACTCTTCGCCAGCATCGCCGGGCGCACGAAAGCACCGCCCGCACTGCCCGCGGAGACCGCGCTTCGCGCCTTCGGCCTGCTTCGGCAGGGCGATACCGAAGGCGCAGCGGCAGTGCTCGCGCCGCTGCGCGCCGCCGCAAGCCCCCATATCGACGTCCTGTTCGTGTCCGCGCTCATACACAAAGCGAAGGGCGAGCGCGCAGCGGCCGTGAACCTGCTGCGCCAATGCGTCGCGCTTCGCGAGACGTTCGGCGCCGCGTGGGGCGAGCTCGGCACGGTGCTGGCGGCGAGTGGCGACGTCGAAGGGGCGCTGACGGCGCTCGAGCGTGCCGCATCGCTGGAGCCCGCTTCGGCCGCGATACAACAAAACCTGGGCTACATGCGCTATCGGGTGCGCGATGTGAGCGGCGGGATCGAGGCTTTGACGACCGCGCTGGAGCTCGACCCCCAGCTGGGCGACGCGCAGTTCAATCTCGCCGAAGCGCTGCTCGCGGCCGGCGATTTCGAGCGCGGCTGGGCGCAGTACGAGTCGCGCGCACATCTTCCCGCCGCGATGCAGCGCGTCGCCCTCCCGCGCTGGCGCTTTGAGCCCGGCGCACGCATCGCGGTGGTGGCCGAGCAGGGCTTCGGCGACGTGATCCTTTTCGCGCGCCTGTTGCCGCGCCTGCGCAGCCTCGCGGCTTCCGTGTCTGTTTTTTCGTATCCGCGCCTCGTGCCGCTCTTCGAGCAGGCGCGGCTCGCCGATGAAGTCCGCATCCTCGCCGACATCGGGCAGGCGACGCGGGAACACTACGACAGCTACGTGCCTTTCATGAGCCTCGCGCACGTCACCGCGCTTCGGCCCGAAGACATCGATCCCGCGCCTTACCTCGGCGCGCGCTCCGTTGACCTGGAAACCTGGCGCAAGCGCGTCGGACCGCCCGACGGCTCGCCGCAACGCTCACTGAGGGTCGGCCTGGTGTGGGCCGGCAACCCCGCACACGATCTCGATTTCGACCGGTCGATTCCGCTGGCGAGTCTCGCGCCGATCTTCGGCGTCGAAGGGATTTCGATCTACAGCCTTCAGGTCGGCGCCGGGGCGAGCGCACATCCGGGGCTGCCGATGATCGACCTGACCGCGCATCTCACCGACGTCGGACAGACCGCCGCGCTCCTGAAGCAGCTCGACCTCGTGATTGCGGTCGACACGCTGATCGCGCATCTCGCGGGTGCGCTCGGCGTGCCGCTGTGGCTGCTGTGCCCGCTCAGGGCCGACTGGCGTTGGGAGATCGACGGCGCCCCGAGCCCGTGGTACCGCTCGGTGCGGATCTTCCGTCCGAAGATCACCGCGCAATGGTCGCCGGTGATCGCGGAGCTCACCGAAGCGCTGCGTGCACAGGTCGCGCAAACCCGCGCGCAGTAGAGCGCCGGCCCTTCAGGACTCGCATGGGTCGCAGCTATCGCACGGTATAATCGAGGTTTTCCGGAAACGCCCATGGAAGCCGAACACATCAACCTCATCGCCAAGCGACTCGAAGACGTGGAAAGCCGTGCCGCCGAGCTGCGGAGGTATCTTTGACTTCGATTCCAAGAAACTGCGCCTGACCGAAGTCGAGAAGCTCACCGAAGATCCCGAGATCTGGAGCGACCAGCAGCGCGCGCAGGACCTCGGCAAGGAGAAGAAGAGCCTCGAAGCCGTCGTCGGAACGCTCGAACAGCTCCATTCAGGCGTGCGCGACGCGAAGGAGCTTTTCGACATCGCGCGCGAAGAGAACGACGACGCCACGCTGTCGAGCGTGGATCAGGATGCCAACGCGCTCGAGCAATCGGTGGCCGACCTCGAGTTCCGGCGGATGTTCTCCAACCCCGTCGATCCCAATAACTGCTTCGTCGATATCCAGTCGGGCTCGGGCGGCACCGAAGCCCAGGACTGGGCGTCGATCCTGCTGCGTATGTATTTGCGCTACGCCGAGCGTAAAGGCTTCAAGGCGGAGATCCTCGAAGAGTCTCCGGGAGAGGTTGCGGGGCTCAAGAGTGCGACGTTCAAGGTCACCGGCGATTACGCCTATGGCCACCTGCACAGCGAGACCGGCGTGCACCGGCTCGTTCGCAAATCGCCTTTCGATTCGAACAACCGCCGCCACACGTCCTTCGCGAGCGTCTTCGTGTACCCCGAAGTCGACGACACGATCGAAGTCGAGATCAATCCGGCCGATCTGCGCGTGGATACCTACCGCGCTTCAGGCGCCGGCGGCCAGCACATCAACAAGACCGATTCGGCGGTACGCATCACCCACCTGCCGACCAACATCGTCGTGCAGTGCCAGAACGACCGCTCCCAGCACCGCAACCGTGCCGAAGCGATGGCGCTGCTGAAATCGCGCCTGTACGAGCTCGAGCTTCGCAAGCGCAACGAAGAGAAGCAGGCGCTGGAAGACAGCAAGACCGACATCGGGTGGGGGCACCAGATCCGCTCCTACGTGCTCGACCAGTCGCGCATCAAGGATCTTCGAACCAATGTCGAGATCGGCAACACCCAGTCGGTGCTCGACGGCGATCTCGACGTTTTCATCACGGCGAGTCTCAAACAGGGGCTATGAACACGACTATGGACGAACAAAAAAATCCCCTGCTCGACACCAACCAGGTGATCGCGGAGCGCCGCGAGAAGCTCAAGGCGCTGCGCGAGCAGGGCAATCCGTATCCGAACGATTTCGAGCGCATCGATTTCGCGGGCACGCTCGCCGAAAAACATGGCGGCGCCGAGCGCGACGCCCTCGAGGGCGAGTCGATCAAAGTGCGCATCGCGGGGCGCATGATGTTAAAGCGCGTGATGGGCAAGGCGAGCTTCGCGACGCTGCAGGACATGAGCGGACGCATCCAGATCTACGTGACCGAAGGCGACCTGGGCAAGGATCTCCACGACGCTTTCAAGCACTGGGATACGGGCGACATCGTCGGCGCCGAAGGCACGCTCTTCAAGACCAAGATGGGCGAGCTGACCGTGCGCGCGAGCGAGATTCGGCTGCTGGCCAAGTCTCTGCGGCCGCTGCCCGAGAAATTCCACGGGCTCACCGACCAGGAGATCCGCTACCGCCAGCGCTACGTCGATCTCATCATGTCCGAGGACACCCGGCGCACCTTCAGGCAGCGCACGCTCATCATCCAGGCGCTGCGCACCTTCCTCGTCGAGCGCAACTTCCTCGAAGTCGAGACGCCGATGATGCAGCCGATCCCGGGCGGCGCCGCGGCGCGGCCCTTCGTCACGCATCACAACGCGCTCGACATGGATTTATACCTGCGGATCGCGCCCGAGCTCTATCTGAAGCGTCTGGTGGTCGGCGGTTTCGAGAAAGTGTTCGAGATCAACCGCAATTTCCGCAACGAAGGGATGTCGACCCGCCACAATCCCGAATTCACGATGCTCGAATTCTATGCGGCGTATACCGAATACCAGGGCCTCATGTCGCTCATCGAGAAGATGCTCGCGCAGGTTGCGCAGCAGGCGGTCGGCGCGACCAGCGTCACCTACCAGGGCCGGGAGATCGACCTGGGGAAGCCTTACGATCGCCTGACGATCACCGGCGCGATTCAAAAATACCATCCGGAATACGACGAGGCGCTGCTCAACGACCGCGGCGCGCTCATCGGGCGGCTCGAGGCGCTGAAAGCCGCATACAAGCCGGCAGACGGAATCGGCGGGCTGCAGCTTTCGCTGTTCGAAGCGACGACCGAGAGCGAGCTCTTTCAGCCGACCTTCATCACCGACTACCCGGCTGAAGTCTCTCCCCTCGCCCGCCGCAACGACGCGAATCCCGAAATCACCGAGCGCTTCGAGCTCTTCATCGCCGGGCGTGAGATCGCGAACGGCTTCTCCGAGCTGAACGACGCCGA
>JAQGMV010000041.1 GCA_028292225.1 Betaproteobacteria bacterium
CTCACGACGATCTGCGCCACGTCGCCGTACTTAGCTTCCCGGGTAAAGGCCAACGCTCTCTCCGACTCGCGCCACACCGCGTCGAGTGGATCGTTCCGCAGTAGAAGGTCCGTGACAGTTTGGTACATCGCGAAGCAAGCGAAGGCCAGATCACCCGTCTCGATCGCGGTGCGAGAGGCTGCCCGCGTGAGATTGATCGCGGTCCCTATCGGCTGCGTCCAGAGAGCAACCAGTGCCATCGCGTGATGGACCTCGGCCTGATGGGCGATGAAGCCGTGTTTCGCGACCAGGTCGCATGCAACCTTGGCGAAACGATAACCCTCATCGTAACGGTGAAAGACCGGGCCGAGGATAAACCCGAGAACGACATATCCGTGAGCCGAAGCGCCGCTCATCCCGTGCTGCATGCTGATGTTCACCATGCGGCACGCGAACAGGCAAAACAGGTGAAAGTCGGTAAAGTATGCTGGGGAAGTAAGGGCCGAGAGCATCTGCATGGCGGTCTGCAGCTCCGGACCGGTCATCAGCGGCAGATCGATCATGCTCTCGATCGGGCGTCCATCGAGGATCCGCCAGACCGTCTCGTATTCGGCCTGGACCTGCTTCCAGGTCGGATGTGCCGGCAGGTCAATGCCGAATCGGCGCAGGCACATGAGGGCGCTGTCGACGGATTGCGGGTATTCGCCCTTCACGACGTGCAACTGAACCTTCAGGCGGGAGGCATCCGCGAAAGCGACGTTCGAAGTCGCCCGTTGCTGTAACTGTTCAATCAGTTGCTCGGCCTTCTCGAAGTGACCGGTCAGAAACTCGCACTCCGCGCGTTCGAGCCACAGTCTGAACGTCAGCTCGTGGTGGCTGTCCCAGTCCCGTTCGTCCAACAGCGTCATGCCGGCCGCGAAATACGCGCGCGCCGACGCATAGGCCGCCGACGCCTTGGCCTTTCGCCCGGCACGCAGATCGATCGTCGCCACCTGCGTTTTCTCGTCCCGATCCGCCAGCCCTGCGGCGCCCCGATCGAGCTGGTTCGCGACATCGAACAGACGCTCGGCGAGCTCGTCCGCCGTCATGCCCGCGAGCAGCACACGGCCTATCGCCAAGTGGACGTCGGCACGGTGCTCTTCGGGAATCAGCGAATACGCCGCCTGTTGTATCCGGTCGTGCAGGAATTTGTAGGCGCTGTCCAGGCGTAAGACGAGCCCGGCATGGACGGCTTTCCGGAGCTTCGCGTGCATCGTCTCCGCTGTTTCCCCGTGAACCAGGGTCAGGGTAGCGATGTCGGCGATGTTGCCCAGGCACGCGAGCTGTTGCAGGGCTTCCTGTGTACTGTCAGGCAACCGCTTCAACTTCCCGACCATGAGCTCCACCACGTTGTCGGTGTAGCCCTTGGCGCGGATGCGCGCCAGGTTCCAGCTCCAGGCCGCCGCGTCCGGGTCGAACGCGAGCAGTCCTTCCTCGGCCAGCGTCGTGAGGAACTGGATCGCGAAGAACGGATTGCCGCCGGTCTTATCGTGTACGAGCTGCGCCAGGGGCTGCGCGTCCTCCGTCTCGCAATGCAGGGCATCAGAGGCGAGCCGGTCGATATCGTCGAGTCGAAGCGGCGCCAGCACGATCTCCTGCACCCTCGCATCGGCCTTGCGGATCGCCGCCAAGCTCTGCAGCAGCGGGTGCGCAAGGCCCACCTCGTTGTGCCGGTAGGCCCCCACCAGAAGCAGATGCCGCACCTCGGAATGTGTGACCAGGTGCTCGAGCAGGTCGAGCGTCGCCATGTCAAGCCATTGCAAATCGTCAAGAAAGAGCGCGAGCGGGTGCTCCTTTCGCGCGAACACTCCCAGGAAGCGCCTGAAAACCATCTGGAAGCGGTTCTGCGCATCTCGCGGCGGCAAGTCCGGAACGGGCGGCTGTTTCCCGATGACGAATTCGACTTCGGGGACGAGGTTGACGATAAGCCGGCCGTTCGGGCCCACCGCCTCCGTCAGCGCGCGCCGCCACTGAGCCAGCTCCGCTTCGCTCTTCACGAGGATCTGACGGACCAAGGTCTGGAAGGCCTGAGCCAGGGTCGCGTACGGGATGTAGCGCTTGTACTGGTCGAATTTGCCGGACGCGAACAGGCCGCGCGGCGGGACGAGGCCGATGACCTTGAGCCGCCGGGTAAGCGCCTGGATCGCGAACACGCGGGTGTCGGCGACCGAGACCCCGAAGAGCTCGAAGTCCTCGGGCATGCCAGCGGCCCAGGGCGGGACCAGGACCTTGTCGGCGACCGGCAGCACCTCCTGCATCGTGCGCTCGATCGCCTCGCGGTACTCGTCGCTCTCCTCGGCGCAGTCGCGTAGGAAGCGGGCGCCGAAGGCGACGTGACGGTGCTCGTCGCGGGCGACGTTGTTGAAGCCTTCGACGAATCCCGGCAGCGTCCCCATCTGCTCGTTGTAGTCGATGATGAAGTGCTGGCCGGTGAGGGCGAGCATTCCCTCGATCACCATGTGGTAGATCGTCACCGCCTCGACCAGGGCGACGCGGTCGGTCGGGTCGGAGCCGAGCTTGTTGACCCGCGAGCCGAGCTGCTCGTCGAAGAGGACGTTGAAGGCGTCGTTGAGATGGACCTCGACCTGGGTCAGCATGTCGCTCAGGTCGTCGGAGTCGACGACGCCGACCTCGCGGTAGAAGCGCTCGAAGAAGCGCACATGGCGGGCCTCGTCGGCGATCTGGGTGCAGAGGAAGATCCGCTGGCCCTCGGTCGGGCAGGCGCGCATGATCGGGCCGAGCTCGTCGGCGACGCGCTGCTCGCCGATGAAGAACGAGGCGAGCCCGTACATGCGCTGGTAGCGCTCGTCATCGTCGAAGCGCTCGTTCCAGTCGATCTTGTCCTGGCTGAAGTCGAGGTCCTGGGTCGCCCACTGCTGGCGCTCCCAGAGGTTGTAGAGCTCGTCGTAGCTGAGGAGCTTGACCTCGCCGCGGTCGGCGGACTCCATCACCGCGGGATCCGAGGTGGCCTGAAAGTCCTCGCGCTCGGTGCGGTGCTGCGGCTTGGCCTTCGCTTCCACTGTGCTGCTCCTCTCCTCGTTCCTGGTTGGGACAGGCAGAGCCTAACCGTTGTACTGGCCAGTCAGCCAGCCTCCGGGACTGGACGCATGAACGATGGCGGCGCTACCTCTAAAGGAGTAGCGGCCAATCGGCCGAAACAGGAAGTAATGAGTAAGTCAGCAACACCGACCACACGCGGCGCGATCCGCACCCAGCCTTGGACGCGGGGCAACCGCCTGGTCGGATTCGACCCGGACACGATCCGGATGTGGATCGGCGCTCAGCGAATGCACCACGGCACCACCGGAATCGCCGTCGCCGCCACGGCACTCC
>JAQGMV010000053.1 GCA_028292225.1 Betaproteobacteria bacterium
TGGCGAGATTCAGCGCTTCGCCGAGCATGTTGTGACTCGTTCCCGGACCCGACGTCCCGTAGGTGAGCTCGCCCGGCCGCGCTTTCGCGAGCGCGAGATACTCCTTCATCGTCTTCACCGGCAGCGACGCGTTCACCGCGACGATCATGGGCAACCCGATCGCCTGGGTCACCGCCTTGAAGTCGCGGTCGGTGTCGAAAGGCACTTTGCTGCGCAGCGCGTGATGCATGGTGAAGCTCGGCCCGATGCACAGCAGGGTGTGGCCGTCGGGCTGTCGCGCGACGTATTCGGTGCCGATCACAGTTCCGCCGCCCGGGCGGTTTTCGACGATTACGTTCTGCCCGAGCTGCATGCGCTGCGCGAGCATGCGCGACATGATGTCGAACGAGCCGCCGGCGGGGAACGGCACGACGATGCGAACCGGTTTGGATGGAAATTCCTGCGCCGGTGTAAGCCCGGCGAAGCATGCAAAGACGAGCAGTACCGCTGCGAGCCTGCTGAGCATCATTCAGGGTCCCTTGCGTGGGGCTGTTCGGCGGCGCTCGCCTGCGCGGTTCGCGTCAGGCGAGCGCCGAAGCGCGTCTGCTGCAAGTCCGTTGAACGGTAGAACGGGTAAAACGCGTCGTTCAGGCGAGCGTCACGCCGATCGTGGTGCGCCAGATGCCGGCCTCGTCGCGCTGGAGCGCCGCGACGTCGGGGCGCGCGGCGCGCGAACGCCGGGCGAAGTGGACTCGTGCCACTCGCGCGGAATGCGCATCGTGGGTCACGCGGTAGTCGGCGTGTTTGGTCGCGCGCGTGGAAGTCCCCGTCAGCACAAAGCGCCCATCGCCATCGGTGAGCGCCGAGGTCTGCTCCGCATGAGGCTGCAGCAGCAGCTCGACGCGCGCACCGGCGATCGGCTTGCAGCCTGCATCCACGATGCGGCCCGACACGAGCAGCGTGTCGCCGCGAGCGATGGATACCGTGCCGGCCGCGTCATGGGTCGGCTCGTCGCCCGTGCATAGCGCACTGAGACTCGTCGCCGGCACTGCCGCTCCGGCGAGCCCTGCGATCATCAGATATCTGCGGCGCTGCGAGATCGTGTTCGGTTTCACGTTTTTCCCTCCTGTGTGCTTCAGGCTCGACTCCGACCTCTTCAGCCAGGAAGAGGCTCCGCATTGCATGTAGCGCGTAGCGATCATACCTCCGAACCGCGTTTGCGGTGCGTGGCGCCTTTGGACTAAGATGGTTTCGGCACTTGCGACACGAAGCGTGGGGCCGAGGAGCATGCACTCAAAACGATAACGACGAACAACGATCCGCTTTCCCCTGGAGGACTGACATGAAGCTGGTGTACTTCAACGATTTTCGTCTCGGCGTGCTGAAGGGCGACGCCGTGGTCGACGTGACTTCGGTGGTGCAGAAGATCCCCCATACCGGCCCCGGCGATCTGATGAACAACCTGATCGCGCGCTTCGAGGAATTCCGCCCCGCGCTCCAGAAAGCGGCGGATGGCGGCAAAGGCGTTCCGGTGTCTCAGGTGAAGCTGCGTCCGCCGCTGCCCAAGCCCGTCAACGTCGACTGCATGGCCGTGAACTACATGGAAGACGGCACGCGCAAGGCGCCCGCGCCGATCAACGCATTCCACAAGTCGCCGGGCTGCATCGTCGGCCACGGCGAGACGATGGTCCTGCCCGACATCGCTGCGACGATTTTCGAAGGCGAGGCCGAGCTCGCGCTGGTCATCGGCAAGCGCGCGAGCAACGTGCCCGCGGCCAAGGCGATGGAATACATCTTCGGCTACGTGAACTTCATCGACGGTTCGGCGCGCGGAGTGCTTCCCGAAGGCAACACGTTCTACCAGATGAAGTCGCGCGCTTCGTTCGCTCCGATCGGCCCGTATCTGGTCACCGCCGACGAGATCCCGAACCCGCAGAAGCTGCAGGTGCGGCTGTGGGTCAACGGCGAGTTGAAGCAGAACTACAACACCGACGACATGGGCCACAAGATCCCGCGCTGCATTGAGTGGATCACCTCGATCCACGACCTCGAGCCGGGCGACATCCTCGCCACCGGCACCAACCACCGCGGGTTGTCGGCGTTCCAGGACGGCGACACGGTCGATCTCGAAGTCGAAGGCCTCGGCAAGCTCACCATAAAAGTCAAAGACGATCTCAGGCGCACATGGGCGAGGGAAACGAGGCTCGATCGGGAACGTAAAGGCCTGGCCGGCACCACGCCGCAGCTCACCGGCAAATACGCGAAGGCGTAGGCGCCGCCTACCCCTTCGCTGTGCGCCGGTAACGCCAGGGAGGGAAACCAAGGTTTCCCTCCTTGAACCTCCCTTCCTGTCAGGCGCCCTGCGAACGCTCCGCGGCCTCGAAGCCGAAATCGGGGACAGACCCCGATTTAGCGCGAAGCGGCCAGCGGTTGTTTCTGCCGCCCCTGCGCATCGAAATTCGACGGCTCCAGCCATCGCTCGTAAGCGCTGCGTATCTGCGGCCATTCGCCGTCGAGCATCGCGAACCACGCGGTGTCGCGGTTCTCGCCTTTCTGGATCATGTGCTGGCGAAAGATGCCTTCGTAGCTGAAGCCGAAGCGGCGCGCGGCGCTCATCGACGGCGCGTTCAGTGCGTTGCACTTCCATTCGAAGCGCCGGTAGCCGAGCTCGTCGAAGATGTAGCGCGCGTGCAGGAACAGCGCTTCGGTGGCGACCCGCGTGCGCGAGATCGCGGGGCCCCACAGGATGTTGCCGATCTCGATCACGCCGTGCTCGGGCGTGATACGCATCAAGGTCTGGCGTCCTTCCGCGCGACCGGTCGCGGCGTCGACCACCGTGTAGAACAGCGGATCGTCGGATGCGGCCGAGCGCTTCAGCCACTCTTCGTACGGCGCGCGGTCCTGGGGC
>JAQGMV010000175.1 GCA_028292225.1 Betaproteobacteria bacterium
GATGGATCCGAAGGACGCGAAGGAGTGGTTCGGCACGACGCCTCCCGACCTGACCGTGGTCGCGCGCTCGCGCTCGTCGCACGCCGGTCCGGGCAGCGACTGGCTGTATACCTACCTGCGCACGTTCTACAAGGACTCGACGCGGCCGACCGGCTGGAACAACGTGGTCTATCCCAACGTCGGCATGCCGCACGCGCTATGGCAGCTGCAGGGCGAGCAGGTGCTCAAGGAGGGAAAGCAACAAGCCGAGGGCTACATGAAAACGGTGCACGAGCTCGCGCTCGACAAGCCGGGTTTGATGAAACCGGTCGAGTACGACCGCTTCGTCGCCGACCTCGTGAACTACATGACGTACATGAGCGAGCCCGCGCGCGACGACCGCACCACGGTCGGGTTGTACGCGCTGATCGTTATCTCCATCCTGATCGCGCTCTCCTACGCGCTCAAGAAGGCGTATTGGAAGGACGTACATTGAGGTCGACCCTATGATGACGCTTTACTCCGGCACCACGTGCCCTTTCAGCCAGCGCTGCCGCATCGTGCTGTATGAAAAAGGCATGGACTTCCAGATCGTCGACGTCGATCTGTTCAACAAGCCCGAAGACCTCGCGGTCATGAACCCGTACAACCAGGTCCCCGTGCTCGTCGAGCGCGACCTCATCCTGAACGAATCGAACATCATCAACGAGTAAATCGACGATCGCTTCCCGCAGCCGCAGCTCATGCCCGCGGATCCGGTGATGCGTGCGCGGGCGCGGCTTTTCCTGTTCCGTTTCGAGCAGGAGATGTTCAGCCACATCGAGGCGATCGAAAAAGGCACGCAGAAGCAGGCGGAGAAAGCGCGCACGATCATCCGCGACAGCCTCACGCAGATCGCTCCGGTGTTCACCAAGCAGAAGCACATGCTCGGCGACGAATTCTCGATGCTCGACGTGGCGATCGCGCCGCTGCTGTGGCGGCTCGATTATTACGGCATCCAGCTTCCGAAGCAGGCGGCCCCGCTCGCGAAATACGCCGAGCGCCTGTTCAGCCGTCCCGCCTTCATCGACGCGCTCACCGCGTCCGAGAAGGTGATGCGCAAGTAGGGCTCGCCATGGCTGAGAAATCGACCAAACCCTATCTGATCCGGGCCATTCACGAGTGGTGCTCGGACAGCAACTACACGCCGTACCTGTCGGTCAGGGTGGATGAGAACACTCGCGTGCCGCTGGAATTCGTGAAGAACGGCGAGATCGTCCTGAACGTGAGCTACGACGCGACCCATCGCCTCACGATCGGCAACGACCTCGTGCAGTTCTCGGCGCGCTTTGGCGGCGTGTCGCGCGAGTGCTCGGTCCCGATCGAGGCCGTGCTCGGCATCTTTGCGCGCGAGAACGGGCAGGGTTTGTTCTTCCCGGTCGAGGAGGCGCCGGCTGTCGGGGCGGCCGTGGAGCCCGTGGACGCTGCTCAAAGCCCGACGGATACTCCGAGCAGCCCGCCTACCGGAGGCCGGCCGAAATTACAGGTTGTGAAGTAGGCAAGCCTACTTCACAACATGTCACTTCGGTTAACGCCAACAGAGGGAAACCAAGGTTTCCCTCCCTGAACCTCCTGTCCTTTGGCGATCGCATCGATCGCTTCGCGGCCTCGGATCAGTCCTTTGCTGCCCCAGGGCCGCGGCCATTAACGAGCGGGGAGGGCCCTGAGGCCCTCCCCGTTAACGCTCGTAGCGCCTCCAGCCGCAGGTGCGTTACATCTGGCGCTGGGTTTCGCGGGCCTGATCCTGCAGTTTCTCACCGCCGCGCTCCATGTCGCGTCCGGCGCCCGCTATGGTGTTGCAACCCGCGAGTGTCATCGCCAGCAGGACCAGTGCGATCATTCGTTTCAGCATGGAATACTCCTTTAACCGCCATCAAGCGCCCGGAGGCGCGGACTCGTTCGTCAGAAAATCTTTTTGCCCACGATCACTGCGAATGCGACCACCGCAATCGCCATGACCAGGAACACGAAGAACAGGAACTTCGCGATACCGCCCGCGCCTGCGGCGATGCCGGTAAAGCCGAAGAATCCCGCCACGATCGAGACCAGGAAGAAGATCAAGGCCCACTTGAGCATCGCAGGATCTCCCTTAAAGAGCCTCAGACCCGTGGTCCGCCGCGGCGCATGAGGCCTGCGACGAGTGACACGACGAAGAGTACGAGGAAGATGAAGAACAGGATTTTCGCGATCTCAACCGCCCCGGCTGCGATGCCACCAAAGCCGAACAGCGCCGCGACCAGAGCGATCACGAAAAACAGCGCAGCGTAGTACAACATGATGATCTCCTTGAATTTTCCACCCCCCGGCCGCCGGGTTGGCGACCGCGCCGGGCTCGGTATCCCACCTACTGCAACGGGTATGCCCACGGCATGCGCACGGTCGCGCGAGTGCGCGTCCGGGAATGACGTTCGGTTATCGGGAGATCACTGAAGGAGGGGGCGTAGAGGGAAACCTTCGGTTTCCCTCTACGTACGGCGAGCCGCGCGTTGCGCGGCCGGATTACGCGCCGACAAGGACCAGGCGGTGCCGCGACTTCCGGCGGATCTCGGTCGTGGAGGGAACCGAAGGCGCATCCCCGTAAACGTAGCGGCCTCCGGCGAAAGCGACCGGCTGAGTATTCACTTCATCGCGCCAGGACTTGCGCTCCGGCTCCGCGCGGGGGCAAGCCTCCGGCTCCGCGTGCACGCACATTCGGGCCGGCGCGGGGTTCGGCTGCCGGTCGTGGGATTTAGGGATGCGCCAAGGCAGGCGTCGAAGTTTACGCATGGGGTCGCTCTTTCAAGGTTGATGCCGGATACGTCTCGTGTGTCCGCTTGCGAAGCCGCGGCTCGTGGCCCCTCATGCAACGGCCATTCCTAAAAAAAGAGCCCGTATACCGAGCTCAAAAGGGGGACCGGATGCAGATGCGTCGGTGGAACTAAAGCTCGAGCGCATTCGGCAGTATTCGAGAGGCCGCTGGGGGGGCGGGAAGTTTCAGTGCGTCTGTGGGCTCTGGGGTCAAATTTTTGACAATCTGAGGTAGCACGTTCGATGCCAGATTTACCCTCTTTTGATTTCATATACTTACGCGCACTCCGCGGAATTTTCCGCTGCGAGCTTTACCGCGGCAGGTAATTTTTACCCCGGTTCAGGCAGCAATAGGGCACCGCACCGCGCGCGTTTACGCCGCAAGGTGCGGCGCTCTATAATTCACCGCCTCGCCGGCATAGCTCAGTTGGTAGAGCAACCGCCTTGTAAGCGGTAGGTCGTCTGTTCGAGTCAGACTGTCGGCACCAGTGTTCGGCGGCGGCGATGCCTGGCGCTGTCCGTCCAGGCGGCAGTGCTGCCGCTTCTGGTGCCGTCCCGCCGCCACCCCGATGCGATACCTACGTGCAAGCCGCGCCGCGCGTTGCGAGCGCTTGAATTTTTGACCGGCGCGCCTGTGTAAAGCGCGAAAAAAACGGGGGCTTGCGAGCCCCCAGGAGAAGAGCAGTGATCAAGGTTGAAAACCTGACCAAGGCGTTCGGCGCGAAGCTCGCCGTCAACGATCTGTCGTTCAGCGTAGAGCGTGGAGAAGTACTCGGTTTCCTGGGGCCGAACGGCGCCGGAAAATCGACCACGATGCGCATGGTGACCGGCTTCATTCCGCCAACCTCGGGGAACATCAGCGTCGGCGGCCACGACGTCCTGGAAGACCCGATCGGGGCGAAGCGCCTGATGGGATACCTGCCGGAGAACGCGCCCGGTTATGCCGACATGACGGTGCGCGGCTTCCTCAATTTCGTCGCGGAGCTTCGCGGTATGCGAGGCGACGAGCGCAAGCGGGCAGTCAATCACGCGGTCGAGCTGTGCTTTCTGGAAAACGTCCTCTACCAGACGATAGACACGCTCTCCAAAGGCTACAAGCATCGCACCTGCCTCGCCCAGTCGCTCATCCACGATCCGGCGGTCCTCATCCTCGACGAGCCGACCGACGGTCTCGACCCGAACCAGAAGCACGAGGTCCGCAACCTCATCAAGCGTATGGGCGAGAACAAGGCGATCGTGTTCTCCACCCACATTCTCGAAGAAGTCGAAGCGGTGTGCTCCCGCGTGATCATCATCGACCGCGGCAGCATCGTCGCTAACGGGACGCCCGCGGAGCTCAAGGCGCGATCCGAGCTCGCCGGGGCCGTGCACGTGCGTGCGCATGGCATGCCGGCGGCGACGCTCTCGGAGCGCCTGGCGCAGGTTCCCGGCGCCGCTCGCGTCGAAATCCTCGGTGACGTCGACGGGCGCGTCGAGGTGCGTGTCTACGCCGACAAGTCGGCCGGCGCGACGCTCACCCGCAGCGTCGCCGAAGCCGCGGCGCGCGAGGGCTGGCAGCTCGACGAGATCCATACCGAAGAAGGCCGCCTCGACGAGGTGTTTCGCACCATCACCCTTCCCGACACTATCAAGGCAGCGGCATGAACGCCTGGTCCAACATCAAAGCCATCATGAAGCGCGAGCTCGGCGGCTATTTCACTTCGCCGATCGCATATGTCTTCCTCGTCATCTTTCTGCTGCTGACCGGTTTCTTCACGTTCACGGTCGGGAACTTCTTCGAGCGCGGCGAAGCTTCGCTCGTCTCGTTCTTCACGTGGCATCCGTGGCTGTATCTGTTTCTCGTCCCCGCGGTCGGCATGCGGCTGTGGTCCGAGGAGCGCCGCCTCGGCACCCTCGAGCTGCTGCTCACCCTGCCGATAACAGCGTGGCAGGCCATCGTCGGCAAGTTCCTGGCGTCATGGCTTTTTCTGGCGCTGGCGTTAGCGCTCACTTTCCCGGTCGTGATCACGGTCAACTGGCTCGGCCAGCCCGATAACGGGGTCATCATGGCCGGTTATGTCGGCAGCCTTTTGTTAGCGGGCGCTTACCTCGCGATCAGCTGCATGACTTCCGCGATGACCCGCAACCAGGTGATCAGCTTCATCCTGTCGGTCATGATCTGTCTGTTCCTGATCCTGGCGGGTTACACGCCGGTCACCGACCTTTTGACCCGCTTCGCGAATCCGGTGGTCACGCAGACGATCGCTTCGTTTTCCGTGATGACCCACTTCGAAGCTTTCCAGCGCGGCGTGCTCGACACCCGCGACGTCGTCTTTTTCGCTTCCGTGATCGGCTTCGCGCTCTTCGCGACCGGTGTCATCATCCGCAACCAGCGCGCGGGGTAAGGCCATGAAACAACGCACCAGAGAAACCTTGTGGTACTCGGCCGGCGGACTCATCGCGCTGTTCGCGATCCTCGTCGCCGCCAACTTCATCATCAGCGCATTCAACGCGAGGGTCGACCTGACGCAGGGCAACGTCTACACGCTCTCGCCCGGCACCAAAGCGATCCTCTCGAAGCTCGAGGCGCCGGTCCGCATCCGCTTCTACTACACCCAGGGCAGCAACGCGGTGCCGGTCGGCCTCAAGACTTTCGCGCAGCGCGTCGAGGACATCCTCGCCGAATACAAGGCGGCGTCCAAAGGCAAGGTGATCGTCGAGCGCTTCAATCCCGAGCCGGACTCGGACGCCGAGGAGTCGGCGCAGCTCGACAACGTCGAAGGCCAGCAGACGAACACCGGGGAAAAGTTCTATCTCGGCCTGTCGGCATCCTTCCTCGACCAGAAAGCGGCGATACCGGTCCTGTCGCCCGACCGGGAACGGCTGCTCGAATACGACATCACGCGAGCGATCGCGCAGGTGACCGCGACCAAGAAACCGATCATCGGCCTCATGGCCGGGCTGCCGGTGCTCGGCCGTCCGCTCAACCCGATGGCCAAGCAGCAGCCCACCGAGCCGTGGGTTCTCGGGTCCGAGCTGAAGCGCGCTTTCGACATCCGCAAGGTCGAGCTCGACGCCAAGAAGATCGACGACGACATCGGCGTGCTGCTGGTCATCCACCCGCGCAACATCACCGAGGAAGCCGAATACGCGATCGACCAGTTCATCATGCGCGGCGGCAAGCTGATCGCGTTCGTCGACCCGTATGCGTATTTCGACCAGCAGCCCGACCTGCAGAACCCGTTCGGCGGCTCGGCGGCCGGTCAGTCGAGCTTCTACACCCTGTTCAAAGCATGGGGTATCGAGCCCACGATGAACCAGGTGGTCGCCGATCTGACTTACGGCAGCGGGGCCGGTCCGAGCCGGCTCCCGACGCTGCTGTCGCTGCCGCCCGAAGCGCTCAACCAGGACGACATCGTGATGAGCCAGGTGAACACCATGCTGATTCCGTTCAGCGGGGCGTTCAAAGGCAAGCCGGCTGAAGGCCTCACGCAGACCGTGCTCGCGCATACGTCGAAGAACTCGATGATGGTCGATCTCATCATCGCGACGCTCTCCGGCGAGCCCGCGACGCGCGGCTTCCAGCCTTCGGGCGAGGAAATGCCGCTCGCGATCCGTCTCGCCGGCAAGTTCAAGACCGCTTTCCCGAACGGAGCGCCCGCCCCGATGGGCCGGCCAGGCGACAAGCCCGACGAAGCCAAAAAGGATGCGGCCCCTGCCAGGCACCTGCGCGAAGCGGCTGCCGCGACCCAGGTCGTGCTCGTCGCCGACGTCGACCTGCTCACCGACGGCGCCGCGGTCGAAGTCCAGGATATGTTCGGCCAGAAGCTGATCGTGCCGCGCAACGGCAACCTCGCGTTCGCACAGGGGCTGGTCGAGCAGTTCTCGGGCGACCAGAACCTGATGAGCCTGAGGAGCCGCGCGTCTTTCACCCGGCCGCTGACGGTCATCGCCAAGATGGAAGGCGAAGCGCAGCAGCAGTATCTCGGCAAGATCAAGGCGCTCGAGGACAGCCTCCAGCAGTCGCAGGAGAAGCTCCAGGAGATCCAGAAAGGCAAGCCCGCTGCGGGCGCTGCGCCGAGCACCATTCTCACGCCCGAGCAGCAGGTCGAGATCGACAACTTCCGCAAGAAAGCGACCGAAACCCGGGGCGAGCTCAAAGACCTACGCAAGAACCTGCGGGTCGAGACCGAGCGGCTGCAGTTCTGGACCAAGGTGTTGAACATCGGCCTCGTGCCGCTGCTGGTGGCGCTCACCGGCCTCGCGCTCGCGTTCGCGCAGCGCCGCCGGACCGCGGCGGTCGCGCGGCGTTCGGCATGAACGCGTCCGTAGCCAGGAGTCCATCGTAGTGAACCGCAAACAGTTTCTCATTCTCGTGCTGGCGCTCCTCGTCCTCGGCGGGGCCGGGTTCGCAATCTTCTGGCAGGATCTTTCGGACTACCGCGCGAGCGGCCAGAAGATCGGCGCGAAGCTGCTGCCGAACCTGAAGGTGGCGGACGTCGCCGAGCTCGACGTGCGCGACGCCAAGTCGCACGTGATGCTCCAGCGCAAGGACAACGGCTGGGTCGTGCAGGAGCGCGGCAACTATCCCGCGGACTTCAAGGCGATCAGCGATCTGATCATCAAGCTGATCGATCTCAAAGTCGTCCAGTCCGAATCGATCGGCGACTCGCTGATGCCCCGGGTCGAGCTCGTCGAGCCCGCTGAAGGAAAAAAGGCGGGCGAAGGCACCGGAACCCAGGTTGCGATGAAAGACGCGTCGGGCAAGACTCTCGCGAACCTCGTGCTCGGCAAGACGATCCTGAAGAAAGACCCGGGCAATCCATTGCCGTCGGCGGTGGACGGCGTTCCGGCGGGCCGCTATGTGCGCGTGCTCGACAACAACAGCGTCGTCGTCGTCTCCGATCCCCTCGCGAGCGCGACTGCGCAGCCGGGGCGCTGGATCGACAAGAGCTTCGCGAAGGTCGACCGGATCAAGACGCTTGCGGCGACAGGCTCCGACGGCGTGCAGTGGAAGATCTCCCGCGAGCTCGAATGGAGCCCGTGGAAGTTTGCGGGCGGCACAGGCGAGCTCGATGCGGGAAGCGCGGTCGCGGCGGTCAACGCCCTCGGCAATCTCTCCTTCAGCGACGTTGCCGTCACCGCGAAACCGGAAGACGAAGGCACGCCAGTCACCCTCACCGCCGAGACTTTCGACAACCTGGTGTACACGATCAAGCTCGCCAAACGTAAAACCGGCGACGAGTATCTGGTGAACATCAGCGTCGCGGGCGACCCTCCGGCCGCGCGTCCGCCCGAGAAGGACGAGAAGCCCGCCGACAAGGAGCGCCGCGACAAGGAATACGCCGAGCAGCGCAAGCGGCTCGAGTTCCGGGTGCTTCGCGAGAAAGCGCAGTCGCAATGGAGCTATGTCGCCGACGCGAAGCAGGTGGCGCCGCTGCTGAAGACCCGCGAGCAGCTGCTCGTCCAGAAGAAGCCTGCAGGCGAAGGCGGCCCACCGGGGGGAATGCCGCCTGGAATGCCGGGGATGCCGTTCGGCCGCTGATGCCGCGGCGATGAAGCCAAGCGGGCATAAAATGCCCGCAGCCGCGGTTCGGTGTACGCCGGGGAAGGAAATCAGGGTTTCCCTCGCTGCGCGAGGCTCGCCGGTGAACGCCAAAGAGGGAAACCAAGGTTTCCCTCTTTGAATCTCCGTTCCTTCGGCTCGCCGCCACGCGCTCGACGGCTCTGAAGCAGTTCGTCACTTCCTCACCCGTCACCTCCTGCCGTGTTGACTCCACCAACCCTCGTCAGTAAGGTACGCCCTCACGTTCACGGGCACTGACATCATGAAGTGGTACCGTTTTCCGAAGTCCCCGGTCTTCCCCGCCGATCACCAGTGGCAGGTCGAGAAGCGCAAGAATGCGTACGAGTCCGACGTGACCGCGCTCGTGCGCGCCATGGTCGCGGACGATTCGATCCGCGAAGACCAGCGCGCGGCGTGGGAGCGCTGGCGCAACGACGCGGGCTCCAAAGGCACCTCGTAGAAGCACCCGGGGGCGGTTCCCGCCGCCGCCTGTTCGCCTGCCGTCTTCGCGCATCGCGGGCGTCGCTGGATCCGTAAAACAAAAAAGCACTCGAGGAGAGCTCTATCGTGGGAACTCGCCCATCCACTTTCGTCCTGCTTGCGGCACTTGCCGTGAGCGCTTCAGCCTGGGGCCAGGCGTTCCCGACCAAGCCGGTCCGCTTCGTCGTCCCATTCGCGCCCGGCGGGAGCACCGACACCCTTGCGCGCGCGCTCGGGCAGAAGCTCTCCGAGGGCCTCGGCCAGCAGGTCGTGATCGACAACCGCACCGGCGCCAACGGCAACATCGGAATGGACATCGTCGCGAAAGCGCCTCCGGACGGCCATACGATCGTGCTCGGCTACATCGCGAACGTGGCGATCGGCCCCAGTCTCTACGAGAAGCTGCCGTTCGACCCGGTCCGTGATTACGAAGCGATCACGCTGCTTGCGACTTCGCCGAACGTGCTCGTGGCGCATCCCGGCGTTCCCGCGAACAACCTCAGGGAAGTTCTCGCGCTCGCCAAAGCGAAACCGGGCCAGCTCAATTACGCATCGTCGGGCGTCGCGAGCGTCGGCCACCTGACCGGCGAGCTCCTGAACCAGCTCGCGGGTGTAAGGATGGTCCACGTCGCTTACAAAGGCAGCGGCCAGGCGGTGACCGACCTTCTCGGCGGTCACATCCAGCTCATGTTCAGCGGGTTCTCCTCGGTCATGCCGCACATCAGGTCCGCTAAGCTGCGTCCCATCGTGCAGACCGGCGAGAAACGCTCGCCCGCGCTGCCTGAAGTCGCGACGATCAGTGAGTCGGGTTTCCCGAAGTTCGAGGCGACCGCGTGGTACGGCGTCCATGCGCCCGCAAAGACGCCGAAGCCGATCGTCAATCGCCTCAACGCCGAGCTCGTGAAAGCGCTGAAGATGCCCGACGTGAAAGAGCGTCTCGGCGCGCTCGGCTTCGAGCTCGTCGGCAGCACGCCCGAGCATTACGCCAGCTACATCAAGTCGGAAATCAAGAAGTGGGAGAAGGTCGTCAAGGCCTCCGGCGCGAAGCCTGAATGATTGGTCGATCGTTTCAGTTCGTGAATGGTAAATCGTGAATCGTAAATCGTTGGGACGCGGCGCCTAATTCGCGCTCTACACGGGAGAGGATGATTCTCACTGGAATACAGAAGAAAAGGCTGCGACATCGCAGCCGTTTTTACGTGGGCGCTCAATGCGCCGACATCACGATTCACCATTTACCATTTACGTGCCGTGCGCACCGCGTCGCGCGGCGTGATTGCTCACTGCCTCGAGCACTCGCGTCCCGTCCGAATTCTTGATCTCGGTGCGCACGACCGCAAAGCTCCTGCCCGCGTGCAGCACTCTGGATCGGACGCTCAGGCTTTTGCCGTGACCGGGACTGATGTACCACGCGGACACGTTTGAGATCGCGGGGTGACGGGGCACTGCGGCACTCGCAGTCGCCTGGGCGATGCCGAGCAGTATCCCGCCCTGCACGTGTCCGACCCGGTTGCCGATCTGCGGGCCGATCTTCACGCGGCACGTGGCGCCCGCGGCAGCGGGCTTCGGTTGTATCCCCCAGAAGCGCTCGATGAAGGCGTGCTCCTCATCGGTCGCGGCCAGAGCGGCCTGCGCTGTGCGCAGCACCGAGCGCTCTCCAACTTCCAGCGCGCGTTCTTCGAGCGGTGCAGGAGGCGCTACACCCTGCCTCTGCCACGGCAGCGGGCCGAGCTTCACGCCCGCCGGCGGCGGCAGGAGCACGAAGGTGCCTGTCGCGTAACAGACCGGCTGCCCGTCGCTCGTCAGCACGCCGCGCGAAATCGACTGGCGGACCGCGTCTCCCGTGATGAAGCCTTCGAGCGCAGCCTGCATGTTGAGCGCGCCGCGCGGCTCATGCCCGTGTACTGCATGTCCAGATGCACCGTCGCCAGCCGCGCGCCGGGCTCGATCACGAGCCGGGGTGCGGTGGCGAGCGCGCCGTCGACCACGACCGCGAGCGCAGCCGGGATCACGACGCCCTCGCGGTCGACGCAGTGCGGGCCGGTGTCCATCGCCTGCTCCACCGACTGTGTTCCGATATGCGGCCACGTGAGGTCGAGGAAATAGCCGGGGAAGTGAAAACCCGGTTCGCGGTTCGCGGCGAGCGCGGTAAGCAGCCGCTTATGCAGCAGGTCAGGATTCAGTGTTTCTTGAAGTGACATAGGGCCCTTGGAAAACAATTCATTGAACGGCAAGAATAAATCACCGCCGTGACAGACCGAGCTTGTCGTATATCGGCACCACGTGCGCACCGATCTCCGCGCGCCTGCGCGCCAGGCGCAGCCCTGCGACGGCGCAGCACATTCCGCAGGCGGTGAGCGTCGCGGCAACGCCGATTCGATCGGCGAGCGCGCCCGCGGCGATCGCCCCGAAAGGCGACATGCCGAGGAAAGCCACGGTGTAGAGGCTCATCACGCGGCCGCGCTTGTCGTCGTCGACGATGGTCTGCAGGATCATGTTCACCGAAACCGACGTGACGAGGATGCCGAATCCCACGATCGCTAGGAGCGGCACGGCCACGGCGACACGATCCGTCCACGAAAGCGCGGCGAGCGCGGCGCCGGCCGCAAAGCTCGCGCATGCGATCACGCGCACCAGCCCCCGCACGTTCCTGCGTGACGCCAGAAAAAGCGTGCCGCACACCGCACCGACGCCCGCCGCACCGACCAGAATGCCCATCACGTCCGGGCCGCCGCTGTAGACCTCGCGAACGAGCACCGGCATCAGCGTCATATACGGCGTGGCGAGCAGGCTCACGATCGCCAGCACCATCAGCAGCGCGCGTATCGGCACCGAGCGCCAGGCGTAGCTGAAGCCTTCGCTTAAGCCCTGGAGCACCGGCGCGTGCGTTGCCGCGCGCGGGCTGGGTTTCACCCGGATCATGCCGAAGCTCACGAGAACAGCGACATAGGTCAGCGCGTTGACGACGAAGCACGCCGTTTCTCCGTAGCCCGCAATCACCACGCCGGCAATTGCAGGACCGATCAGGCGCCCGGTGTTGCCGATCAGGGAGGTCAGTGCGACCGCGTTGGGCAAATCTTCCTTGCCGCCGACGAGCTCGAGCAGATAGGCGTGCCGCAGCGGCAGCTCGACGGCGACCAGAACACCCATGATCATCGACAGCGCGATGATGTGCCACGGCGCGATCACGCCCGCGACGGCGAGCGCCGCAAAGCTGACCGCCTGGAGGCTCTGGAGCACCTGTGTCGCATACATCGCCCGGTGAAGGTTCACGCGGTCCGACCACAGCCCCACGAAAGGCGCGAGCAGGAGTATGGGGAGGCTGCTCGCGAATCCCAGGAGCCCGAGCAGCGTCGCGGAGCCGCTGACGCGGTACAGCAGCCAGCTTTGCGCGATCGACTGCATCCAGTAGCCGACGAGCGCGAACGACTGGCCCGAGGCGAACAGGGCGAAATTTCGGTGCCTGAGCGATCGCAGAAAGTTGAAACTCACGGAGTCCGTATTGCGAGAAAAGGGCTGATTCTAACGCCGTGTGGCGTCGGGCAGCCGCGTTACAATCGAGACGAAATGATCAATCGATCGCCCTACCTGACGTGACCACGATATGGGTCATGCTCGGCATCGTGCTGCTCAACATGACGGCTTTTCGCGGCAGCAAAGTCGTCGTGACTCTGTTCGCGATCGAACTCGGCGCGCCGCAGTTCTACATCGGCGCGATCATCGCGATGTATTCGGTGTTTCCGATGCTGCTCGGGCTTTACGCCGGGAAGCTCACCGACCGCCTGGGGGTGCGTCGCCCGCTGATCGGCGGCACGCTCGGCGTCGCTCTGGCGCTTCTGGTGCCATTCATTTTTCCCGTACGGCCGGCGCTCTATGTTTCTGCCACCCTCATCGGTGCGTCGTGGGTTTTCTACAACGTCTGCGCGCAGAATCTGATCGGGCTCCTCAGCACGCCTGAGTCGCGCCCGAAGAACTTCAGCAACTACGGTCTGGTCATGGCGGGCGGCAGCTTCTTCGGCCCGATGCTCGCAGGCTTCTCGATAGACAATTTCGGGCACGCGAACACCTACCTCGTGCTCGCCGCGATTCCCGTCGTTTCCGCGGTCATACTTGCTACGTCGACGGCGATCCGCAATGCCAAAAGCAAAGTCCCCAAAGAGGAGGAGCAGGCGGTCTATTCCGCGAACCTGCTCAAAAACGTGCCATTGCGGCGCACGCTCATCACGAGCGCAATCGTGCTGACCGGCACCGACCTCTTCCAGTTCTACATGCCCATCTACGGTCACTCGGTCGGCCTGTCCGCGTCGGCGATCGGCATGGTCCTGGGCATGTTCGCAGTCGCTGCATTCGTGGTTCGCCTCGTCATGCCCGCGCTCGTGAAACGCTACAGCGCCGACACCGTGCTCCTGTGCGCGCTGTACGTCGGCGCCGCGTCGTATCTGCTCTTCCCGTTGTTCGATACCGCGGTGTTGCTCGCGGGGGTCGCTTTCATCCTGGGCCTCGGCATGGGATGCAGCCAGCCGGTCAGCCTGATGCTGATCTACGAGCGCGCGCCTGCCGGCCGCTCGGGCGAAGCGCTGGGTTTGAGGCTCACGATCAACAACTTCATGCACATCGCCGTTCCGATGCTGTTCGGTACGCTCGGCACCGCGCTCGGCGTGGCGCCGGTGTTCTACGCGAACGCTGCGATCCTTGCGGCGGGAGGCGTCATCACGAGCCGCGCCCGCAGCGCGCTGGCGCGGCGGGCGGCGGTCTGAAGGCATCGGCGCTCGACCCGCGGCATATAATCCGCACATCCACACGCACGGAGTGACACCATGAAAATCGCAGTCATCGACGACTATCAGGGCGCGTTCGCCAGGACCAAGGCGTATCCGAAGCTCAAGGGACACGAAGTCGTCGTGTACAACGACACCGAGAAAGACCCCGAGAAGCTGGCGGCGCGCCTGAAGGACGCCGAAGTGGTCGTGCTCACGCAGCAGCGCTCGCCGTTCCCGCGCGCGGTCATCGAGCGCCTGCCGAAGCTCAAAATGATCAGCCAGACCGGCAAGAACGCGTATCACATCGATCTCGCCGCGGCTGCGGAGAAAGGGATCGTCGTCTCGGCGGGTGGAGGCAGCAGCCCCAATCCCACGGCCGAGCTCACATGGGCGATCATCCTGGCGGGGCTGCGCAACGTCCCCGAAGAAGTTCAGCGCATGAAAGACGGCAAGTGGCAGGGCACCGTCGGCGTCGGGCTCAAGGACAAGACGCTCGGCGTGTATGCGTTCGGGCGCATCGGCAGCATCGTCGCGGGTGTGGGGCGCGCGTTCGGAATGAAAGTGATCGTTCTCGGACGCGAAGCCTCGACGGCGAAGGCGCGCGAAGCAGGCTATGAAGTCGCCGCGAGCCGCGAAGCCTTCTTCGAAAGCGCCGACATCGTCACCCTCCACCTGCCGCTGAACAAGGACACGCGAGGCATCGTCACTGCGCAGGACCTCGCGCGCATGAAACCGACGGCGATGATCGTCAACACGAGCCGTGCCCCCATCATCGGGGAAGGCGCACTCGTCGAGGCGCTGAAAAAAGGCCGCCCCGGTTTCGCTGCGGTCGACGTGTACGAGAGCGAGCCCGTCACCGACGCGAACTACCCTCTGCTCAAGATGAAGAACGTCATCTGCACGCCACACCTCGGATACGTCGAGGAGCGCGGGTACGAAGGCATCTACGGCGTCGCAGTCGACCAGATCCTGGCGTTTGCGGAAGGCAAGCCGATCAATGTGGCGAAGGCGTGAGAGCGGTAGATCGCAAATGGGAAATCGTGATTCGTAATCGTTAGCGGTTACGTTCGGGATCGTCGTTTCGGCGCAGGCCGGAATCCAGGAAACAATAAGGGCTGCAAGTCGCAGCCCTTATTGTTTGAAGCTGCAGGCGACACGCCTGCGCTAGATACCATTTACGATTCGCGATTTACGCGGTCAGTGCAGGTGCTTGTTCCTCGGATGCAGCGGAATCACGGTCGACGAGGTGCTGTGCTCTTCGCCGATCTGCGGCGCTTTCACGCCGGCTGCATCGAAGAGCTGGTTGATCAGCGCGGCGACCTGCTCGGTTTCGGGCTTGCCAAGGTGGCGCGCAAGCAGGCCGCTCACATCCTCGACCACGCACTGGCGGCGGAATTCGTGGATCGCTTCCAGGCTCGGGCCGACGAACATCTGATAGAACTCGTCGTCGGCGCCTTCGGGGTAATAGGTGACCTCGACTTCCGACGCGTATTCGGTCAGCGGGCCGACGTTGTGAAACGCTTCAGTGAGGCGGCTCTGGAAGCTGCGCCCCACCTCGCCGGTCCAGCAGATATTCACGACGCGTTCTTTCGGGTCGTAACTGATGCCGGGCTCTTCACGCTCCAGGCTGTGGGCATCTGCAAGCGTGTCGACGTCGAGGTAATCGAGCCACGGCCGCATGGCCTGGTCGACCTGCGAAAGCCTCACGCCCTTGCATAGAAAAACGCTGCCATGCACGTGCACTTCGGTTCGCATAGGGAGGCTCCAGTGAGCGATGCCGGATTGGACGGTCGTCCGGCGGGGAGGGGGAGAATAGCACAAGGCGGACTCCCCAGCGACCGCGCGGGCCGCGCGCGCTATGCCGGAGCCGCGCGCAGCAACCCGAGCGCTTTGAGCGCCGTCGCAGTGTCGGAACGCTCGCGCTCGAGGAAGTCGTGCAGCGCGGCTCCGGTCGTGAGACACGGGGACACGCCCTGGCGCTCGAGATCGCTCAGCCACGTATCGGTTGAAGCGGCAGCCGCGAGCGTGCGTACCCAGTACTCCACATGCGATTCGCCGATACCCGCCGCGCCCGCGATGCCGCGCCATGCGCCGACGACGCAATCGACCGATTGTTCCCGCCACGTCGGCACCGTCCTGAGCACGCCGGGAAGACGCTCCGGCGCCGACACGCCGAGCACGCGCGCCTCGCCGCTGCCGAGCGCGGCAATCGCGCTGGCGGCGGTGACCGCGGCGACCTGCGCTTTACCCGAGATGACGTCGGCGACCGCGTCTACGGCCGAATCGAAGACCCGGATCAGCGGCGCTTTGGGATCGGCGCCGGCGTGCAGCGCCAGACGCCCGAGCGCGATGTGATTGGGGTTTCCGAGCGCGGTGGAAAGCGCCACGCTCATACCCGGCGCATCGGTGCCCAGCCGCTGGAGCAGGTCCTCGCCGTTGCGTAGCGCGGAATCAGACCGCACCACGAAAGCGATGTACTCGGTGTAGAGCATCGCGATCGCGGTGTACGAGCGGTGATCGAAATCGGCGAGGCCGACGAGCCTGTCGCTCGTGAGGTTCGGGTGGCTGATCGAGACGACCCGCGGATTTCCGCGATGCGTGTCCATGTACGCCCAAGCCTTGCGCGCGCCGTCGCCGGGGACGTTCCTGACCGTGAGCGGCACCTCGACGAGGTGCGCCACGTCGATCGCTTTTTGCAATGCGCGCGCAGTGCGGTCGAGCCCGCCGCCGGGCGGTGTGCCCGCGACGATCTCGAGCGGTCCGTCAGGCAGCCAGAGGGTTTGCATGCGCCGAGCTTAGCAGTGCTTTAAGATGAGCTGAAGCAGGTACCAATAAATTCCGGAGGAGGAATGTAATGCGTCGCAGGAAGCAACTTCTGTCGCTGTTCGCATCCGCGTGTGTCGCGGTGCCGTTCGTAGCCAACGCCCAAACCATTTCGCCCTTCGACAAAAGCTCAGGGCAGGCGTACCCCATCAAGACCGTGCGCATCGTCGTCCCGTTTCCCGCGGGCGGCACGTCCGACATCCTCGCTCGTGCGGTGGGCCAGAAGCTCGGCGAGGAGTTGAGGCAGCAGTTCATCGTCGACAATCGTCCGGGCGCAGGCGCGAACATCGGCGCCGAGCTCGTCGCGAAAGCGCCCGCCGACGGCTACACCCTGCTGCTCGCGTCGACGATACACACGATCAACCCGAGCCTGTACTCGAAGCTCGGCTACGATCCGGTGAAGGACTTCGCGCCGCTCGCGCTGATCGCGTCGACTTCCCAGGTGCTCGCCGTCCACAACTCGGTGCCGGTGAAGACGGTGAAGGAATTCATCGCGTATGCGAAGAAGCGCCCGGGCGCGCTCAACTACAGCTCCGCCGGGAGCGGCAGCCAGCCTCACCTCACCGCCGAGCTCTTCAAGTCGATGACCGGTATCGACATCGTTCACGTGCCGTATAAAGGCGCGCCGCCCGCGATGATCGACCTGCTCGCCGGGCAGGTCGCACTGACCTTCGCCACGGCCCCTTCAGCCGTGCCGCACGTGAAAGCCGGCAAGCTCAGAGCGCTCGGAGTCAGCACTGCGCAGCGCATCACCGCGCTTGCGGACGTCCCGACGATCGCGGAGGCGGGCGTTGCGGGCTTCGAAGCGAGCGGTGCGAACGGGCTGGTCGGTCCGGCCGGATTACCGCCGGCGGTCGTCGAGCGCCTGAGCAGCGCGGTGATACGCATCGTGAAGGAGCCCGCGATGAGCAAATACCTGAGCGAGCAGGGGGCCGATCCGCTGCCGCTGGCGCCGGTGGAATATGGCGCCTATATCAAGTCGGAAGTTGTGAAGTGGGCGAAGGTGGTGAAGGCATCCGGGGCGAAGGTGGACTGAATCGGCACAGCCGATTCAGTCCACCTTCGCCTTGCGCCGGTAAACGCCTCGGAGGGAAACCCATGGTTTGCCTGCGAGACCTCCTTTCCTTCGGCTCGCTGTGCCTCGCTTCGCGGCCTGAAATGGTGTTGTGGCGTTCACCGCGAGTAAGGCTTCCCGCGAGCCTTACTCGCGTATCCCGAGCGAGATCGCGAGCTGTTCGTAAAGCTCGTACTGCTCCCGCATGAACTTCTCGGTGTCGGCAGGTGAGCGGATCGAGGCGATGCCGGCGAGTCTCACATTGCCGGCGAGCCACTCCGGGTCAGAGGCGATCTTGCCGAGCGCCTGTACCCATTTTTCAGTGGGCTCGCGGGCCATCTTCGGCGGGCCCAGGAGCGCGCTCCAGCCGGTGATGCGCTCCATCGCAGGCCAGCCGAGCTCGCGCGAGGTCGGGACCTCCGGCAAATCTCCCAGCCGCTGCGGCGTGGTCGTCATGA
>JAQGMV010000178.1 GCA_028292225.1 Betaproteobacteria bacterium
AGCGCCACGAGCTCTTTCACGCTTTTCGCAGGCACGCCCGGATGCACCACGAGCAGGTTGGGTATCGTGCAGATGAGCGTGACCGGCGCGAGATCGCGCACCGGGTCGTAAGGCATCTTTGCGTACAGCCCGGGGTTGATGACGATCGGCGAGCTTCCCGACAGGAGCACGGTGTAGCCGTCCGGCGTGGCTTTCGCCGCGCGCTCCGCGCCGATGTTCCCCGCGAAGCCCGCGACGTTCTCCACGACGACCGCCTTGCCCCACATTTCAGCGAGCTTCGCCGACATCAGTCGCGCGACGATGTCCGAAGGCCCTCCGGTTGCGAAGTTCACGATGATGCGAACAGGCTTGGTGGGGAAAGCGTCCTGCGCGGCGCTGATGCCGCAGGTGGTGGTTCCGAAAACTACCAGCAAGGCACGCAGCATCGATATCGGCATCAACCGGTTCCGTAAGCATTGGGCCCCGAGTATGCCATCCGCCACGCCGGCGGCCGTCTCCGAACCCCGACGAAAGCTTTTCTCGACCGGGCCGGAAGTTTGCCTATGTACCAGATATCCCCCAAGCAGCGACGTCTAAATGTCCGAACGCCCGCCCGCAAGCCGCTCCAAACTCAGGAATCGCGCGAGAAAAGCCGCTGTGGCTGCGCTCGCGGTCGTCGCGGTGTCTGCCGCGGGTCTGTGGATACTCTCCCGCGAGTCGACGCTTCTGTGGGCGGCGGATCAGCTCATGGACCGGCTCGATGGGCGCCTGGAGCTCGTCGGCGTCCAAGGTTCCCTGCTGGGGACCATCAACGTCGGCGAGATCCGGCTCGAGGACAAGTTCGGCAAGCTCGCGATCAGCGAGGCGCACATGAAGTGGCGGCCGGCGCGCCTCTTCCTGGGGCAGGTCGCGGTCGGCGAGATGGCTGCGAACACCGTCGCCCTCGAGCTTGCGCCGTCACCGGACGAGATCAGGAAGCCGCCGGAATCGCTGCGCTCGCCGATCTCGTTCGCGGTCACCGACTTTCACATCGCGAGATTCACCGTCACGAACGATGCCGGCACTCACGAGATCAGCAACCTGCAAGCGGCGTTCGCGGGCAGCAGGCGGCACCTCCAGGCGGAAGTGAAATCGCTCGCGACACAGTGGGGCAACGTCCGGGGTGATATCGAACTCGGCGCGGATGCGCCTTTCAACCTCGACGGGAACATCGCGCTGACTTCGCTTGTCGCCGACGACTACTCGGTCACGACGAAGCTCGGCGGCTCGTTGATGAACGTCGTAGCGGCGATCGACGCAAAAGCGCGCGACGCGAGCGCCAACGCCAAGCTCGCGGTCGCCCCTTACGACGTCCAGCCGCTCACCCAGCTCCAGTTTTCCGCCAAAGGTTTCGATCCTCGCGCGTGGGTGAAGACCGCACCGACCGCGGCGCTGAGCGGCGAAGGCAGCATCGTCGCCGATGCCGGGCGCAAGCTCGGCGGCGTCGTCACGCTGGTGAATGCAACGCCCGGGACGATCGATGACCAGAGACTGCCTTTCGCGCGAGCCTCCGCAGCGCTGCAGGGCACGCCGGACGCGCTTGCGATCGCCGACGTGAGGCTCGATCTCGGCGATGCCGGGCACTTCGCCGGCACCGGCGCGTGGCGCGAAGGGATGCTCGACGTGAAGCTCGCCACGGGCAATCTCAACCTGCGAGGGATGCAGAAGCGTTTGCACAAAACACAGCTCGCCGGCCAGCTCGAGCTCGGCGGCAACGGTGCGGCCCAGAGAGTTAAGCTCGCGCTGCGCCAGCAGCCGTATCAGTTCCGCTTCAGCGGCGCGCTCGCGGATGGCATCGCGACGATCAGCGAGGCGTACGCCAGCGCCGGCAACGCGCAGCTCTCGACCCACGGGAAGATCGCATTGAACGCGGAGAAGAACTTCACCGTCGGCGGCAAGCTCAGCAATTTCGATCCCGCACGGTTCGGGGCCTATCCGAGTGCGCTCCTGAACAGCAAATTCGACTTGAAGGGCCAGCTCGCTCCGGTAATCCAGGTCGCCGCCGACGTCAGCGTCACCGGCAGCCGCCTCTTCGGCCTGCCTGCGACGGTCAAGGGGACGTTCCGCACGAAGAACAGCGAGCACCCGGACGTGGACATGGACCTCGCGCTGAACATCGGGCAGACGCACGCCACGGCCAAAGGCACGGTGCACGACCCCGCGCAGATGGAGGCCATGGATCTGCAGTTGACCCTTGCCGGCGCAAGCCTCGACGAGCTGTACAAGATCGTCGGCGTGCCGCTGCCGCCCACGCCCGCTTACCGCATCAACGGCCGCCTCGTGCACACCGGGGCGCTCTGGGAGCTGCGCCAGTTCGCGGGCGCAGTCGGCGACAGCGATCTCTCAGGCAACTTCCTCGTCGATCGCGGCCGCGCGCCGCAAATGATGAAAGCCGATCTCACGTCGAAACGCCTCGACCTGGCAGACCTCGCGGGCTTCATCGGGGCGGAGAAGACCGCAACGGGCAAGGTCGCCACGCCCAACACCGCGCGAGTGCTTCCCGATACGCCTTACAACCTCGAGAAGCTCAAGGCCGCCGATGCCGACATCCGCTTCCAGGGCAAGCAGGTGCTGACCGAGAAGCTGCCGATCGACGACATGAGCGCCCATCTGATCGTGAAGAACGGCGTGCTCACCCTCGCGCCGCTCAATTTCGGCGTGGCAGGCGGGCGGTTGGTGTCCGACATCACGCTCGACGGCAGCGGATCCCTCATCGCGTCGCGCGCGGACATCAGGGTGCAGTCGCTTCAGCTCGCGAGGCTCGTGCCGCAGCTCAAGATCGCGAAAGCGAGCGTGGGCGAGATGGACGGCCGGGTCAGGCTCGCCGCGCGCGGCAACTCGATCGCGGCCATGCTGGGGACTGCGAACGGTGATACTTCGCTCGTCGTGGGCGAAGGCGAAGTCAGCGACCTGCTGCTGCGGCTCTCGAACCTCGACGTCGCGAACACGCTGCTCGTGCTGTTGCGAGGCGACCGCAACATCCCGATCCGCTGCATGGTCGCCGATCTCGCGTGGGAGAACGGGGTCATGCACCCGCGGCAGTTCATCTTCGATACGCAGCACACGACGCTCGTCGGTGAAGGCAAAGCGAACTTCGCGGACGAGACGCTCGACATGCGGCTGGTGGCCAAGCCGAAGGGCAAGAGCCTGGTTTCGCTGCGCGGCCCGATCAACGTTCGGGGCACATTCGCCAATCCTTCGGTGATGCCCGACCTGAAGCGGCTGAGCGTGCGAGGGGCGGCGGCGGTCGCGCTGTCGGTCGTGGCGACTCCGCTCGCCGCGATCGTGCCGTTCGTCCAGCTCGGCAACGGCCAGGACGTGCAGTGCGGCCCTCTCGTCGAAACCGCGAAGCGGCAGATCCAGCAGCCGATGGTCGCGGTCGCGAAGCGCTAGATCGCACGTGCGGCGCGAGGTTGCCGCGGCTCCCGCTGAGCGTCCGCCCCTAAATCGGGGACAGACCCCGATATTCACAGATGTGAATATCGGGGTCTGTCCCCGATTGTTTGTCGTAATCCAGCGGGGATGACGATGATCGTATCGATCCGACAGGCGCTCGCGCGCATGTCCCGAAAACTCCTTTCCTGCGCTGGCGCTAAGCGCGTCGCTTCCTGACTCGAGTCAGCCGTCGCGAGTTCGCAGTCGCGCGCTTGTGAACCGGCGCCACTGCTTTCTCGACGAGCTTCACCACCGCGCGCTGCCGCTGGCGCCGCGTCGGGACGGCGAGACCCGCGAATGCAGGCAACGACATCGCGGTTTGCGTGTAAGGCCGGTACGCGCCGAGCCACCACGGGGTCGTCCAGAGGCGTAACCATTTCACGGCTGCGCTGCGGGCGTACTCCTGCTGTGTCGTGACAAGCTGCCGGCCCATCGCGAACATCGATTCCCAGAACGCCGCAACTTTTTCGGGACCCATGCGGTTGAATTCCGCGCGATCGCGTGCATCGGGGTTCGCGCCGGCGGCGAGCATACGCGCGGTGCGTATGGCGACGACCTGCGGCGCCGCTATGGCGAGTTCTGCGACCTTGGTGACCAGTCCTGCCCGACTCCTGCGTTTTATGCGGCGCATCGATGGACCTCCTATGAGGCGTTCTGGTGCTCCAGGAAGAAGCGAACCATTTCGCGGCTTGCATCGGGACCCTGCGGATCGCTGAACGAGCCTTCGGCGCTGCCGCCCGACCACGCGTGCGCGGCGCCGTGCACAAGCCATTGCTCCAGCACCGCCTTGCCGGCGGCGTCGCGATAAGTCGTGCGCGTGTAGGCGCGTCCGCCGGTGTTGCCGTGCTCGACCATCGTGACGGGTTCGGTGAACCGGTCGTCGCAGGCTTTGGCTTCCATCGACGTGGCCGAGGCGTGCGCGATCAGCTCGTCGCCGTTGCTCGGGTGCACCGTCGTGTCGTTGTCCCCGTGGAAGACGATCGTCGGCGTGCTGCGGACCGACGCGTCCCGCTGCGATTTGCGCCTGACGCCCTTCGATCGATCCCCGCGCATCGCTGCGAATGCCGAAGGCACGTCTGCTGCAGCCTCGTAGGGGAGTCCTGAGTGGATTCCGAGCGCGGCATACAGGTCAGGGTAAGTCGTCCCCATGATCACGGCCATCGCGCCGCCGGCAGAAAGTCCCGCGATATAGACGCGGCGTGCATCGAGGCCGTAGGCCGCAACGACTTCGCGGGTGATGCCTGCGATCAGCGAAGGCTCTCCGGCATCGCGCTTCTGGTGCTTCGTGTCGAACCAGTTCCAGCAGTCCGAGACATTGGCTTTTCCGGCCTGCGCCGGATAGGCCACCAGGAAGCCGTGTTCCTCGGCGAGCGCATTCATGCGCGTGCCCGCGGCGAAGTCGTCAGGGTCCTGTTTGCACCCGTGGAGCATGACGACGAGGGGCAGCGCCTGGTCGTGGTATGCGGCAGGTATGTAGACCTTGTATTCGCGCGAGCCGGCCGCGTTCGCGTAAGTTCGGGTGATGAATTCGCCGTCCTCGCGTGCGGGTGCTCGATCGGCGGCGCCGTCGCGTGCAAGCTCTCGGGCGCCACGACCCGGTCCCGGCTCGACCACGCAGCACGAGCCTTCGATGACCGGCGCGCTGTCTTCGCCAGCCGCAGCAGTCGGCGCGAGGCTCCGCAGAGCGCGTTGGATCGCGTCGGTCGCCTCGATCAGCCTGCCGTCGCGA
>JAQGMV010000194.1 GCA_028292225.1 Betaproteobacteria bacterium
GACCCACCAAAATCATCAGGCACTTACGGTAGTCACTGGGTCAGAGCCGCGCACCGATTGCGGTTCCCGTGCCCACTCGGTGCCAGTTAGACGGTTGCTTAAGGCGTCGATAGGCCGACATCGGCGACGGCCGCCGGTGTCTGCACGAGGCATCGGCCATGGCGGTCCGTTATCACGAAGGCAGATTCCCCCTTCGGAACCTCGATTGAGATCAGCTGATTCCATTGACAGGGCCGTCGTCGTCGGCGGCGGCTAGATACGATGGAACGCTTGCCGCTATTCCCAATGTTACTGTCCTCCTGGCGCCCCTAACCACGCAGGAGGCGGTTTTGTCCTCGCGTATCGAGGGCACGCAGGCGACCATGGGGGAGGTGCTCGAGTTCGAGGCAGAAGGGGATGCGAGCGAGTTTTCAGCCGAGCGTAAAGCGGATATCCATGAGGTCTTGAATTACCGCGGCGCCATGCGACGCGCCGAGGCAATGCTCAAGGAGCTTCCGCTCAGCCAGCGCGTGCTTTGTGCGGCGCACGAAGACCTGTTGTCCGGGGTTCGCGGCCACGGGAAGGCGCCGGGCGACTATCGTAGGAATGCGAATTGGATAGGGCCGGCTGGATGTACGATCGAGGCCGCGCGTTTCGTGCCGATCTCGGCTGAGAAACTGCCGGACGCGATGAGCAGCTTGGAGCGCTACTTTCACGAGGACGCTCCAGATCGACTTGTGCAGCTCGGCGTAATCCATGCCGAGTTCGAATCCCTTCATCCCTTCTTGGACCGCAATGGCCGGCTGGGGCGGATGCTCGTGCCGTTTTTTATGTGGCAAACCAAACTGATCCAGCGGCCGATGTTTTACTTGAATGCGTATTTCGAAGCTAATCGCGATGAGCATTACGATCGATTGCTTGCCGTATCACGCCATGACGATTGGACGGGGTGGTGCCGATTTTTCCTGGAAGGCGTGCGGGTGCAGGCTGAGGAGAATCAACGTAAGGCTAAGGCTATTCTCGATTTGTACGAGTCGATGAAGAAGCAGGTTACGGAGCTCGTTCGATATCGCGGAGGGTAGAAAAGCTTTTCAGAGGCGAGCGCGTTGGCAGGGCGGCTCGAGCTAACGCGGTGGCCGTTGCCTAAAGCCACGACAGGGGCGCATATGGGCGCAGGTTGCGTTGCATTCACCTCGACGCTCAGCGTGTCAGAATCGTGGCATTCTCGCCTCGGCTCATGGTGCGGCCGAAAGCATACAGCTACGTCTTCGCCGGCGAAACCGCCTGCCGCCACAGCGATCATTTCGAGTCGACGTAATCGCATGCCGACAATCACACATAACGGGCTACCTTCATGAGATTTAACCGGCTGCGTCGCGTCACGCTGGAAGGACTTCTCGGCTTAGGCTTCGGCTCACTCATCGCGGGTGGCGTGTTGGCGGCCATCTTGGCCATTTCAGCTTGGCGCTTGGCGGACACGGGCTTCGATGAGTACGAAAGGCAGGATGCCCCGATAGCAGTACACGCCTCAAAAGGCGTCGATGCATGGCTGAAGCTTCGTAACCGTGAGCAGCGCTTCGTGCTGTCTGTTGGGAATGATGTTCGACCTGCCGAGGCGAAAGCGCAATACATCCCGTTGTGGAAGAGCGGCGTAGACGATCTTCAGGCGTCCTTGCTACAGATCCGCCGGTTAGCCGACAAGACCGACGAACGCGTTGTTGCCGTGATCCCGGGTATCGAATCAGCCCTCAGCCGTTATGTCACGAGCTTCACGTCCATTGCAGATTTAGTGGTGCGGCTCGGAGATGCGGAGACCGGCTTGGACGGCGAAATGAGGGCCAAGGCGCGCGCGGCGGAGGCCCTCATCTCGGAGATGAAGTTTCCCGCGATGACGCAAAGCCTGCAGCGATTAAATCGAAGTCGTGAGGACTTCGCTGCGACGAGAAAGGAGCAGTACGTTAAGGAATTTCTGGACGAATCAACACGCGCCGAATCATTTGACATACGTGCTCCGCAAACCCAGGACGTACGCGCAACTCTCAGAGATTATGCTGAGCTGTTTAGAAATTACGTGAAAGTCTCCGGGGATCTGGAAACGAAGAAACGTGAGTCTGCTCAGGCCGTGGCGCTCCTGGAGCCACGCCTCGAGCAGCTAGAACATGAAGCGCTCGAGAATACGCACGAAATGTTACTGGCGCTCGAGCGCCGCATCGTTGCCGTGACGCTTTGTTCGGCTCTTATCGCTGTCCTGGCCGTTGTGCTCGGAAGCGTTGTAGCGTGGTTTGCCAGTGATCGGATCCGTCTGGCCACGCGGCGAATTATCGGCTTTGCAACCCACGTCGCAGCCGGCAGATTGGATACCCGACTCGACCGCGTTGATGTCGGCGAGCTTGGCGCGCTGGAGTCGGCCCTGAATACCATGGCGGACCGACTGCAAGAGAACGACGAAGTCATGAATAAGCAGGCGCACGGTCTTGAGGCGAGCAATCGGCGGATCGCACTGCTCTCAGAAATGACGACGTTGCTACAGACTGCCGTGGACGCTGGTGAAGCCGCAGCGATCAGCGCGCGCCATCTGAGCCGTATGCAGCTCGGTCGCGGGGGTGTTCTATACATATGCAACGAATCGCACGATCATCTCGACGCCATTGCGCGGTGGGGAGACGCAACGTCGTCGACCGACAGTTTCTTCGCAGCCGACTGCTGGGGTTTAAGGCGTGGACAACCGTACGAATCAAGCGAAGCTGCGTCACCGCTCGTGTGCGCGCATGTGGTGTCCGGCACCGCGGTGCCCTCCTATCTTTGCCTGCCGCTGGTCACGTCGACGGGGATACTCGGACTTGTGTACGTCGATTTCGGCAACGCCGACTCCATCGGGCACGCCGAGGACACGCACTTTGCGCACCGGCTGTCGGAGCAACTCGGCCTCGCCTTCGCCAATTTAAAGCTACGGGAAACGCTGCGGCAGCAGACGCTATGTGACCCTCTGACAACGCTTTTCAATCGGCGCTTTCTGGAGGAATCGATGCCTCGTGAGTGCGCTCGAGCCAGTAGGGAGAAGCTTCCCCTTGCACTGCTGATGATTGATGCTGATCACTTCAAGGCGTTCAATGATAACCATGGGCATGAAGCAGGCGATGCCGCGCTGCGACAACTTGCGCTTGTGCTAAGGGAAAACTGTCGAGCGAACGACCTTGCATGCCGCTTTGGGGGCGAGGAATTTACGGTAATTTTGCCTGCGACCGGTAGAGAAGGGGCGCAGGCGTGGGCCGGTCGTTTGCTCGATAAAGTGCGGGAAATGACTGTCAGCTTGCGCGGGAAGCCCCTTCCGCGCATCACGGTTTCGATAGGCGTCGCGATTTATCCGAACGAAGGTGTTGACGCCAGCACCCTGTTGCAGGCCGCGGACCGCGCCCTCTACGAAGCCAAGGAGGCTGGACGCGATCGAGTCGTGGTGGCATCACAATTCAAAAATTAAATGCCTTTGACCCGTAGCAAGATCAGTCCCTTGTGTCAGACATCGTTGCCGTTGGGGCCTTCATGACGTTTCCAGAGGAGATGCAATGCATATACGGCCGCCCAAACGCCTAGTTGCTGCGCTCACCGTCCTATGCCTCACGCTTCTCCTGAACTCCGTTGCGACTTACTTCAACGTAACGCGGGTAGTCAACGACCAGAATCGGATAAGTCACACCCTGCAGGTGCGACAAGCGCTTGCAGAGCTGTTCGGCGCCGTCGTTTCATTGGAGACGGCGTTGAAAGGCTATGCGATCAGCGGCCAGGCCCCGTATCTGTCGCAGCACAAGGCGGCTGCAGAGACCATCAACGCCGTGGCCCCCCCATTGCGCCGCCTCATTGCAGATAACTCGCTTCAGCAACGATCATTCGATGCACTCATCGCACAAATTCGACAGAAAGCCGTCTTCGCGCAACACGTAGTCGACACCAGGCAGAAATCCGGCCAGAACGCGGCGCTGGATGTGATCGCGGAACGAGGCCCGGCCTTGCTCGAAAGCATCCGTGCGATCGTCGACGAGATGGACGATCGGGAGGATGCATTGCTGATCACGCGCAACGAGATAGCCGCCACCAGTCTTCGCGCGACCATCGCGGGCCTCGTCGTGTTCACCGTCGCCAGCATCCTTCTCGCGTTGCTCGTCGTGTACATGTTGCGCCGAGAGGTGCTGATTCGAGACCGCGCCCAGAAGCAACTCTTCGGCGCCAACGAAATGCTCCGAACCGTGCTGAACAGCATTCCACAGCGGGTCTTTTGGAAGGATCGTGAATCGCGATATATGGGCGCCAACCGCCTTTTTGCGGAAGACGTCGGCTTCCAGCGGGCCGAACAGATCGTTGGGAAAACAGACGAGGATATCGGCCCGTCTGCGCGCACGGCTGACCGCGCTGACGATCAGATCGTCATGGAGACGGGCGCCCCCAAGCTGCAGTACCAGGAGACACTGCAGCGACAAGATGGGACCACGACCTGGTGTGAGACAAGCAAAGTGCCTTTGCGGGATATGAGCGGCACCGTCATCGGGCTGTTGGGCACTTACCAGGACATCAGCGCTCGGTTGCAATATGAGGGTGAACTCCAGCGGCAGGCAAACTTTGACGCATTGACCGGGTTGCCAAACCGTCTGCTCCTGGTCGACCGGGTCAACCGGGAGATTGCACAGGCCAGGCGCATCGACGGCGCATTCGCGCTTGCGGTGGTCGATCTGGACAACTTCAAGCTCGCGAACGACGCACACGGACATGCGTTTGGTGACCAGGTCCTCGTCGAGGTCGCGCGGCGCCTCGAAAAAGCTGTGCGCTCCGATGACACGGTGTCCCGGTACGGCGGGGATGAGTTCGTGCTCGTCGTTGGATACGGGGGCAGCGAGAGCTTTGTAACCGTGGTGGACCGGGTTCTTGCCGCCATTGCAGAGCCGATCATCGCAGGCGATCGTAAGGTGTTCGTGACGTGCAGTGTCGGCGTCAGCACCTATCCGCAGGATGGCGCTGACTGCGCGTCCCTGCTCAGCCACGCTGATGTTGCAATGTATCGCGCAAAGCAGGCTGGGAGAAATTGTTTTGCCGTGTTCGAGCCTGTCATGGCGCGCCGGATTCAGGAGCGGGTATCGATCGAAGGCGGGCTGCGCAGCGCTCTGGAGAATGGCCAGCTCTTCCTCCAGTACCAGCCGCAGTTCAGCTTTCGATCGGGGCGGGTCGAGGGCGTCGAGGCACTCGCGCGCTGGAGGCATCCCGAACAAGGCCTGATTTCTCCCGCGCGATTCATTCCTGTCGCGGAGGACAGCGGCCTGATCGTGCCTATGGGCGAGTGGATATTGAGAAAGGCGTGCGCTCAGGCGAAGGACTGGATCGACAGTAGCGTCGGGCCTCTGGTCGTGGCCGTGAACTTGTCAGCGATTCAATTCCGGCAAAAGGGCTTTACCGAGCTCGTCGCGCGCGTCTTGTCCGAGACCGGATTGCCTTCACGATATCTCGAACTGGAAATTACAGAGAGCCTGCTGATGTCCGAGGCAGATGAGGCATTGGCGATCCTCACCGAGCTCACGGGCATGGGGATCTGTCTGTCGATCGACGACTTCGGCACGGGATACTCCAGCCTGAGCTATTTAAAGCGCTTGCCTGTGGCCAAGCTGAAGATCGATCAGTCATTCGTCCGCGACATTCCCCAAGATCCCGAGGACGTAGCGATCGCGAAGGCCGTCATCGCGTTGAGCAGGGGCCTGGAGCTGAGTGTCATTGCGGAGGGCGTCGAAACGTCCGAGCAGTACGAATTTCTGCGTCGCGCCGGTTGTGATGAGGTCCAGGGTTACTACCTCAGCCGCCCCGTCGACGCGGGCGCGCTCGGAAAAGCTATCAGGGATATTGCTACGCTGACGGAGGCTAGGGCCGCCGTCGAAGACAGTTAGTATCGCGTCAGCATCCGCTCGCGAATGGCGGCGTAAGTGGCTCCTCAGTTCTTACATATTGTCGTCGGCCTGGCGCTGCCCACTTGCCGCTTCCCACGCGTGCGAGATCGCGCGCTGCCCCTTAAGCCAATTACGTTTCCAGTAGGCGTTATCAATGATGAATGGCGAGAAGAGGATCCTCGCATCCACGGAACCCCAACGTGGTTTTTGCTGGATCAGCAAGGGGTGATTAGAAAGGTCGTGATCGGTAAACAAACGATCACCGGCGGTTGGTTTGACGGCCTTAAGGGGGACTTGCAGAAGCTTCTGCCAAAGGAAGCCGCTAAGCCAAGAGTGGACGCCGAAGCAGCGCGCTGACTCAGCGCCTGGCCGCGTGCTGGTCGTTGTCATATTGGTTCCTTCGACCGACATTGGGCGCGCCAGCGGCTCCCGCCTGCCCCCGCTCTTTTCGCTCGAGTTGCTGCTAGCATGCGTTTCGACCAAAAAAAGGAACATGCCTGTGGCTGTTGCACTCAGCGATTTACTTGGCGCCATGATCGCCGCGTTCATTGGGGTAGCGCTCCTGTTTCCACGACAGCAAGGGCCGACCGCTGAGGGAGATGAGACCGCCGTATATTTCCTTTACCGCGCGCCGATGGAGGTCGCAGCATGCATGTCGCACAACCTGCCTTTTACGGGCCACCATGAGGCTTCCGTGCAGGCCTTGCCCCTTTTCGGGACGAGCAAGGTGGCCGTGACAATTCGAGACCGCCCGACCGGGGACGTAATCGCGGTAGCGGTGATCACTGAGGCGCCGAATTCGTCGACCTCCGTTGCCGCCGTTACTGCGATGGCGCCCGGGGCAGTTGAACACCAACGGATGGTCAAGCAACTCGCAGACGGCTGCTGAGCGCGGCGAGCGCTCAAGGCAAACCAGCCGTCCGGGATGGAGGGCGGAGCGTCACCTAGTGACGCGCTTCGTTCTCTTTCGACAGCCGCATCGTCGTAGGTTTACAATCGCGCCCCATGAAACCCGACGTCTTGACCTTCGAGGAAGCGGTCGCCCAGTTGCAGTATTGGCGAGAGTTGCTCGTGTCAGCCACAGGCGCTCGCAATCGCGATGCCATGTTCGAGGCGGCTGGCCATGTAGGGAAGTTGGGCGCGCTGGTCCGTGAGATGCGTGAGCAACGCTGGCAATCCGAGTCGCACGGAAGCGACCGGCGAGAAAACCGCGCGATAGGCCTCGATCGACGAAGTGCGGCCCGGTCGGAAGGGGTAGACCGACGCAGCTAGTCGGCGGCTTCTTGCTCTGCACGCGGTAATTGCGCGGCAGTTCGAAGCCGGCTTACGTCGGGACGGGCAATGACGGCGATATCCGAGACGATTCTGGACGGCACTCGGGCCCAGTTAGAGCATTGGCGTGAGGAATGTTCGAGGGCTCGAGCTGCCGGTGATGCTGCTCGCATTGAACAGTGTCAGCGTCACATTCAGCACCTTGCTGCTGTTATGGAGAGCCTGGAAAAGGTGCCTCATGGTTCGGGCAGCGCTTAAGTCTTTCGCCCGCGGGTTTTCCCGCTCGGGGCGCTGCCGCAACGAGCACATGGCCGCAGTGCGGAGGCGCGTTAGTCGGGCTCGCTCGGTTTGCTCAGCTTGACGATCAGGGTGTATTTAGCGAATACGCAACGCAAGCCGGTGCTGTGGCTGCCGCGCTGGCGTGAAGTTGCTCGCGAAGCAGGGTGACCGAAATTCCGCATGTCTGTGCCGCCTGCTCCGGTGTGCTGCACCCGCTTTGGACCATCCGCACCGCGTAACGAAGATCCGCGTCAAGCACACTTTCGGTGTCTCTCATGAAGGCCTCCTGGATCAGACGCGCCGATCCGAGCGATTGTTGGACGGCTTGCCCCCACACGAAAACGCGTCAGCGCCGTGGCCGAAGCAAGAAAGGAAAGGGTCCAGCCAGCGAGATGACCGGCCCGGCTTGGCTAAGAAGCGCCAGAAGTGTCCTGACGTTTCGGCGGTCCCGCTGCCTTGGAGCCGAAGCTCTGTAGGCTGGTGACTTTGCGTCCCCACCTTTCGGAGGGTTTGCCCTTTCGTTCGGTAGCGACATTACGGGCCGCCGGCGATCCCTGGTATGACTTTCAGCACGTTCTAGCTGAGCGAGGAAGCGGACGGCCTCTATCCCGGCCGTGAGCGCACAGTGTCGTCCGGTGAGCTATCCCAGCGCGGACTTTTCTTCGCGCGGCCTGGAACCGGATGCTCACGCATTACGACCGGGACGGATGTCGTGCTGATCGGTCTCGGCTACCGCGTTTGACGGTGTCGCACCAAAGCAACCCACGCAGGGCCGGCCGAATGGCGTTCTTCCGCGAGCTTTCGTTCGATGGCTTACCTTGCCGTCCGCCCCGTTCTCCGCATCCCGATGCTCGCAAGAACGCCCGCCAGTAATCCCGTCAGGAAAATAGCGTCAAAGGTTCCAGCACCCCCGATGGACATGACGGGTGCCTGCATTTCAGAGATCAACGGAAGATTGAACAGGTCGGCTCCGACGAGAGTGCCCAGACTTCCTGAGGCATAGGCTAATGGAGCTGCATACGTCCGAGACAGCACAAGGGCGACGACGGCGGTGACCAAAGGCGGGTAGAAGATCGGAATCGTGACGCCCACGCCCGCTACCGGTGAGGCCATCACATAGCAAGCGATTGCAACGATGAGCACACCCCACGCTGCCTTTCGGTGGATGCCATTCTTCACGATCAGATAGATCGAAAGCAGGATCGGGATCAAGCCTCCGCCCACGTTGATCGCCAGCAGCGTACCGGGAGAGTCTTCTACCAGGGGGACCACATAAGGGATGCCGAATACTGTGACGTGCTGAGGGCTCAGGACCTCGGTCTCGGGAAACTGCAGGAGGGGGATGTTGATGTAGCTCCCCACCAAAGTGAGGACGAGGATGGCGAAGAAATACTGGGGGGCGATCCCGATCCTGGCGTACGCAAATCTCAGCACATTCAGTACGAGAAGCACGCAGAGGACTCCTAGCAGCCCTGCCAGCAGCAACAGGAAGATCCCCGGAATCGGAAAGTAATGTATTCCACTGCCAGTCATGAGAGCACCATTCGTCTGATGGAACGCTTTGGCAATCACCTGGGCTTTTCAGAAATGGCCCTTCAAACAAGCTCCCCGCCTCGTTGCCGGTGCTGGAAGAGTAATCGAGAAGTCGTTCAAAAGAAAACCGGCCTGAGCCGTTGGGCGCTTCTGTAAAGCGCGGGCTGCTTTCGTTTGCTTCGGCCGCTTCCCGCCTTCGGTCTAAAGCTGATTCCCCCGGACGACGCTTTCACATACGCCGCCGCCAACGAATGCTTTAACCGTTTCGCCATCGTCTTCATCGGTGTCTCTGTCTTACTCGTGCACGGTCGCAGTCACCAGCGCTCGAGTCACTCAGCTGTACGTACGTATGGAACAGCGAATGCACGCCCCGGATTGTTAGAACGCGCGCCGTGCATTTGTCCCTACAGCGACGATGCACGGCCGCCGTTACACTCGTGCAAAGGAGGACTACATGAACTGGTTATTCTTTAAAGAAAGTACAAACGGGTGGCGTTGGGAATTGTGGGATAAAGACGAAATGTTCGCCTACGAAGTCGGCTTCAAGACAGTCGCGGACGCCGTAGCCGGCGCTGCCAAACACGGCTACGTCGACGCGAGCCCATCCCGTGACAGCCTGACATCGATCGGCCTTCGCGACGAGTTAGTCGGTTCAGCTAAGTAGCCTTTAGTAATCGTCCTTATGATGGTTATCGCGCAGGCGTAAGACGCTACGCGTTATGCGCCGCAACGGAAGCGGGCGTTGCGAATCAGGTCTGATAAACACCTGCACCGGCATTCTCCCCAACGCGTCCCGCAGCACCAGCACGGCCTCGTACGTTGGGGGGGGCGATCCAGCGACGTTTTACATGACGACCCGCGTCCTGTTTGTCCGGTGCTTCTCCGCTGCGAAATTACTGCTTTGTAATGTCGGCGTCACGCGATAGAGAGGGTGCGCTTTCTATACTTCACATACGGTCGAATAAACGATCGCTTTGAGTAACCTCAAGGAGATTTCCAGATGGCACGCACTATTTCTCGCATGATCGCCGCAGGCGTTTCAGCACTTTCTCTGAGCGCTGGCGCTTTCGCTAACGACACGTACCCACTCTCGGCGAATGAGTCGGGGCCGGTATACCCGCAGTACTCCAGCGCCCCTGCGCAGCGAGAGGGCGCGACTCGAGGCGACGCACCTGCTCGTGATATCGGCGCAACTCAGAGCAACGCTCCTGCTCGTGAAATCGGCTCACGCAGCTACGAAGTGCAGACGCCCTCGTCCGTGAGCGAATCCGCGCCGTGGCTCACGGGCACCGGCCGCCGTTAAGGAAGGTTATTCCTTCGCGTGGTTCCCGCTACGTAAGCTTCAGATAACCCAGCCGGTAGTACCAGGCGACCGCTTGTCTGCTGCTTGCGTCGTAGCGCAGCGTGCCCAGCGCTTCGTTGTGGCAGAGCGCGTTCAACCACGGCGAAAGCGGCGGCTCGTCTTTCTCGATGTCGAGGCGGGTCTGCATGAGCCGCAGCAGGCCGGCTTCAGTCAGATCGCGCGCGTGCAGTTGCGCCTGCAGGTCGAGAAAGCGATTCCTCAGTCCGGTGTGGCGCTCGAGCCTGGCCGCCGGGGCGAGCAGTATGTTGATCAGGATCGATCCGGCAGTGATGCTCGAAAGTACGAGCGCCGCCGCTTTGGTGTCGACTTCGAGCAGCGCCAGGACGGCCCCGGCGCTTCCGATCAATGCCAGGAACTCGAGGCTTTTTCCGAAGGCTTCGAAAAAGACACGTCGTTTGTCGTGGTAGCACAGCGACTGCACGATGCTGAGTCGCAGCTGAGCGCGATCCTCTCCGCCGTCAAAGACCCGTTCGCGAGCGTTCGTCGTCATTCGAGCTTTGCCCTCACGTCACGCGCAGCAAGCGTGCGCTGTGCATACAAAGCGCCGACCGCCTCGGCGCTGAGCACGAAGTTGTAGAACCGCACGTCGTCGAGTTTGCCTTTCCACGGCCACCTCGCGGAGCCGTCGTACTCGGCGACAAAAAGGTCGTGGTCGCGGTTGACCAGCCACCTGGGAATGCCGGTTTTCTTGGTGCCGTAGGGCTTACCGTCGATAAAGAACTGCGCCTCGCCGCGGGTGTTGTCGAGCGAAGCCACCACATGATGCCATTCACGCAGCGGGAGCTGATAGCCCGACTCGACGTGCATATTGCGTTCTTCGCCCAAGGCGATCCCGAAATCCAGATAACGGTCGTCCGCCTGTGCGCCTTTGGTCGTGGTGCACAGCCACCACCCATCGCGCCCCCAGGTGCTCTTGGCGGCGATGGTGGGCACATCAGCCGTCTCCGCCAGCCACACCCACGCGGCAACGGTGAACTGTTCGGACGCCAGGCAATCGTTGTTACCCGCCGCGATCCAGTGCTTGCCTCCGAACTCCAGCGCCTGGCCGTGCAGACCCGGGACGAGCTTCGGGTGATCGAATCGCAGCGGTGCGAAAGCGCGCGGGGCGAGCGCGAGCTTGCCATGATGGCCATATGGCCCCGCGTCAGGCGTCATGTCGTCGATCACTTCATCGAACTTCCAGTGCGCGACGAGCCCCGGTCCCGCGCACTTGCCCGCAACGTGTGAGGTGGTCGGAGGATGGGTCGTGCGGTAGCGGCTATGCAGGACCATCGCCAGCGCCACGAGCCAGAGTAAGGCGAGCACGAGCACTGTCCGGCGGTATATTTTTATTCGGTTCATCGAGGCTTAACGTCTGCAGCAAACCTTATGCGCCGGCGCCCGGGCGTGCCCGAATAGTAATACGCCGCTTGCGCACGCACTTGTGCGGCAGTTCACAGACACGGACTTCAGCCTCTGGCATCGTGTGTCTCCCCCTTTCCCGGCCGCGCAAGCGGCCTTCTTTTTTGGGGAATATACAGATGAACGATATATTCGCATGTCTTCGGCAATCCCACAGCCTCGCCCAGGCCGCTACGTGCGTGCGGCGACCTGCCGCGCCATATCGATGATGCGCTGGTAGAAAGCCCGGTACGAGTAGACGGTCCACGCCTCGGTGAACATCACGCGGCTGATGCCTTCGAGTACGGTGGGGGCGTGATCTGCACGCTGCACGAGCGCCTGCACGTCGAACGCCGCATAGGCGCCGTCGAGGTGAGGGAGCGACAGGCTCGGGCAGCAGCCATAGAAGGTCACGCAGCCGCTGCGGATGCTGTTGAAGAGTTTCTCCGAGTGGTAGCCGTGGGTGGCGTGGTTCTCCGCGACGATTCGATAGCGATACCGGCGCGACGTGGCGGTCTCATCCTCGGCGTATCCGCGCCAGCTCGATAGAGGCCACGGCGCGAGGCTGTAGATATCGAGCGGCACTCCGCTGCGCTCGAGCCCGCGCGCCATCTCGAGGCGCGCCGGCGTTGGCCTGCCGATCCAGCAGACGCGGTCTTCGCGCCGATGCCAGCCGTCCAGCCGGGGATCGAGCCATACGCCTGCGAAATAAAGGCGCTGCAGATCATCTCCGGGCGCGCAGGCGAGCGTATTTTCCGGACGGGCAAACCGATATTCGAGCGGCGACGCTTCGCGCGGCTCGCCGAGGAGGACCACCGAGGACCGGTCGGCGCCGAGCCAAGTGCGAAAGGTGCCGCGCACATAACCCGCCAGGTCGAGTTGCCCATGGCCCGGCTTGCAGATGCGCACCTGCGCGGCGCCCGGGTCTACGCGCTGCCATCTCACGTTCTGCTCGCGCAGGAAATCCGCTACGGTCACGCCCGAGCGATCGATCGCCGAAGTGAAGGTCGGTTCCAGCGTCCACAGACGCGAAGGCGCTTCATAGAGGGTGAGCGGCGACATCGGCGCCATAGTAATACGCCCGTGCCGCCGTTCAGATCATCGGGCCGAGTGCGCAAGCCCCTGGTGTACGTCGTAAAAGGCTGTCGCTATACTACGCGCGGTCAAGCGTCACGGCATATCCTGCACGCCGTCGCAACGACGTCCAAGGGGAGGAACAGGATGAATCGCAACGTAAAATAATGCTGATTGCCGGTGGTCTCCTGTCGCTGACGTCCCTCGGGGCGCAGGCGCAGGCGCCCGGGGTCCAGCTCAATATGGATTCAGGGGTGTATATCGGCGCGGGCGGCGGCGGGTCCCGGGCGACCACGGGCTGCGCCACGGCGTGCGACAAAACGGACAAGACCTGGAATGTTTTCGTCGGGTATCAGCTCAACCGCAATATCGGGATCGAAGTCGGGTACGCGGACTTCGGCAGCCTGACGACCGGCGGCACGCTTTTCGGCGTGCCATCTGCTGCCCGCACCGACACCACGGCGTGGGACGTCACCCTCGTCGGCACGTTGCCGATCACCGACAGGTTCTCGTTCTACGGGAAGCTCGGCGTCTTCCGCTACGACAGCGACGCGACCATGAGTGGAGCGGCGACCGGCACTGCGAGCGCGAAAGGGACTGCATTCACCATCGGCGGCGGGGTTCAATATGCGCTCACGGCCAACATCGCCGGGCGCTTCGAGTGGCAGCGTTACAACGACGTGGGCAACGGCGTTCCGGGGCTCGCCAAAGACGACATCAGCGTCTGGCGCGTGACCGGCCGGTACAAGTTCTGACGCGCCGCACCCGGCCGGGCGTCGAATCCGCGCGAATCGCGGCGCACGTGAAGTAATCACTTCCGCGGCGTACGTCGCGCCCCTAATCTCGGCGCATCAGGAGATGCGTCGCATGGGTATACACAATTCGGACTCGGCTCATTCACCGGCAGGCGCCGCGAGCGAGGGCATGTCCGGCCTCGCCGAATGGATCAATCTCACCCACGCCTTGATGCAGCTCAAGGCCGGCGACGCGGCGGTCGCGGTGACCCGTCGCGAGCGTCTGCTCGCGCTCGAGCTGGTGGCATTCGACGACGGCGAGCTCATCCTGACGCCCCGCGGCCGCAAGGCGATCGGCCTGCGGCAGTAAGCGCTCGCAGCCGTTGCGGGTCGACGCCGGGCGAGCTCCCGGCGGCTCGTTGCACCGGTAAAGATTCCACGGGCTGAGCCTCCCGCACGCTGGCGCACGTAGCGATTCCACGCCTGGCGAGCCTCCTGCAGGCTCGTAAAACGTTAAAGAATTCACGCTTCGAGCCGTTTACTTTCCCAGGTAAACAACAAGTCCGGGCAACTCGAGAGTGCCTGCATGCAACATTCGTCCAAACATACCCGGGGGAGAGTGAGCGCCTGTCCGCCCGGCCTGCTCTTTTTCGTCCTGCTGTTCGTGGCTCAGCTCGCCTGTGCGGATGATCACGGTCGCGGGGGGCAGCGCGTTGCGCCTGCCGCCGCAGCAGGCTGGACATGCGCCTGACGACGGCGGTGGTGAGCGCCATCGGCCGCCGAGCTGCGGCCGTCGCACTCGCCGTCAGCCTGTCCCTGCCGCTCGCCTATTGCGGCGTCCGCTACGCTGCGACCGGCACCGGCGCCGGGAGCGACGAGGCGCTGCTGCTCCTCCTCGCGGCGGTCGCGCTCGGCTTCGGAACGCTCGCCGGTCTTCGCCTGTCGCCGCTGGGGGCCTTGCATCGTGCCCTGTCCGAGCTCGACGACGAACGCGAGCGCGCGGTCGTCTCCGCCCGCGACATGGCCCAGCAGCTTTCGTGGCAAGGCAGCCATGACGCGCTGACAGGGCTCGTGAACCGCAGCGAATTCGAGCGCCGCCTGGAAGAGCTCATCCGCGTGACCGCCGGGACCGAGCGCCACCACGTGCTGTGCTACATGGATCTGGACCAGTTCAAGATCCCGAACGATACCTGCGGCCACGTCGCAGGCGACGAGCTCCTGAGACAGGTCACCACGCTCATGCAGGGCCGCATCCGCGAGTCGGACACGCTTGCACGCCTGGGCGGCGACGAGTTCGGCCTCGTGCTCGACGGCTGCTCGCTCGAAAAAGGCCGCGAAGTGTGCCAGGCGCTGCTCGACGCGGTCTGCGCCTTCCGCTTCAGCTGGCAAGACAAGACTTTCGCGGTCAGCGCGAGCATGGGGCTGGTGCGGATCGATACCGACACCGTGAGCAAGGCTGCGCTGCTGAGCGCCGCGGATGCTGCGTGCTACACCGCCAAAGAGGCCGGCCGCGGCCGCCTCCAGACCTACGAGGCCGCCGACGCCAACATCGCGCGCCGCCAGCAGGAGATGGACTGGGTCGCCCGCATCACGCGCGCGATGGACGAGAATCGTCTCCTGCTCCACGCCCAGGAGTGCAGCGCGATCGTTCGCGACGACGGTGCGCCACTCCACTTCGAGCTCCTCGTGCGCATGCTCGACGAGCAGGGCAACATCGTCGCGCCCGGCGCTTTTTTGCCGGCCGCCGAACGCTACGACCTCATGCCGAGCATCGACCGTTGGGTGATCCAGGCGGCTTTTGCGGCCATCGCCAAAGTGATCCCGCATTTCGGCGGTCGCGCAGCGATGTTCGCGATCAACCTTTCCGGCGCCTCGATCAACGCCGATTTCCTGATCGACTTCGTGAAGCAGCAGACCCAAGCCCACGGGCTCGATCCGCGCTGCGTGTGTTTCGAGATCACCGAGACGGTCGCGGTCAACCAGTTCCGGCGCGCGGCACACATCATCAAGGAGCTCAAATCGATGGGGTTTTGCTTCGCGCTCGACGATTTCGGCTCGGGCATGAGCTCGTTCGCGTATCTCAAGAACCTGCCGGTCGACTTTCTCAAGATCGATGGGGGTTTCGTGCGCGAGATGGACAAGGATCCGGTGAGCCGCAGCATGGTCGCGGCCATCAACCAGATCGGTCACGCAATGGGGTTGAAAACCATCGCGGAGTGGGTCGAGAACGAAGCGGTCCTGCGCGAGCTGCGCGTGATCGGCGTCGATTTCGCGCAAGGGTACGCGATCGGCAGGCCCAGCCCGCTGCCGGAGTCATCGGTTGAAGCCGGGGCAGGGCGCCCGCGCGTTTACGCTCACGCGTGCGCCGAAGCATTCGGGGGCGTTACAGCCGCCGCGTAGGCAGCGCCTCGCGGCGAACTACGGCTGCGCCGGCTGCTGCCCGGCGTCCGCGCGTTCGATCCTGAGCGACACCGGAGCCGACCGGATGTTCAGGTCGCGCTGCGGGTTCGGTATTTCAATTCCGCGCTTGGTCAGCTCTTCCTCGAGCGCCCACAACACGCGCGATATCGTCCGGGCCGGTTTCGTGACGAGCTCAGCGCCCACCCACACCCCGATCTCGAAATCGAGGCTGCTGTCGCCGAAGCGTTTCAAGAACACGGCGACCGGATGCTGCTCGTCGATGATGACCCCTTTCACGCTGTGTGCCGCGGCGAGCGCGGCCTCTCGCACCTGATTTTTGTCGGAGCCGTACGCGACGCCGAATGGTACGCGCATGACCCGGCTGCGGTCGCCGTAAGTCCAGTTGGTCACCGGGTGGTTGATGAATTCCGAATCGGCACCAGCACGTCGACCGCGTCGTTGGTGGTGATCCTCGTGTAGCGCATGCCGATTTCGACCACCGTTCCCCGCGTCCCCGATTGCAGGTCGACGAAGTCCCCGACCTTCAGGGTTTTCTCCACCAGGATGATGATCCCGGAGATGAAGTTCTGGAAAATGTTCTGAAGGCCGAAGCCGATGCCCAGGCCGATTGCGCCGCCGAGGAACGCGAGGCTGGTCAGATCGAACCCCATCACGTTCAGGCCGATCACGGTGCCGAAGATCCACACGACGTAGCGAACCAGGCGCGTAAACGCGTAGACCGTGGAGCTCGTCGCGTGCGCGTGATGACCGCGCAACGCGAGGCGCCGCAGCGCGCTCTCGAGTACCGACGACAGCCACCAGACGAAAAGGAGCATCAGGACCAGCCCGCCGATCCGGGCGAGAGTGATCTCGGTGCCGCCCACCGTCAGGATGGGCGAGTAAATCCAGGCGTACAGGTTGTTCCAGTCCCAACTCATGCAGCCTCCGGAAGTCTGTCGCAGCGATGGGGCAATCAGCATGCCTCGCTTTTGAGGGACGGGGGATGGGGGTCAAGGCAAGGGCCAAGGGCAGCCGCCGGCCGCCCATAGGAACTAACGGCCTGTTCCGGCGGTCCATCAGGGTCGCGTTTTTGCTCCAAATCCTGTAAAAATCAGCCCCTTTCGTTTCCGCGCCGCTGGCCGTCCAGCGTAGCTGCTGGAAGCCTGCACGCGTCCCGCGTGCAGTTCGCTGGAAAAGCTTATGTCCGTCGCCCAGGAAGCCGCCCGCCGCCGCACTTTTGCGATCATTTCGCACCCGGATGCGGGCAAGACCACGCTCACCGAGAAGCTGCTGCTTTTCGCCGGCGCGATCCACATCGCCGGCAGCGTCAAAGCGCGCAAGGCGAGCCGCCACGCGACTTCCGACTGGATGGAGATCGAGAAGCAGCGCGGCATCTCGGTCGCGAGCTCGGTCATGCAGATGGAGTACCGCGACGCGGTGATCAACCTGCTCGACACCCCGGGCCACAAGGACTTCTCCGAAGATACCTATCGTGTGCTCACCGCGGTGGACGCGGCGCTCATGGTGATCGACGCGGCCAATGGCGTCGAGGCGCAGACGCTGCGGCTGCTGGAAGTCTGCCGCCTGCGCAACACGCCCATCATCACTTTCATCAACAAGATGGACCGTGAAGTGCGCGACCCCCTCGAGCTGATCGACGAGATCGAGCGCGTGCTCGGCATGCCGGTGGTGCCGTTCACATGGCCGGTCGGCATGGGCAAGCGCTTCGGCGGTGTCTTCGACATTCGCCAGGACCGCATGCGGGTCTTCCGCGCGGGCGAGGACCGCCGCAGCTTTGATGACGACGTGATCGAAGGTCTCGGCAACCCCGAGAACCTCGAGCGGTTCGGCGATGCTTTCGAGCAGGCGAAAAACGAGATCGAGCTCGTCCGGGGCGCGTCTCCCGATTTCGACCGCGCGGCTTTCCTCGCGGGGCAGCAGACCCCGGTCTTCTTCGGTTCGGCCATCAACAACTTCGGCGTGAAAGAGACGCTCGACGCGCTGATCGATCTGGCGCCCCCGCCGGGACCGAAAGAAGCGATCCAGCGCATGGTCGAGCCCACCGAAGAGAAATTCACGGGCGTGGTGTTCAAGATCCAGGCGAACATGGATCCCGCGCACCGCGACCGCGTCGCTTTCGTGCGCGTGTACTCGGGACGCTTCGATCGAGGCATGAACCTGAAGATCAGCCGCAACGGCAAGGATCTGCGCACCAACAACGTCGTCTCGTTTCTCTCGCAACGGCGCGACCTGCTCGAGGAAGCGTTCCCCGGCGATGTGATCGGCATCCCGAACCACGGCGTGCTGCAGCTCGGCGACACCCTGACCGAGGGCGAAAAGCTGCAATTCACGGGGCTGCCTTTTTTCGCGCCCGAGATCTTCTATTCGGTCGAGCTTGCCGATCCGCTGCGCAGCAAGCAGCTGCGTGCAGGTCTCGCGCAGCTGGGCGAAGAAGGGGCGATCCAGGTATTTCGTCCGCACGCCGGCGGCGCGCTGCTGCTCGGCGCGGTAGGCCAGCTTCAGCTCGAAGTCGTGGCGCACCGTTTGAAGCACGAGTACGGCGTCGATGCGCGGCTGGCGCCTGCGCGGCACAAATATGCGCGCTGGATCACGGCAGACGACGAGCGCGAGTTGAAGCGCTTCATCGACAACAACGCGCATCGCATCGCGTACGACGTGGTGGAAGCGCCGACTTTTCTAGCGGGGCACGCGACCGAGCTCACAGCGGCCGCCGACAACTGGAGCAAAGTGCAGTTTCACGCGCTGCGCGAGCACGCGGGTCTCGTGTTCCAGTCCGCCTGAGGGCGATCAGGCACGGCGCTTGACTGTAGCCGGATAAAAACCGACGCTCGACCCTCCATGCCCAACGGCGCACAGAACAAAGCAATCAACAAAACGCTACGCGACACATTCGGCTATACCCGGCTGCGCGCCGGACAGCAGGAAGTGATCGACAGCGTGCTCCAGAAGCGCGACACACTGGCGGTCATGCCGACCGGCGCGGGCAAGTCTCTGTGCTACCAGCTTCCGGCGCTGCACCTGCCGGGAACCACGGTCATCGTCTCGCCGCTGATCGCGCTGATGAAAGACCAGGTCGACAAGCTTGCGTTGGCCGGTGTGCGCGCGATCGAAGTGAACAGCACGCTCACCGGGCGGGAGGAGAAAGCGGCGCTCGAATCGATCAGGAACGGCGAGACCGAGATGGTCTTCACTACGCCCGAGCGTCTGTCCGATCCGACTTTCCTCGATGCGCTGCGGCGCAACGCGATCGATCTGTTCGTGATCGACGAAGCGCACTGCATCTCCCAGTGGGGCCACGATTTCAGACCGGCTTTCCTCGAGATTTCGAGTGCGGTCGAAGCGCTCGGCAATCCGCCGGTGCTGGCTCTCACGGCGACGGCGACCAGCGCGGTCACCGAAGACATCGGCCGCCAGCTCAGGCGCTCGCTCGAAGTCATCAATACCGGCATCTTCCGGCCGAACCTGCATTATCGCGTCGTCCACGCCACCAGCGACCGCGAAAAGCTCGAGCACACCCTGCGGCTGGTGCAATCGCTCGAAGGCAGCGGCATCGTCTACACCGCCACCGTCAAGAATGCCGAAGTCGTCTACCAGGCGCTGAAGGAGGCCGGTGTCGAAGTCGGGCGGTATCACGGACGTCTTTCGGCCAAAGAGCGCGAAACCACGCAGGACGATTTCATGGCCGATCGCTGCCGCGTCATGGTCGCCACCAACGCCTTCGGCCTGGGCATCGACAAATCGAATATCCGCTTCGTCGTGCATTACCAGGTTCCCGGAACCCTCGAAGCGTATTACCAGGAGTCGGGCCGCGCAGGCCGCGACGGCGATCCCGCGCAGTGCATCCTCATTTACGACACGCGCGACAAGCGGGTGCAGCAGTTCTTCCTGGGCGGCCGCTATCCGACGCGCGAAGACGTGGTTCGCGCGTACGAAGCGCTGCTCGAAGCGGACGCGCAGAACGAGCCGATTCCCTATACGCAGCTCGAAGAGCGGACGCCGAACGTCTCCGGCAACAAGCTGAAGGTCGCGTTGAAGCTCATGAAGGACGCGGGCTGCCTGAAGCAGGACCGCAGCTTCCGCTATCGCATCGTCAATCCCGATGTGCGAGCCGAGGACCTGCTCCATCTTGCCGACGAATACGGCAAAAAAAGCGAAGCGGATCGCGAGAAGCTCGAGCGCATGATCTTCTACGCCCAGACCGCGTTCTGCCGCTGGCGAGTACTGCTCGAGTATTTCGAAGGCGCCGAGGACTTCGATCGCTGCGGCACATGCGACAACTGCCTGGACCCGCCCGAATTGAAGCCGGTGAAAAAGTCGAGCCTGCCGCGCTGGGCGCGCCGCGCGCCGCTCGGGGCGGTCTCCCCGTTCAAGACCGGCGATCGCGTGCGCGTGCCGCGCTACGGCGAAGGCCGGGTCGAAAGCGCGACTGCCCAGCAGGTCGAGATCGTCTTTCCCGATGGAAAGAAACGCCAGTTCCTGAGCGCTTACGTGGGCACTGCGTGATATGGTTTAATCGCCGCTCAACCCATAAAGCGGCGACCAGCCTGGAGACACGCGATGCCCTATGCCATACGCATTCATGAGAACGGCGGCCCCGAAAAGCTGCGGTGGGAGGAAGTCGAAGTCGCGAAACCGGGGCCCGGGGAAGTCCGCGTGCGCAACACCGCGGTCGGTCTGAACTACATCGACACCTATCACCGCTCCGGGCTCTATCCGATGCCGATGCCGATGACACTCGGCTCCGAGGGCGCAGGCGTCGTGGAAGCGGTCGGTCCCCGCGTCAAGGAATTCAAGGTCGGAGATCGCGTCGCGTATGCGCAGCCGATCGGCGCGTACGCCGAAGTCCTGATTCGCCCCGTCGCGAGGCTCGTCAAGATTCCGTCGGGAATCGACGACAGGACTGCCGCGGCGATGATGCTCAAAGGCATGACCGCGTGGTATCTGTGCCGCCGCACCTACAAGGTCAAGAAAGGCGACACGATCGTCGTGCACGCGGCCGCGGGCGGGGTCGGGCAGATCCTCTGCCAGTGGACGAAGTATCTGGGCGCGACGGTCATCGGCACCGTCGGAAGCGAAGAGAAAGCGGCGCTCGCGAAAAAGGCGGGCTGCAAGCACGTGATCGTGACCTCGAACGAGAAGACTTCCGAGCGGGTGAAAGCGATCACCAAAGGCAAAGGTGTTCCGGTCGTGTACGACGGCGTGGGCAAGGACACCTTCATGGATTCGCTCGACTGCCTCTCCCCTCTCGGCCTCATGGTGAGCTTCGGCAACGCGTCAGGCCCGGTGCCTCCGGTCAACATCGGCATCCTCGCGACCAAAGGGTCGCTCTTCCTGACCCGGCCCACGCTCGTGAACTACACCTCGACCCGCGATGACCTCCTCACCGCTGCGCGCGAGTTGTTCAGCGTGGTGAAGAAAGGCGTGGTCAAGATCAAGGTCAACCAGACTTATCCGCTGCGCAACGCAGCGCAGGCGCACGCCGATCTGGAGAGCCGCAAGACGACCGGTTCGACTGTTCTGCTCCCATAGGGGAGCCCGCGTGCTTCCACTCGATTCCTTACCCGCGCCTTCGAAGGGCGCGCCGATCGCGCTGCTCGACGGCGTGCGCGTGATCGACCTCACCACTTCGATCGCCGGACCGTACGCGACGATGCTGCTCGCCGACATGGGCGCGGACGTCGTCAAGATAGAGCGTCCCGGGTCGGGAGACGACAGCCGCGCGTGGGGTCCGCCGTTCCTCGACGGCGAATCGCTGTGGTTCCTGAGCGTCAACCGCAACAAGCGCAGCGTGACGCTCGATTACACCAGCGGCGCGGGACGTGAAGTCCTGCGCGACCTGGTGCGCACGGCCGATGTCGTCGTCGTCAATCTCGTGGATCGCGTGCAGAAAAAACTCGGCGTCGATTACGCGAGCCTCAAAGCGCTGAAGCCGGATCTCGTGCACGTCTCGATCAGCGGCTTCGGCCTCGAAGGCGCGCGCCGCGATTTTCCCTGCTACGACTTGATCGCCGAAGGCTACAGCGGCGTGATGGACCTGACCGGCGAAGCCGGCAGCCCGCCGCAGAAAGTCGGCACCCCCGCAGCCGACCTCATCGCGGGCATGGATGCATCGTACGCGACCGTGGCGGCGCTTTTCGAGCGCTGCCGCAGCGGCCGAGGCCACGCGATCGACATTTCGATGATCGACAGCATGACCCGCTTCATGTCGCCTCGCATCGTGCCGTATCTCGGCTCGGGCGAGGTCCCCAAGCGCACCGGCGCGCGCGACAGTGTGATCGCCGTCTACCAGGTGTTCGAAACCCGGGATGATCCGATCACCCTCGGCCTCGGCAACGATGCGATCTGGAAGCGCTTCTGGGAAGCCGTCGGCCGGCCGGAGCTCGGGCGCGATGCGCGCTACGCGAGCAACGCCGATCGTCGCGCCGCGCGTGAGCAGATCGTGGCCGAGATCCAGAGCGTGCTGGCCACCCGATCGCGCGACGAATGGCTGAAGCTCTTCGTCGAAGCGAAAGTGCCCGCAGGCCCGGTCAACCGGGTCGACCAGGTGAGCAGTGACCCCGAGCTCGTCTCCCGCGGTCTTTTCTATGCCGATACCGCCGGCGGCCGGCGCATTCCCCAGGTCGGGTTGGGAATAGGCGTCGACGGCGGATGCGCGAGCTATCGCACGCCCCCGCCGCGCCTGGGCGAGCACACCGGTGAGGTGTTGCGAGAAGGGCTCGGTTACGATGATGCGGGGATCGAGCGGTTGCGCAAAGAGAAGGTAATCTGAAAACATGACTTACGAAACCATCCTCTACCGCGAAGAAGGTGCCGTCGGCTGGCTCACCCTCAACCGTCCCGACGACGGCAACATGTTCACGCCCCGGATGTGCCACGACCTCCGCGACTGCATCAACGAGGTGAGGCGCGAGACCCGCACCCGGGTGCTCGTCATCACCGGAGCGGGCGAGAAGTTCTTCTGCATCGGCGGGCGCAAGGAAGGGATGGAGGACAGCACGCTGTATGCGGGCATGCTGCCGACGCTCGAGATCTACGAGAGCATCGAGCGCCTGCAAAAACCGGTGATCGCGTCGGTCAACGGGTTCGCGGTGGGCGGCGGGCAGGTGCTGCAGGTGATGTGCGATCTCACGATCGCCAAGGAGAGCGCGATCTTCAGGCAGGTCGGCCCGATGATGGGAAGCTTCGACGCGGGCTACGGCACGTGGTATCTCGAAGACCTCGTCGGCAAGAAAAAAGCCAAGGAGATGTGGTTCCTCAACCCGAAGCTCACCGCGCGCGAAGCGCTCGACATCGGGCTCATCAACAAAGTCGTCCCCGACGAGAAGCTCGAGGAAGAGACCCGCGCGATGGCGAACGCGGTCGCCGAGCGCGGCGCTTTCGCGCTGGCGGCGATCAAAGGCGCGTTCGTGGCGCGCCACGGCGGCGTGTCGGGGCTCTCGCGCATGTCGCACGACATGCTGCTGCGGCTCTATCTGGACACCGACGAATCGAAAGAGCTCGGCGAGGCTTTCCGCGGCAGGCGCACGCCCGACCCCGACAAGTTCGGGCATTGATGTCGAGAGGCACGTGAGCACGCTCCTCACCCTTCACGATCCCGGCATCGCGAGGCGCTACTACGCCGAAGGGCACTGGCGTGAGGACACCCTGTATTCACTGCTGCGACATCATGCGAAGGCGCGGCCGCAGGCGTATGCGCTGCGGGACGGCCGCCGCCGGCTGACGTGGCGCGCGCTGGCGCAGTGGGTCGACGCGCTCGCGGCGGACCTGCACGCGGGCGGGTTGAAGCGAGGCCAGCGCGTCTCGGTGTGGCTGCCGAACAGGGTCGAGGCGGTCGTCGTGCTGCTCGCGTGCTCGCGCAACGGCTACGTCTGCAATCCGTCGCTGCACCAGAACTATCGCGTCGGCGAAGTCATTCAGCTCACGGAGCGCATCCGGAGCGCGGCGCTTTTTGCGCAGCCGGGTTACGGCTCCGATGCGGCGCAGAACGACGTTTTCGCGGCCGCTCGGGCGCTGCCTTCGATGAAGCGGGTGTATGCGCTCGCGCCGCTCACTCGCGCCGCGAGCGTTCCCGAAGGCTGCCATGCGTTTCCGGCGTCCGAGGGGGAATGCGGCGCGCTGCCCCCGGCCGACGATAACCCGGACAAGATCGCTTATCTCGCGTTCACCTCCGGGACGACCGGCACGCCCAAAGGCGTCCTGCACTCCGACAACACGCTGCTCGCCAACGGCCGCGCAATGGTCGACGACTGGCGACACGATGAGCGCACGGTGCTTTTCAGTCACAGCCCGCTGTCGCATCATATCGGCACGGTGGCGATCGAGCAGAGCCTCGTCGCCGGCTTCGAAGTGGTCGTGAACGATCTGCCCGACGGCATGAAGCCCCTGGACAGGATCGTGGAGAGCGGCGCGACTTACGTGATGGGCGTTCCGACGCACGCGATGGACATCCTCGCCGACATGAAGCGCCGGGGCATGGAGAAGCTCGGCCGCGTCACGGTCTTCTACATGGCGGGCTCTGTCATTCCGCCCGAGACCGCGCGAGCGTTCCTCGGTATGGGTGTGAAGCCGCTGAACGTGTACGGCATGACCGAGAACGGATCGCACCAGTACACCCTTCCCGACGACGATGCGCAGACGATCACTTCGACGTGCGGCAAAGCCTGCAGCGGCTACGAGACCCGGATCTGGGATCAGGAAAACGGCGACCGGGAAGCGGTGACCGGCGAGATCGGCGAGATCGGCACGCGCGGCGCGCTACTGACCCTCGGTTACTTCGACAACCAGAGCGCGACCGAGAGCTCGTTCAACGCCGGCGGCTGGTTCATGAGCGGCGATCTAGGTAGGCTGGATGCGCAGGGCAATCTCACGATCGTCGGCCGCATGAAAGACCTCATCATCAGGGGCGGGCACAATATCCATCCTTCGCATATCGAAAATCTCGTGCTCAAACACGCTGCGGTGCTGAAAGCCGCCGCATATCCGGTTGCCGACGCGAGGCTGGGCGAGCGCGTGTGCCTCGCGGTCATTGCCCGCGACGGCGCGGCGCTCGAGGCCATGGCATTGCTCGACCACCTGCACACGGAAGGGCTTTCGAAGTACGACATGCCCGAGTACTTCATCGCGATGGACGCGTTCCCGCTGACGCCGAGCGGGAAGATACTCAAGCGCGAGCTGGTGGAGATGACCAGGAGCGGACGCATCAGGCCGGAGCCGGTGAGGTGGAGCGGATGAGGGTGACTGCTGCAGTGTCGTCAGTCCGGCGCAGGCCGGAATCCAGGAAGACAAGCTGACCATGAGTATCGAGCTCACGCGCATCGATGAATTCGCGCTCATCACCCTGAACCGTCCCGACGCGCTCAACGCGCTGTCGTTCGCGCTGATCGCCGACCTCGGCCGCGCGCTAGACGAAGTGGCGCAGTCGGATGCGCGCGCGCTGCTGATCACGGGCGCAGGACCAAAAGCGTTCTGCGCAGGCGCAGACATCACGGAGCTCACCGGCCGACCGCTCGTCGAGCACAAACGCGGTGCCGAGCTCGGCCAGGCCGTGTTCTCGAAAATCGGGCGCCTGCCGTTTCCATCGGTTGCGATCATCAACGGCTACGCTTTCGGCGGCGGCCTCGAGATGGCGCTCGCGTGCACGTTTCGGATCGCGACGCCGAACGCGAAGATGGGTCTCCCCGAGATCAAGCTCGGCCTTATTCCGGGTTACGGCGGCACGCAACGACTGCCCCGCGCCGTAGGCGAAGCGCGCGCGATGGAGATGATATTGACCGGACGCACCCTCGACGCCGAGGAAGCGCACCGAATCGGCCTCGTTCAGCGCATCGTCCAGGGCGAAGCGCTGGCGGCCGGTGTGGCTTATGCGCGGGAATTCTCCGGCTACAGCCTGCCTGTCCTCGGCTTCGCCCGCGAGGCGGTGAGCCGCGCGCTCGATACGCCGCTCCACGAGGGCTTTAAGATCGAAGCTGACCTGTCGACGCTCGCGTTCCAGACCAAAGATGCGGCGGAAGGGATGGCGGCGTTCGTGCAGAAGCGGAAGGCGAAATTCGACGATGAATAGTCGTGAACAACGAACGATAGCGGTGACCGGCGCGAGCCGGGGTATCGGCGCGGCGATCGCGCTCGAGCTGGCGAGGCGCGGTTTTCGCGTGGCGTGTCTCACGCGCAAAGGCGCAGGGCCGGAAGCGGCGGCCGCTGCCGGGCTCGCGGGGCGTTTCGTCAATCGCGCGTGCGACGTGAACGATGAAGCGAGCATGCGCGCAGCGCTCGCGGCGGTGGCGGCCGAAGGGGTGCTGCACGGGCTCGTGAATAACGCCGGGATCCATCTCGATGCGCCGAGCCAGGAGATGGAGACCGCGATGTACGAGCGCGTCATGCAGACGAACGCGACCGCGGTCTTCACGACGTGCCGCGAAGCTTATCCGTACCTGGCCCGCGCCGGCGGCGCGACGATCGTGAACATCGGCTCGTTCTTCGACAAGGTCGGCGTGAAGCGCAACCTCGCGTACTGCGCATCGAAAGCGGCGGTCGGCGCGATGACGCGCTGCCTCGCGGTCGAGTGGGCGTCCAAAGGCATACGCGTGATCGACGTCGCCCCGGGTTACGTGGTGACGGACCTGAACCGCGAATCGCTCGAGCGCGGTCCGGTTCGCGAGTACATCGACAAGCGCATTCCCGGGCGACGGCCCGGCACGGCTGAAGAGGTCGCAAAGCTCGTCGCTTCGATGTACTCCGAAGACATCCCGTTCCTGACCGGCGAGACGATCTACATCGACGGCGGGCAGGGGATGGCGCATTGATGACGCAAACGGCCAGCGGTAAACGGTGAACCGCCGGATGAGCTGCACGTCCTCCAGCCACGGCGTCGACACGGTTTACCGTTCACCGCTTACCGTTTACGGAGGTCCATGAAAGTCTTCCACCGCCTCGATGCGACCGTCCGGTTCAGCGACGAGGAACGCATGCTGCTCGAAGCCGTGCGCAACCTCGCGCGCGATCGCATCGCGCCGCGCGCGGCCGAGTACGACCGCAGCGGCGAGTTCCCGTGGGACAACATCCGGGCGATCAATGCGCTCGGGCTGAATGCGATGTTCATCCCCGAGGCTTACGGCGGCGCTCCGCTGTCCTACGCCGCGTATCTCGAAAGTGTGCGCGAAATATCCAGGGCGTGCGCGTCGACCGGTGTGATCTGGGCGACCAACTTCCACGCAATCAAGCCGCTCATCGATTTCGGAAGCGAGGAGCAGAAGCGCCGGCTGCTGCCGGCGATGGCCGAAGGCGGTCTCGCGTCGCTCACGATCACCGAGCCCACCGCAGGCTCGGATGCGACCGGCATGAAGACCGAGTTCAGGCCCGAGGGCGGCGAGATCATCGTCACCGGGACCAAGACGTTCATCACGAACGGCGCGCATGCGGACCTGTTGATGCTCTTCGGAAAATGGAGCGAAATCGGGGACAGCCGCAAGTCGATCTCGGTGCTGGTGCTCGAGAAAGGCACGCCGGGCCTGACGGTGGTGCGTGAAGAAGACAAGATGGGCCTGCGCGCCTCCAGCACCGCGACACTCGCGTTCGACGGTTGCCGTGTGCCTCGCGCGAACCTGCTGGGCGCGCCCGGAGACGGGTTGAAAATACTCCTCGCTTCGCTCAACAGGTCCCGTCCCAGCGTCGCGGCCCACGCGCTCGGCATCGCGCGCGCGGCCTTCGAGGATGCCGTGCAGTACATCAACGACCGCCGCCAGTCAGGGCAGCGCATCGTCGAATTTCAGGGCATACAGTTCATGCTCGCGGACATGGCGACCGATCTCGCGATGTGCGAGGCTTGGCTCTGGCACGTCGCGCGGCTGATCGACGGCAATGCGCCCGATTTCGGCGTCGAAGCGTCGATGCTCAAGATGCGCGCGTCGGATCTGGCGATGCGCATCGCGACCGATGCGGTCCAGTTGCACGGCGGTTACGGTTATTGCAAGGATTACCGCGTCGAGCGGCTCATGCGCGATGCGAAGATCACGCAGATCTGGGAAGGGACGAACCAGATCCACAGGCAGTTCATCGGACGAAGTTTTGTCAGAAAGCCGTAAATGGTTAATGGTGAATCGTAAATCGTTGACGGCCGCCGCGCGGCGGGCGTCCATCAGCAGCCACGACTTACCATTTACCATTTACCGTTCACGAAGAACACCATGACCCCAATCAAAACCGTAGGCGTCGCCGGCAGCGGCACGATGGGCGCGGGCATCGCGATCGTCGCCGCGCGGGCGGGCTTTCGTACCATCGTGTACGACACGCGCGAGGACGCACTGGCCCGCGCGCGCAAACAAACAGAAGGCTTTTTCGCAAAATCGGTCGAGCGCAGGAAGCTCACCGTAGGCCAGGTCGACACGATCCTCGGCAATATGTCGGCCACGACCGACATCGGCGGGCTCAAAGCGTGCGACATCGTGATCGAAGCGGTGTTCGAGGATCTCAAAGTGAAGCACGCGGTGTGCGCAGCGCTCGACGACGTGTGCCCGCCGCATACGCTCTTCGCGTCGAACACCTCGACGCTTTCGATCACCGAAATCGCAGCGGGCTCGGGCCGCGAGGATCGCTTCGTCGGGATGCATTTCTGCCTCCCGGCGCAGCTCATGAAGCTCGTCGAAATGTCGCCGGGCTTGAGGACGAGCGAATCCTCGTTCGATGCGGCGTGGGATTTCTGCAAGGCGATGGGGCAGGTGCCTGTGAGGACGAAGGACAATCCCGGATTCATCCTCAACTACTTCCTGGTGCCTTTCAACAATGACGCGATCCGCCTGGTCGAAGCGGGCGTGGCGGCGCCGGCGGACATCGATCGCGCGATCAAGACCGCGCTCGGCTACCCGATGGGGCCGCTCGAGCTCCTCGATCTGGTCGGCCTCGACACCCACCTGCTCGTCGCCGAAGCGCTGTATGCGTCGACCCACGAGCCTCGCGCTGCCGTTCCGGCGCTGGTGAAGCGGATGATCGCGGCCGGCCAGCTCGGCCGAAAGACAGGGCAGGGTTTCTATACCTACGGCGGCGCCGCGATGTTCGGCGGCTGAAATCGGGGAAATCGGGGACAGACCCCGATTTACATCCGTTCGTGCCGAGCAGCGATAGCGGCCGTCGAAGCATGAACGGCACGGCGCGAGCCGCGAACAGCGAGACAAGGGACCCAAAATGTTCTACCAGTTGATCGATACAGGTAACAGCCGCTCGTTTTCGGCGCGGCATGCGCTGCTGGAGAGCGCGCAGACCGACGGCGATGTCGTGATCATCATCGGCGAGAAAGTCGGCCACGCACTGCAGACGCTCGACGGGAGTGAGCGCAAGACCGCAGTTCTGATCGAGCTCGGCGCCGAAAGCCTGGGCATGCATACCGGCGAGAGCCGCGGAGCCGAAGGATCGAATCTGCTCGGCTTCTCGCGCTTCCGGCTCGGCACCGACGAGCCGACGCGGCTCGTCGAAGTCGTGCGTCAGCCGGGTTCCCCGGCTACGGCGCTCGCCGCAGCGAAGGAGATCTTCGAAGGCGCCGGACTCGAGATGGCGGTGTGCGGAGACTTCGACGGGCGCATCGTCGACCGGCTCGTGCGGCCGTACTACAACGCTGCGCTGAAGCGCCTTGACGAAGGCCTGGCCACTGCCGACGACCTCGACATGACGCTGAAGCTCGGCCTCGGCTATCCCGAAGGCCCCATCGCGCTGCTAGAGCGCACCGGGCTCGAGCATCACTACGACATGACCCACGCCCTTTTCGAAGCGACCGGGGATCCGGCGTACGCGCCTGCCCGTCGCGCTCGCGTTGCCAAGCTCAGAGCTGAAACCAAAGCTTGAACCACGAAGGACACGAAGGACACGAAGGAAAAGCAAAACCGCTTTTGACCTCCTTCGTGCCCCTTCGTGTCCTTCGTGGTCGATGCCCTTAAGCCTCATATGCAACCCCTGCACGGTATCCGCGTCCTCGACTTCAGCACCCTGCTCCCGGGGCCGCTCGCGACCCTGATCCTCGCCGAGGCCGGCGCGGAGGTGATCAAGATCGAGCGGCCGGGACGCGGTGACGAGATGCGCGCCTACGAGCCCAAGCTCGGCGCCGACAGCGTGAACTTCGCGCTGCTCAATCGCGGCAAACGCAGCATCGCGATCGATCTGAAAGCGCCGGGTGCCGTCGACGCGCTCAAGCCGCTGATCGAGTCCGCGGATGTCGTGGTCGAGCAGTTTCGCCCCGGCGTGATGGACCGGCTGGGACTCGGCTACGAGGCGTTGAAAGCGATCAACCCGCGGATCGTCTACTGCGCGGTCACCGGCTACGGACAGCACGGACCGCGCGCCGATGTCGCGGCGCACGACCTGAATTACGTGTCCGAATCGGGGATGTCGTCGCTGACGCAGGGCGCGGACGGCGCGCCGGTGCTGCCGTCGGCGCTCGTCGCAGACATTGCGGGGGGCACCTATCCCGCCGTGATCAACATCCTCCTCGCGCTGCGCGAGCGCGATCGCACGGGTCTGGGCTGCAAGCTCGACGTCGCCATGGCCGACAATCTGTTCACCCTCATGTACTGGGGGCTCGGCAACGGTCTGGCCGCAGGGCAGTGGCCGACGCCCGGCGGCGATCTCGTCACCGGCGGCTCCCCGCGCTACAACATCTATCGCACGCGCGACGATCGTTTCCTCGCGGCCGCGCCGCTCGAACAGAAGTTCTGGGACACCTTCTGCGCGCTGCTCGATCTGCCGCAAGCTTTGCGCGATGACGCGCGCGATCCTGCGGCGACGCGCGCCGCAGTGGCCGAGCGCGTGCGAACACGGAGCGCCGAAGAGCTGAGCGCGCTCTTCAAAGGGCGCGACGTCTGTTGCACGATCGTGGTGACGCTCGAGGACGCCGTTGCCGATCCGCATTTCGCGGCGCGCGGCGTCTTCGCCCGGGAGTTGCGGGCGGGCGACCGGGCCATCAGCGCGTTGCCGGTGCCGGTTGCCGATGCATTCCGGTCCGGGGACGCCTCTGCGGGATATCCCCAGCTCGGCGAAGCAAACGACCTGCTTTCCCTTCATCCCAACGTTCGCGGGGAGAGCAAGACCTGAAGCGCGGACCGGATATCATTCACGGTTTGCCGCTCACCCCTTCACCCTCCACGCAGCAGCAGGAGCCACGCATTGAAAGCATTACTCGTACGCGAACACGGTCCCATCGAAAGCCTCACCCTCGCCGAAGCGCCCGATCCCGCACCCAAACCCGGGGAAGTCGTGGTCGACGTGCGCGCGGCGAGCATCAATTTTCCGGACCTGCTCGTCATCGGCGGGACTTACCAGAAACTGCCGCCGCGGCCGTTCAGCCCCGGTAAGGACTTTGCGGGCGTCGTCGCTGCGGTCGGTGAAGGCGTCACGCTGTGCAAGCCGGGCGATCGCGTCACCGCGCAGATCGAATACGGCGCGTACGCCGAGAAATGCGCCGTGCGGGAAGCGAACTGCCACGTGATTCCCGACAGCATGAGCTACGCCGACGCCGCAGCGATGGGACTCACCTATCTCACGGCGCATTTCTCGCTCGTCGAGCGTGCGAGATACCAGCCCGGTGAAGTGGTGCTGGTCAACGGCGCCGCGGGCGGCGTCGGTGTCGCGGCGGTGCAGATCGCCAAGGCGCTCGGCGCGACGGTCGTGGCGAGCGTCAGCAGTGAGGACAAAGCGGCGCTGGCGAAAGCGAACGGCGCCGATCACATCGTCCGTACCGACGTGCCGGACATTCGCGAATCGTTCAGGAAGCAGGTCTACGACGCAGTGGGCAAGCGCGGCGTCGACATCATCGTCGATCCCGTCGGCGGCGACGTCTTCGACGCGAGCTTTCGCACGATCGCGTGGTCGGGGCGGGTCGTCATCGTCGGGTTCGCCGAAGGCCGCATCCCGCAGGTGAAGGCCGGCATCCTGCTCGTGAAGAACATCTCGCTCATCGGGTTGCAATGGAGCGACTACCGCGACCGCGAGCCGCAGAAGGTGCGTGCGGTTCAGCAGGAGCTCTTCCGCATGTACGAGCAGGGCAGGATCAAGCCTCACGTCATGGCCGCCTACGCGATCGAAGAGCACCAGAAAGCGCTCGCGGTGGTGCGTGACCGCAAAGTGGTCGGCAAGGTGTTGCTGCTCATGGGCGAGCAGTGACGCTCACGCGCAGGCCTCGCCGTTTGACAGTCCCATAGCGCTTGTTTATAAACATTCGAAACGCTCTCGCTGGTGTTCGACGCGAGCGCCCCGTCTTTCGAGCTGCCCTCCTCAAGGAAACGCCAAGCATGGGACGTATAGGCCTGTTGGTGCCGTCATCCAACACGACAGTCGAGCCCGAGTTCTATCGCGCTCTGCCCCGCGGCGTGACGCTGCACACCGCGCGGCTGTTTCTCACGCGCATCACGCCCGACGCCATACTCGGCATGGTGGAGGACATGGAGAAGCAGGCGAAGCTCCTCGCCTCCGCCGACGTCGATGTGATCGTGCTCGGTGCGACCGCGCCCAGCTTTCTCAACGGACTCGGCTACGACCGTGAGCTGATCGCCAAGATCGAGAGCGTAACCGGTAAACCCGCAACCACGACGTCGACCGCTCTGGTCGAAGCCATACGCCACGTGGGTGCGAAGCGAGTGGTGCTGGGCTCGGCGTACACCGAGCAGGTGAACGGCATCGCCGGCGCCTTCCTCGAAGCGAGCGGGATCAAAGTGGCCGGCATGGCGGGCCTGTCGCTGGTCGACAATCTCGTCGTCGGCAGACTCTCGCCGGACACCGCTTACGATCTCGCGATGAAAGTGAACCGCGACGATGTCGACGCGATCGTGCTCTCGTGCACCAACTGGCAGACGATGGACGCCATCGAGCGCATCGAGCGCGATACCGGAAAACCGGTCATATCGACGACGCAGGCGAGCATCTGGGCCGCGTTGCGCGCGATCGGCAGCGTCGAGAGCATTCCCGGTTATGGGCGGCTCCTGCGGGAGCTGGCACCCGCGGACACTGCCCGAGCCGCCTAACCCTTCAGGAGGAACACCATGTACGGATGGCGTGGACGTATCGGACTGCTCGTACCCTCGATCAATACGACGATGGAACCCGAATTCTGGCGAATCGCGCCGGAAGGTGTTTCCGTCCACAGCGCGCGGATCGCAGGCGGACGCCACGGCACGCCCGACGAGCTGCGCAGCATGGAGAACGCGAGCAAAAAGGCGGCTGAAGATGTCGCGATGGTCGAGCCCGACGTCGTCGTATACGGCTGCACCAGCGGGAGCTTCTTCGAAGGCCCCGAATGGAACCGGAAGATCTGTGAGCAGCTCACCGCGATCACCAGGGCGCCGACCGTCACGACCGCAGGCGCAATGGCCGCGTGTCTGCTGGCCGGCGGCCATAAAAAAGTCGATGTGGTGACGCCGTATGTCGAGCTCACCAACGAGCGCCTGAAACAGTTCCTCAAAGCGCACGGCGTCGACGTGGTCAAGCTCGGCACTTTCGACATGCTCGACATGTTCGACCACGCGAAGATCCTGCCCGAAGAGATTTACCGCAAGGTGAAGGAGATCACGACGCCCGATGCGGATGCGGTCTTCATCGCGTGCACCCAGCTGCGGTCGCTGGAGGTGGTCGACATGCTCGAGCGCGATCTGGGAAAACCGGTGTACACCGCAGTGCAGGCGTCGGCCTGGCAGGCGTATGAAGCGATGGGCGTCGACCCGAAGATCACGAATTGCGGAAGCCTGCTGCGGCGGCTCTCCGAGCCGGGTGCTGCGAAAGCGGCGCCGATGCGGCGCTCCGCGTAAGCGTTGTCCGGGCAGCTACAGATCACCGAAGCTGACGTCGTCGTCGTCGGCGGCGGCGGTTCAGGACTTGCGGCCGCGTCGGAGGCGGCGCGGCTCGGCAGGAGCGTCATCCTGCTCGAGAAAAACCCGCGCACCGGCGGCACGACCTCGTGGTCGGTCGGCTCGGTGACCGCGACCAACACGCCGCACCAGAAGCGCGCGGGAATCCAGGACAGCCCGCAGGCGCATTTCGAGGACCTCGCCGCGCATGCGGGCGCGCTCGCGCCGCGCGACAACCTCGCGCTGCGACGCATCCTCGTCGACAACACGACCGACATGCTCGAATGGCTCATGCGGCTCGGTGTCGTCTTCGTCGGACCGATGCCCGAGCCGCCGCATCGCTATCCTCGCATGCACAACGTGGTGCCGAACTCGAAGTCATTCGCCTACCACCTCACGCGCCACTGCCGCGACCTCGGGGTCGACATCCGTGTCGACACGTCGATCGAGCGCCTGATCGAAGAGAACGGCCGCGTCACATCGGTCGAAGCGAAGGACGCTCACGGCGCGCGAGAAATCTTCCGCGCACGCGGCGCCGTGGTTCTCGCCGCCGGCGATTACAGCGGCGGCAGCGACATCAAGGCGCAGGTCGCGAGCCCCGACGTCGTCGACGTCGAAGCGGTCAACGCGACGAGCACCGGCGACGGACATCGCATGGCGCAGGCGCTGGGCGCGACCATCGTCAACGGCGACATCGTGCGCGGACCGATCATGCGGTTCATACCGCCTGCACAATCGAACCTGATCCAGAAGCTTCCGCCGTTGAAAACGGTGGCTCGTTTAATCGCGTGGGCGATGAACGCGATGCCGCAATGGCTGCTGCGGCCTTTCCTGATGAGCTTTCTGACCACTGCCCTCGGCCCGTCGGCCGACCTGTTCAGGGAAGGCGCGATTCTCGTGAACGATCGCGGCGAGCGCTTCACCGACGAGCTCGGCAAACCGGCCTACGACGTCGCAAAACAGCCCGACCGCCTCGCGTACATCGTTTTCGACGACGCCATCGCAGAGAAATTCGAGGCGTGGCCGTACTTCGTGTCGACCGCGCCCGGCGTGGCTTACGCGTATCTCAAGGACTACCGGCGCAACCGCCGCGACATCTATCACCAGGCGGACACGATCCCGGGGCTCGCGGCGTCGATGCGGGTCCCGGCGGACCGGCTCGTGACTATGCTCAACCGTTACAACGGCGGCGAGCGCTTTGATCGCCCGGCGCTTTCGCGCAAGCCCTATTACGCGCTGGGGCCGGTGAAGAGCTACGTCGTCTTCACCGACGGTGGCCTGAAAGTGAGCGAGCGGCTCGAAGTGCTGCGCGCCGACGGTTCAGTCATCCCGGGCCTTTATGCGGCCGGCTCGACCGGCCAGGGCGGGCTGCTGCTCGAAGGACACGGACACCATCTGGGATGGGCATTCATCTCGGGGCGCATCGCCGGCCGTCACGCGGCTTTCGAAGTGCCTCTAAAAAAACGCAGTGATGCGGCGACCCATTAACGCGAGTGCGCGCAGGCGATGGCGCCGCTCTTCGACCGGAGGAGCGGGGTATTCGACGCAGGGCGAAGAGCGGCGACCAGGTCGCCGCTTAGCGCAGTCGTCGCACTCAAAACTCGCAGTCGATAGAACAAGAGAGCATCTGCAATGATTTTCATGAGTCAAAGCGGCATCACCGACCACACCCGCGAAAGCGACTGGGACCGCTGGTATGACGAGCACCTGCGTATCATGGCGAGCGTTCCGGGAATCAGCTCGGCGCAGCGCTTCAAGTGCGCCGATTCGAGCCATCCGCCGTCGCTCGCGATGTACAGCGTCGCGTCCGCGTCGGTGTTCGAGGATGCCTGCTATCTCAAGGTCCGCGGCATGGGTGAGTGGCTGCCGCTGATCGATCGCGCACACTACAAACGCAACCTTTTCGACGGTGCGCAGCGCGCGCCGGAGGTGCGCGACGGCGAGCTCCTGCTCATCGCCGACCGCGACAAGCCGGAGATCGGGCGCGCTGGAATCGAGTGGAAGTGGCTCGAGTGCGTCGGAATCGATCGCAGCACCCCGCACCGCGGGATTGCGGTCGTGCCGCCACGGGTGGCCGACAGGGCGCGGCGGCATGCGGGCATCGCGGTATACGTCCCCGCGACGCCGTGCCATAAGCCGCATTAACCCCGGATGGCCGCGCGTCACGCGCTCGTGGCCGGTGCGACAGGAATCGTCGGGACACGTGTCGTCGAGCGGTTCGCCGAAGACGGGTGGCGGGTGACCGGCCTGTGCCGGCGGCCGCCGGCCGACCCGCAGGGGCGCGTATATGTCGGCGTCGATTTGACAGACGCCGCCGACTGCATCTCGAAGCTCGCACCGATGAGCGACGTGACGCACATCGTTTACGCCGCGCGCTACGACCATCCGGAAGGCGAATCCGAGGCGGTCGGCACCAATGCTTCGATGCTGCGCAATCTCATCGACGCGGTGGAGCCTGCCTCGAGAGCGCTCGAGCACGTCCATCTCGTACACGGGACCAAATACTACGGGCACATGCTCGGCCCGCTCGCAGTGCCGCTGACCGAAGAGAGCCCGCGCGCACGCGTTGCGAACTTCTACTTCGAGCACGAAGACTGGATCCGCGGCCGCCGGCGCGGGAAACGATGGACCTTCAGCACTTCACGGCCGCACACTTTCTGCGATGACTACGCCGATGAGCCGCGCAGCGTCGCGCTGCTGATCGCCGTGTACGCGTCCATCGCACGGGCGTGTGACGAGCCGCTCGCCTTTCCCGGAAGCGACAAAAGCTTTCACGCGCGCACCCAGTTCACGCACGTGCCTCTGCTTGCGAAGGCGATACGCTGGATGTCCACCGAGCCGTGCGCCGCTGACGAGTCATACAACGTCACGAATGGCGACAGCCCGAGCTGGTCGGCACTGTGGCCGCGCTTTGCAGACTATTTCGGCGTCGAGGCGGGTGGGCCTGGGGCATTCCGGCTGGCAGACTACGTGGCGGACAAGGAGAGCGTGTGGCAGGCGCTCGTGCGCCGCTGCGATTTGCAGCGTATAGCGCTCAGCGAGCGAGTGCTCTGGCCTTACGCCGATTACGTCTTCAAACCGGAATGGGATATCGTTTCCGATACGTCCAAAGCGCGCCGCGGCGGGTTCACGCCCCGGATCGACAGCGCTGAAATGTTTCTCGCATCATTCGACCGCTTTCGCGAAAACGGCATCACTCCCTGAGGAGATGACAATGAGCAGGTGGGTTCGTCTTGCGGCGATAGCCGCGCTGTCTACGCCGGTCGCGGGCGTCGCGTGGTGCCAGTCCTACCCCGTAAAGCCTGTGCGGTGGATCGTGCCGTGGCCGCCGGGCGGAGGCGCCGACACCCTGACGCGCATCGTCAGTCCGAAGCTCTCCGAGGCCCTCGGTCAGCAGATCATCGTCGACAATCGCGGCGGTGCGGCGGGCAACATCGGCGCCGAGCTCGCGGCGAAATCGCCGCCTGACGGTTACACGATCGCTTTCGCTTACTCGGGCACGCATTCGATCAATCCGAGCATCTACAGCAGGATGGCTTTTCGCGAGAGCGATTTCACTCCGGTGATCTGGCTCTCGTCGGTGCCGCAGGTCGTCGTCGTCCATCCCTCGCTCCCGGTGAAGAACATCAAGGACCTGATCGCGCTGGACAAGGCGAAGCCGGGGCAGCTTTCGTACGGATCGAGCGGGAGCGGCGCGATCAACCATCTGACGGGCGAGCTTTTCAACAGCATGACCGGGACAAAGCTCGTCCACGTGCCTTACAAAGGCGGCGGGCCCGCCGCCGTTGCGCTGCTCTCGGGCGAGATCGGAATGATTTTCGGAGAGCCCGCTTCGATCGCGCAGCAGGTCAAAGCCGGCAGGCTGAGGGCGGTGGCGGTCACGAGCGCGAAGCGCTCACTGTTTCTGCCCGATCTGCCCACCGTCGCCGAATCGGGCGTTCCCGGTTATGAAGTGACTTCGTGGAACGGCGTGCTGGCCCCGGCAGGCACCCCGGCGGAGATCGTGAGGCGACTGAATTCGGACCTCAACAGGATCATCGCTGCGCCGGACATGACGAAGCGGATGATCGAGTTCGGCTTCGAGCCCGTCGGCGGTCCGCCTGAGAGGTTCGGCGAATTCATCCGCGCCGAAACGGCGAAATGGGCGCCGGTCGTGAAGAAAGCCGGGGTGAAGGTCGATTGATCGAGGCGCGTGAACGGTGAACGGTAAGCCGTTCCTCCCGAGCGGGCGCGGGGCGATAGCGGGCCCATGAGGCGTCGCGGTTCAACGTTTACCGCTGACCGTTTACGAAGGAAGCCGGATGTCATCGAACCCCATGGGATTGCTCGTCGCCGGATTCGATTCCGCCCCGGTGAACCCGGACGAGTTCAACGACTGGTACGACACCGAGCACGTGCCTGAGCGCAGGCGAGTGCCCGGCTTCGTCAATTGCGAGCGCTGGGTCGGCGCGGAGAATCCCGGGCTCTCGATCGCGACTTACGATCTCGAGTCGCTCGACGTGCTGAAGACCGGCGCGTATCGCGCGATCGCCGGCGAGAACCTCTCACCATGGTCAAAACGCGTGATCGGCAAAGCGAAGCGCCTCTGCCGTTTCGAAGCGGTGCAGATGCCGCCCGGTGACGTCGTTGCACCGGCACAAGCCGGCGGATTGCTGCTCTTCGCGATGAACGTCGCGCCGCAAGCCGAATCCGACTTCAACGCGTGGTACGACGAAGAACACATCCCCCGGCTGGCGGCCGTAACGGGCTGCCTGTCGGCGCGCCGCTTCACGATCGTCGATGCGGTGAGCGATGGCAGGCATCGATACCTCGCCCTGTACCACCTCAGCTCACCCGAGGTGTGCGCGTCGAAAGCGTGGGAAGAAGCGGCGGTAACGCCGTGGACCCGGAAGGTCAGGCCGTTTACGCGCGACCGGATGAGAATCCCGCTGCGCCGGTACGAGCGCGAATAACCTGTTTACTTCCTCGCCGAAGCTCCGCCGTCTACCGTGATCACGGTTCCAGTCGTGTAAGACGACAGGTCCGAGCACAGGAACACGATCATGTTCGCGACTTCGTTGACCGTCGCGAGGCGGCCGAATGGAAAACCCCTGGTCAGCTCGCGCCAGTGGTCCGCATTGCCGAGCTCTTTCTCCGCGCGCGCGCGCCAGCGTACGACCTGGCGGTCGGTTTCCGTGGCGCCCGGGTTCACCCCTACGACGCGCACGCCCGAATCGGCGCTCTCGGCCCCGACCGCGCGAGTGAGCGCGATCAGGCTCGCATTGCCCATGCTGCCGGCGATGTAGTTCGCGACCGGACGCTCACCCGCGGTGCCGATCACGTTCACGATCACGCCGCGGCGGCGCTCGCACATGACCGGGTAGATCTCGCGGATCAGGTTGATGAAACCGAAAACCTTGAGGTCCCACGCGGTGCGCCAGGTCTGCTCGTCGAGCCCGGTGACCGTCCCCTGCGGGATCGCGCCCGCGTTGTTGACGAGGATGTCCACGTCGAAGCACGCTTTCGCGAGC
>JAQGMV010000206.1 GCA_028292225.1 Betaproteobacteria bacterium
CCCCATGCGGCGACGGCGCGGTCGTTACGTGCAGTGATGTATTCAAACATACGGACCCAGGCACGGGTGGCGACGGCGATCACGGTGGACATGTTCTGAACTCCTGCTTGATGACGATTAGAGACTAGCTTTTCCGTGAGCGGGCGTATTAGGCAATCCATCACACTCGGCGAGCGTTAGCGCTGGGGAGCCGCGGTGGGGTTTTTCGCGCGACGTGGCGGGCGTGGCGGGCGTGGCGTTTCTTCGCCCACGTTCGCTTTCGGGCCGGCGCTTTTTGCGCCTGCGTTACTTAACGGCTTCCGCTTCCTTTGCTTTAGCCGGGGATGCGGCGTCCGCATCCCTGAGCACGCGGCCGGTCTTGCCTTTGCGGCCGGCGTTGGTGAACTGGTCTTCGGCGATGTCGCCAGGATCGAACGCGAAGCGCTTGTCGGCCGCCAACTTGCGCGCGAGCTCCGCGAGCTGGGCGCGATCGAGATTCTGTCTGCGCGGAAGCGCCATCAGTATCTTGTTGGTCGTGCCGGGCACGTCGAGGATGAAAAGCTCTTCGAACACGTCCTGGTACGTACGCACCATCGAGTCGTAAAGCGGGTTTACCGGGCGGCCCCAGATGTTGCCGATGACCACGCCGGTCGGTTTCACGCTGTGTTTGACTGCGCGCATGAACTCGAGGGTCGTCAGGTGAGGAGGCACGTTGCGGGTGCCGAATGCATCGAGGAAGACCACGTCGTACGGCTCGCGCACTGACTCGACGAATTTGCGGCCGTCGCCGACGTGCGCCTTGAGGCTCGCGTCTTCGCGAAATCCGAAATACTCCTTGGCGACGTGCACCACGTCGGGGTCGATGTCGACGACGTCGATCGCCGCTTTCGGATAGTAGTGGCGCAGGAACATCGGCATCGTGCCTCCGCCCAGGCCCACGATCATGATGCGCAGCGGCTCAGGCGAGAGCGCGAGCCCGGCGAACGCAACCTTGGTATATGCGAACCCGAGGAAGGTGGGATCTCCCGGCTTCGCGATGCTCTGCCGCGCGCCGCCGCGCTCGAAGCGCAGCACGCGCTGGCCGCTCTCGTCCTCGGTGACGATGATGTTGTTGTACGGCGAAGGCTTTTCGTACAGGACCTTCTCGGCGGCTGACGCGATCGCGCTCGACGCGAGCAGCGCAAGCACGGCGAGGAGCCGTGCGGCTCCGGTCACACTTCTGCGGGACATGAGGATTCAAGCGGAACGATACAGCGGCGCATGATATCGCGAATCGATCACGCCCGCGCACCGCCCAGGGCAGAATCACGCCCGACCGGCCTCAATCTTGCGTACCCTCGGGGTTTTCCGAACATCATCCCATGCCCCTCAAACCGATCTGCACGCGCTTTGCGGCAGCCGCGCGCTCTGCGCTGCGGCTGCTCGCAGTCGTCGCGGCGTTTTTTCTCGCCTGCAGCGCGTTCGCAGTCGAAGCCGACAAGCCGCCTGAAGACAAACCGGCAGTCCAGAAACCTGCCGAGCCGGCGGCGGTGCCGCTCTCGGAGCTGAGCGCACAAGCCGAAGCGGCAGCGGTCAACCTGCGTGAGATCGCTGCAAAAGCCACCGCTGACCCGGCGCTCACCCGGATCGACAGCGAGCTCCCGGTGCTCACCCGCGAGATCGATCTGCGCATACGTGAGAACGCGCGCATCATTTCACAGCGTCCGCCGCTCGAGCTTCTGAGCACTCTGGAACGCAACTGGCGGCGCGTGAGCAGCACGCTCGATCTGTGGAGCAGCGAGCTCGCCGCAAGAATCGCAGCGCTCGACCGCGACATCGCGCGGCTCGACGAACTGAACGGGACGTGGAAAGCAACGCTGACGGCGGCGACGACCGAGCAGGCGCCGGCGGAGCTCATCGCTCGCGCGCAAACGCTGATTGCCGCAATCGGGCGCATGAGCGCCACCCTGGATGCGCAGCAGGCGCTCGCGCTGCGGCTGCAAAGCCGGGTCGAGGCGCAGGCGTTTCGCGTCGCCGAGGCGATAGATTCGATTCAGCAGGTTCGCGAGGCTACGCTCAGGCGCATCTTCGAAAGGGATGCCCCGCCGCTGTGGAGCGCAGACCTGCAGACGCAGGGCCAGCAGATCGTCGTCGACAGCCGGGATTCGCGCGAGACGCAGTGGACCGTGCTCCAGAACTACGTGCAAGCGCACAGCGACCGCCTGCTCATGCACGCGATCGTGTTCGCAATGCTCGCCGCCCTGCTCTACTGGGTGCGCCGCCGGATCGACAAGTGGGCGCAGGAGGAGCCCGGATTGCACCGCCCTGCGCTGGTATTCGCGTGGCCGGCCGCGACGGCGCTGCTGCTCGCGCTCATCGGAAGCCGCTGGATATATCCCGAAGCGCCGCGGCTGATGTGGGCAATCATCGGCGCGGCGGCGCTGGTTCCTACGGTGCTCGTCGTTCGCAAGCTGATCGCGCCTTATCTCCAGCCACTGCTCTATGCCGTGGTCGCGCTGTACCTGGTCGATCAGCTCCGCACGATCGCCGCGTCGATAGAGCTCGTGCCGCGGCTGGCGTTCTTCCTCGAGATGCTGGGCGGCGCAGGGTTCCTGCTCTGGTTCATGCGCGGGATGCGCACGACCGCGTCGGTTGCCGAGGGCGGGCCGCGATCGCGGTCGCTCCTGACACTGGCGCTGCGAATCGCGTTTTCGCTGTTCCTGCTCACGACCGTTGCGAATGCGACCGGCTACCTCGCGCTCGCGAACCTCATCGGCAATGCGGTCCTGCGCAGCGTGTATTTCGGGCTCATCCTCTACGCGATGGTCGAGATACTCGACGCGCTCGTCATCATGGCGCTACGGGTCAAGCCGCTGAAGATGCTCGGCATGGTCCAGCGCCACCGGGAGCTCCTGAGGCAGCGCACCCGACTGGTGATCAATGCGATCGCCGTCGTACTGTGGACACTCTTCGTGCTCGAGCGCCTGTCCGTGAGGCAGCAGGTGATCGCGACCCTCAAGGCGATGTTCAACGCCGAGCTGACCATCGGCTCGATCGCCATCTCGCTCTCGGACACGCTCGCCTTCGTGCTCGCGGTCTGGGCGTCGTTCCTCTTCTCCCGGTTCCTGAGGTTCGTGCTCGAAGAAGAGATCTATCCTCATGCGAGGCTGAAGCGCGGCCTGCCGCACGCGATCTCGCAGACGCTGCACTACATCATCCTGGTGGTGGGCTTCTTCGTCGCGATGGCGGCCCTCGGCCTGGACATGACCAAGTTCACCATACTCGCCGGTGCGTTCACCGTCGGCGTCGGCTTCGGCCTTCAGAACATCTTCAACAACTTCGTCTCGGGGCTCATCCTGCTCTTCGAGCGGCCGATGCAGGTCGGCGACGTGATCCAGATCGGCGACACGGCAGGGGTCGTCGAGCGTATCGGCATACGCGCGAGCATCGTGCGAACGCCCAACGGCTCGGAGATCATCGTGCCGAACGGCAAGCTCATCTCCGAGCAGCTGGTGAACTGGACGTTCTCCGATCGCCAGCGCGGCGTCGAAGTGCCGGTGTCGGTCGTGCTCGGCAGCGATCCGCAGCAGGTGATCGAGATCCTCGAAAACGTCGCGAAAGATCATCCCAAGCTCGTCGACCACCCGCCCCCCAGGGCTTTGCTCACACGCATGGGCCCGGACTGGCTGGGTTTCGAGCTGCACGCGGCCACCGACCGGATCGAAGACTGGCTCGAGGTGCGAAGTGAAGTCAGCGTTGCGGTCCACCAGGCGCTCGCGGCAGCGAAGATCACGCTGCGCTAAGGCGAACCGGAGGCTGATCCCGGTTTGTTTAGGGTCAGACGCCGGTTCGAATCACGGCCTCGACACGAACGGGCGAAATCGGGGTCCTGTCTCCGATTCATGGCTATCCCTTGATGCGCGCGCTCCTGGCGATCGCTTCGACGGTCGACGCGTGCCGCGCGAAAAACGCGAGGCGCGGCGCGTGGTATACGATGGCGAAAAGCTCGCCGCGGCTCACCGCCGCGTAACCCACGCCGGAAAGCTGCACGTTGTCGATCTTTCTCGACAGCGCGTATTCGAAGCGGAAACCTTTGGTACCGCCGAACGTCGCGGGCTCGAGCTTCACGAGCTTATACGCGGAGCCGTCGCGGGAAAGCATGCCTTCGAACAGCGCCGCGATTTCGTCCGGCTGCATGGTCGCTCGAAAGTCGAAGCTCTTGCGCTCCCCGCCCGCCCCGCGCTCCGGCGCGTGGATCGCCTCGCCGTCCTTGAGGCCGGAGTACAGCAGCAACTGATCGACCGGAAGACCTTCCATCGTCCAGACCTGCGCCGGCCCAAGACCGGGCGCGCTGATGTGATTCCACGAGCCGGTGAGCGTGATCGCGAGGCGATCGCCGATCGCGCGGTCGCCGGATTCGATTTTCGCTACCGACGCGCAACCGGCAAGACAGACGAGTAGCAGTGCTGCGAGAGCTTTCTTCACGTGAGCGGTTCCTCCATATAGCTCCTGATCAACATGACATCGGCTGCGTTCGGCGCGAGCTCGAGGTAACGCTCGAAGCTCGTTTTCGCCTGCGGCTCCTGCTTTCTCAACCGGTAGATGAGGCCGAGGCCGCGATGAGTCTCGGGCGGCTCTGCGCCGATGCGCTGGGCCGCCTGGTAGTCGCCGAGCGCCGCGTCGAGATCCGAACCGCGGGCGCGCAACCTATAGATTTCCCCGCGGGCGTACGCGAAATCTGCGCTCGAGGGCAGCTGCGCCATCATGCGCGTCATCAGCGCGAGGCTCTCCTCGTGCTGACCGCGCTTGATCTCGTCGAACAGCCACTCGCGCAGGTGAGGCCGCATTTTCTCGCGCCAGATCTCGCCGTTGCTGACTCCGCCCGGCGCAGCCTGCGCGAGCTGCGCCAGGGTCTCCTGCCGCTCGGCGGGCGCGGGATGGCTGGCGAAGAGCGGGTTGCGCTCGACCCCGCCGCCTTCGCGCGCGCCCGTCTCGACCCTGAGGTTGGCCCACACGCGCGGGGCTTCCGCGGTGTCGTAGCCGGCTTTGTGCATCAGCGCGACGCCGATGCGGTCGGCTGTGCGCTCCTGGTCGCGGCCGTAAGCGAAAGCGCTCGCAAGCACGCCGATCTGTCCGATCGCGCCGACGACACCGAAGATGCCGAGAAACTGCGCGAAGGCGGTTCGCGCTTTAACATCACGCAGGCGCTCGACGTTGTGACGCTCGACGTAGTGGCCGATCTCGTGTCCTATCACCGCCGCGAGCTGCGCTTCATTCTCCATGCGCAGCATGAGGCCGGTCCAGATCTGCATCATGCCGTTGGGCGCCATGCTCGCGTTGAAGAGCGGTGTGCGTACGATGTGCACGCGCAAATCGGGACAGTGATTGCCGGCCAGGCGGCACGCGATGTCCTGAACGTATTCCTGGAGGTGGGGATCGCGCACCGCAAACGGGCTGCGCCTCAGCCGCGTCTCCTCGCGTTCCATCATCGACCACAATCCGCCTTCGTCGGTGGCGAGGTCGGGGCGCGTAAATCGCGCCGGAGAGGCCCACTCCTGCGCGCGCGCGTAGCCCGCGGCCAGCAGTGCGCCGCACGCACAACCGCCTGCGATGAACCTGCGTCGTTTCACTTCGACTGAGGAAAGTTGTTGAGCAGCGCGTTCAGGGTCTCGGCCGCTTTTTCCGGCTCGCGCAAGTCGCCGCTGCCGCGCAGCAGGCGGTTGAACCATACGACGCGGCCTGTTTGCAGATCGACGAGCGATGCATAGCCCTGCTGCATGCCACCGGGATGCAGCCCGATGCCGACGAAAGCGAGCGCGATCGTCGCGACGATGCGCTCGGCGCTCGCGTAGCTGTCGCGGATCCAGCTGAAAAGAGCGTAGTCGGCGCCGGTCTTTTCCCTGATGACGCGCACCGGCTCGCCGAGTGACCAGTCGAGCTTGCCTTCCTTGGTCGGCAGGTTGAGGATGCCCGGTCCGAAGTGATGGACCTGGATCGAGCGCGCGATCGCCGCGTGCAGCGTGTTGATCTCGGCGAGATCGTCGGCGTCTTTTTCGGTGAGCTCCACGCTGTTCAGCCCGAGCGCGCTTTTCTTCGCGAGGAGCGCCGCCTTGAAATACCCGTTCGCCGCGTCGGTCCAGTCGGCCTTGGGCTCGGGCACCCCTCCGGCACTGACGAGAAATAGCTCGATGTCGGTCGGCATCACGACGATCTTCGCGTTCTTAGGCAGCGATTCGAAGCCGGGCGCGAGGTTCTTGCTGTCCGCCGCAGGTGCGGGCGCCGATGCGAGCAACAGCATGATGCCCGCTGCGAGCAGGCCACGACCGATCGTCGTCCGGAGCGGCGCGGCATGGCGCATAGATATTCCCCTTTGAGCGCAGTTCTGCGGCCCCTTTCGAGGGGCGGTCGCGTTGATTATAGCGACGAAATTCAGGCGCCCATGGATCGGCCTTGCGTTTTTGTGCGGCCGACGCGGCGAGCTACGCAGGAACGTTACGGTCGTGAGACATACTTGCTGCCTTTGACGTAAAACCGCAGGAGCCGCCGCGCCCAGTGGCCCGCGTAATCCACCCCGATGCGGGGCCGCTTCACGATTCCGAGCGTGCGATGCGAGCCGGGGTCGGCGATGTAGAAGTCGTCGGCTACGAGATCGTGTCCGTTCTGCTTCCTGTCGATGTGCATCGCGCGGCACAGCAGGCCGGGGCCCTGCGTGCGGCCGTCGATGTTTTTCACCGGCTCGAGCGCCCGCAGCAACACCGCGGAAGCCACACCTTCGCGCTGCGTGACCACGTTCATGCAGTTATAAATGCCGTAGATGAGATAGACGTACGCGTACCCCGGCGGACCGAACATGACTTTGGTGCGAGGGGTGAGGCCTTTGGCTGAATGCGCTGCGAGATCGTGCGGGCCGAGATAGGCCTCGGTCTCCACGATGCGTCCCACACGCTCGACGCCGCCGCAGACGTGCACGAGGTGTTTGCCGAGGAGGTCTTTGGCGACGTCGATCGTGTCGCGATCGTAGAAGTCGCGTGGCAGCCTCAGCATCCGAACCCCACCGTCAGGGGGAGGGTTAGGGAGGTGGGTTCAACCCTCATTTCCTGCTCGTCCTGAAAGTAACCGAGTAGCGCAGCTCCTGGGTCGAGACGATGCTGTGCTGCCATCCCCACCGCGCGACGCCGCGTATCGAGTATGCCGAGCGCGGCTCGAGGTCGAGCACGATCACGTCTTCCCTGAGATTGCGCGCGCCCGGCTTGTAAGGCCTGAGCTTCATGCGCGCCGTACCGCCGAGCGACACGCCGACGATCGCTTCGAAATCCGGAACGTCGCGATGCCAGCCGAGCGGCGTGCCCGGACGGTATTCGCTGACCAGGCCGTGAACGAACTTCTCCGGAGGGATGCCGACCCACGCCGCGACCTGCTCGCGCAACGGCATGAGAAAGGGCGCGATCTCGGGCGCGGGGTCGAGCATATTTTTCGTGTAGTCGTACTTGCCGCCGTAGCTGACGGTGCGGCGCTTCGCGGTGTACTCCTTGTACGTCGCCTCCTGCAGCGGCAGCGAGCGTATCACCTCGAGCAGCGCGGCTTCTTCGTCGGGCGTGATGAGCCCGGGCGTGTAGACGAAGCCTTCCGGCAACTGCGGCGATACGCCGAAAAGGTCCTGCTGGGCGCCGCGTTTGCCCATCTATTCCGCGCGGATGTTCGCCTGCCGCACGACCTTCGCCCACTTCGCGGTCTCCTCGCGCATGAAGCCGGCGAACTGCTCGGGGTTGCTGCCGATCACGTCCGCGCCCATCGCCTGCAGCTTGTCGCGGACGTCGGGCTGCGCGAGCGCTTTGGAGACGTCGCCATGGAGCCTCTGGATGAGCTCCCGCGGCGTCGCCGAGGGCACGACCAGACCGAACCAGTTGGTGAGCTCGTAGCCCGGCACACCCGATTCGGCGATCGTCGGCGTCTGCGGCAGCAGCTTTGATCGTTTCGAGCCGAGCACCGCGAGCGCATTGAGCCTGCCTGCCTTGATGTACGGATAGGCCTGGACGAGGCTGTCGAACGTGAGCGACACCTGCCCTCCCAGAAGGTCGGTGAAGCTCGGCCCGCTTCCTTTGTACGGGATGTGCACGAGATTGATTCCCGCCATGCTCTTGAGCAGCTCTCCACCCAGGTGCGGCGCGCCGCCCGGACCCGACGAGGAATAGTTGATGAGTCCAGGACGCGCCCTGGCGAGCGCGATCAGGTCTTTGACGTTTTTCGCCGGCAGCGAGGGATGCGAGACCATCACGAAATGCACCGCGACCACCTGGCTCATCGCGGTGAGATCGCGCTGCGGATCGACCGGCATCTTCTGATACAGGTGCTGGTTCACCGTGAGATTGCCCATCGTCCCCATGAACCACGTGTAACCGTCCGGCGCCGCGCGCGCCGCAGCTTCGGTTCCGATCACGCCTGATGCGCCCGCCCTGTTGTCCACGATCGCCTGCTGACCCCAGCTCTCGCCGAGTTTCTGCCCCAATATGCGGGCCACGATGTCGGTGCCGCCACCCGGTGGAAAAGCAACGATGATGCGCACCGGCTTGGTCGGAAAAGACTGGGCGGTTCCCTGCGCGCCCGCCGCGCACGATAAAAGCGCTGCGGCAACGGCGAATGCCACGTGTGGGTACATCGGGCTCTCCTCGTTTTTATGCGCCGGGCTAGACCGCGCGCCAGGATCGAATGGTCATGCCCCAGCCTGCGGCGTGCAAGCCTGCGCTCCGGACATCGAGAACGCCACCCGCGCCGAACATGAGCGGCGGCTCGGCGATGTCGCGCGTGAGCAGATGTGTTCCGAAAGCGCCTTCCTGCGCGACGAGAAGGTCGCGCGAGGCGTTCGCAACAGTCAGTGCGGCGCGAGTGAGCACGCTGGTTTCGCCGACGTGGGCGCCGATGATCAGCGCGATTTCGCGGCGGCGAAGCTCGGATGCCATCTGCAGCGAGCGCATGAGCCCACCCATCTTGGACACTCGCAGGTTGACGATCCAACGCCCCGGTGCCGGTTCGAGCGCATCGAGCTGTCCTTCACGCAGCACGCTCTCGTCGAGGATGATTCTCGCGCCGAGCGCGGATGCGATACTCGACAGGCCGCCGTAATCGCCCGGAGTCAGCGGTTCTTCGAGGGCGTGAAAAGGAAAAGCGAGCGCTTCGAGCGCGGCGATCGCCTCGTCGGCGCTCTTCCACAGATTGTTTGCATCCGCCCGCACCTGCGCCGGGTCGACGCCGGCTTTGTGCAGCGCGTCGACCTTGGCCCGGTCGCGCGATGCCACACCCGAGAGCTTGATCTTGAAGTCACGAAAACCGGCTTTGAGATAGTGCGCGAGCTGCGCCTCGAATGCTTCCGGCGCGGCATCTCCGATGACGGCGCTGTACACGAAGCGCCCTTCGAGCTCGGGAACGCCGAGCACACCTTCGACCGTAACCCCGTCGAGCTTCGCGATCAGCTCGATGAGCGCCAGCTCGACCGCGGCCCACGCGGCGGGATTGCGATCGATCTCGGCTGCATGCGCGGTCGCCCAGCGGCGCACCGCCGGCAGATCAGTCAGTGAGGCGCGCCAACCGTCGCCATGGAGCGCGCAGAACTGAAGCGCGCTCGCGAGGCTTTCGCCGGTGACGTATACGCGCGGACACCCTTCGCCGCAGCCCGTATGCCCATTCGCACGGGCTTCGACCCACAGGCTTTGCATCTCGTTGCGCTCGGCCGACGCGTGGCGGAATGCCGTCTTGAACGGGATCGCGAGCGCGCGCACGTCGATCGAATCGAGCTTCACGCCACCGTCTCGCTTTGCACCCGCGACTCGAGGTCGAAGCGGAACTCGCGCGCGTAAGCGATCGCGACTGTTTTGAACTGGCCTTCGCGCTGCCCCTGCGCAACACACGACTGCTTGTAGGCTTCGCCGGTTTCCGGTGACAGCCACGCCGCGGTCAATGCGCCGAGGCGGCCGCTTTCGCGTTTCGCGTGATATTCGATGTTGGTCTCGCAGAGCTTTGCGTCCACTGCGCGCGCGAAAGCCGCTGCGTCTGGCGTGTCGCCCGGCCCGGGCTCCACATAAAGCCGGTAACGGCACGCCTCCTCGTCGGCGAGCGCCATTACGAATCGAGCAGCGTTTCCCGCACGCGACATGACTTCGCGCACCGCTGCGAGCACCTGCGCTTCGTACAGCTTCTCGCCCGTGATGTTGGTGACGCCTTTTCCCTTCTGCGCGAACTTCATGAGCGGCGCACGATGAAGACGGCCCGTGACCCGCACCAGATCGTTGATGAAATAGCGGTACAGCCCCGACGGCGTCGTGACGATCACATAGTAATCGACGCCTCGGCGCAAGCCGTCGAGAGTCAGGAACTCGGGCTCGCCGCTGTCCCATTTCTCCCGCTCGACGAATTCGAAAAAATGGGTGTCGAGTGTGGGCAGCCCGGTCCCCGCACGGCGACCGAGCGTCACGGTTCCGCGAAATTCGCTGGAGACATAACCCAGCTCGTGGATTCGGATGCGCGGACTCAACTCGCGGCGCAGCGCGTCGACTGCGATTCCCGCACTCGCGCACGTCCACGTCACGACGAGCCGCAGTTCCGGCCACAGGTCAGCGATGCGAGCCTCGGCCAGCGCCGCGAGCGCGGTCGCACGCCCGGGCTGCGGAGCGAGCCGCGCCGCGATCGCCCGCGCGACTTCGGGCGGCAGCTCGTCCGCGCAGAAGAAGGTGCCGTTCGACAGGTCGGCGAGCAGTTGCGCCCGATGCAGGCGGTAGAGCTTGATCAGCGTGAGCAGCGTCGTCGCGTTCGCGCTGCCGAGGTAGGTCACGTCAGCGCGCGCGAGCGCGAGCCTCAGGATCGTGAGGTACTTCAGGCGGCTGTCGCGGATGGTGAGCACCGCCGGCGGCAGCACGAATTTCTCGAGCACCAGCGCCGGCGTGTTGCCTGCGACGATTCCCGATGCCGAGCCGTAGGGCTTCCCGTTCGGCAGCACGCCTTCGAACGCAGGGCTCACGATCGCCAGGATTGCGCCTTCGAACGCTTCGGGACATGCGCGATGCTGGAAAGCGACCGACGCGGCCTGTATACGCCGCAGCCCGCGCATGTGGCTGCGGGTGATCGGAACGTCTTTGGCGCGGCCGGTCGTGCCGCTCGTGCGCGCGTAGCGCTCGGGCGTTTCGGCAGTCAGCGCCGCGTCGCCCCCCATTTGGGCGTCGACATAGGGCCGCAACGCTTCGTAGTCGTGCACCGGAACGCGCTCCCGGTACGCCTGCACGTCGCGAATCCGGGCGAAACCGTGACGGCGCCCGAAATCGCTCGCGCGATTCGCCGCGAGAATCCGCGCGAGCACTACGCGCTGGACCGCCATCGGATTCCTCACCTGGATGCCGATGCGCCGCGCGAACCGCATGCGCGTCCATCTCAGGTGGATGTCGACGAGGCCGTTTGCGATCGCTCTGCGCAAGCCGCCGGGTGCGGCGTGCCGGGGGCTCGCGAAAGGCGTCGCCATCTGCCTCCAGAACGTTTTCGGGTACGCGCGGTTCGTGATGCCGATATCGTCGATGCAGCCGTCCCGCGGCAGATGCCACGTGCCGAACACGAGATCCCACACGATCGTCGTGTTCCCGAAGTTGCACGCCGCGACTTTCGGGTCCCGCGCGTGGTGCCACCGGTGGGTCTCGGCGCTTCCCACCACGTAATTGAGCCAGCCGTAGCGCAGCCGCACGTTGCTGTGCTGGAACAGTCCGTTCACCGAATAGAGCACGAAGTAACAGGCGACGAGCTCGGGCGCCACCCCCAGCAGCAGAAAAGGCGCGGTATCGAAGCAGAAGTGCAGCGTCTTCTCGATCGGGTGAAAACGCGCGACGTTGAGCACGTACAGAATCTCCGGGGAGTGATGCACTTCGTGCAGCCGCCAGAGCAGCGGCCACGCGTGACACGCGCGATGGAGCCAGTAGCGCAGGAAATCGATGACGAGCAGCATCACCACGGCCTGCGCCGCGAGCGGCCATTCTTGCGGCCACCACGGACTCGGCCGGTGCTCGTGCATCCACGCGGCGATCGCCAGCACACCGAGCGCCGCGAGAATGCGCGGCAGCGCGACCTGCACGAGGAGCATGAAAGCGGCGTCGGCACGCAGATCGGCAGGATGCGGGCGCCACGCCCGATGTTCGGGGAAGCGCCATTCGAGCACGACGATGGCGATGCCGACCGCGATCACCGGGACATACGCAGCGATCGGCAGCGGCGCGCCGCTCGCGAGCATGGCGCCGAATGCGCCAATGGCTGCGGCGGCAAAGACGGGATACCAGACGTAAGGCAGCGCGCGGGTGAGCATCGGTCTAGGCCTGCCTTTCACGACCCGGGCTCGTCGCGTGGTAGGCGGCAAGCGTCAGGACGAACGCGGCGAGGATGAGGTGAAAGATCGCCGATATCCAGGCAGTAAACCACGCCGGCGCTTCCACGACGGTGAGCCCCACTGCAATGCGGCCCATGGAGCCTGCCATGTAGATACCGCCGGCCCACGCGAGCACCCGTGCTGCTCGCGGGTCGCGTCGTCGCCGGCCTCGCCCAACCTGGATGCTGATCGCGCTCATCCACACGAGCATGACGATCTGGATGCAGAGCAGGAGCCCATAGGCGATCGAGCTGCCCTGGAAAGCGCCGAAAGGCGGAAGCGCATCGACCGGGCTCCAGCGCTGCAGCGCCTGCCCCGCGACGCGCAGCGCGAAAAGAGCCGTGAGCGCAGCGAGGACTGCGGCGTAGCGCCGGGTTCTCATCTTCCCGGCGCTCGTGCGCGACATCAGCGCGCGGATGCTGCGTGTCTTGCTGCAGCGAGCAGCGCATCGCGCGAACGCCCGCCCTTACCCCGCACGTGTGCCCCGGGCGTCGAGGCCTTGCGCGTGCGACATCCCGAACGTCGTCTGGATCGCCTTGACCAGCACCTCGGTCTCGAAAGGCTTCGCAATGTAGCCGTCGGCGCCGCCGGCAAGTCCTTTGATGACCGAATCCTTAGTGGTCGTGGCAGTGAGCAGGATGATCGGCATTTCACTGAGCGCAGGGTTCCGGCGCATTTTCATCAGCACGTCGAAGCCGTCGAGGTCCGGCAGCACGACGTCGAGGAGGACGAGGTCCGGACGGGGCGGCTCGCGCAGTACGCTCACGATTGCGTCGCGCGTGCCCGCGATGCGTACATCGAAACCCTGGAGCGCCATGAAATCCTTCATCAGCTTCGCGAGTTGCGGCTCGTCTTCGATGATGATCACCAGGGGTTTTCGGTGAGTCGGAAGCTGCGGCCTGCCTGCGGGGCGTCGCGCGATGCGTACGTAATATCCCTGCTGCTGGAGCGACGTGAGGCCCGCCGCCGCTTCGCGAGTCGCCGTGCTCACTGCCGTCGACGACGGCGCGAGACGCGGGCCGACGCCCGACGGCGCATCGAATTCGAGCACGTCGGTGTCGGCGTGCGACACACGCGCGATCAGTCCATGGTGCAGGAGCCATTCGAAAGTGCCCGCGGCATTGTCGGGCGGCAAGTGCGCCGTGCGCGCCCTCAGGCTCGAAACCGGGTTCTCGCCGTCGATGCGCGCAAGCAGCTCGATCGCAGCCGCAGGCAGCGTCGTGTGCGAGCCGCGAAGCTCGGCTTCACCTTTGCGAGTGCGCGCGTAGACGTCGGCTTCATCCACGAGCGGCTGCTTCCGATCTGCCATGACACTCTCTCCGGTGACGCGATAACGGGTGTGTGGATCATACAAAATATCCCGTGTATTACAACTGCTGCCGCCGGACGCGAGTGACGCGGCGCACTTCGGCACCGGATGCAGACCACATGGATGGATCCCGAGCCGCGCCCAGGATGGCGATGATTCAGTGCAGGGGCCTCGTCGGCGTGATGTCGTCGAGCGGGCTTGCGTGTTTGCGGGCGAGCAATTGTCGCTCACGCTCGGTCGCATTGCGGAAATACGGTTTGAGCGCCTTCACGCTCGCACGCCGCGAGAGCCAGCCGTGCAGCGTATCGTCGTCGAGCTCGGATGCCGCGAGGCGGCGCACCTTGCCGCCTTCCCACGCGGCGATTCCCACGCCATCCCGGAAAAGGACGCGGTTCTGTGCGATCGACGTGATCCGTGCGTCGGGCGTGAGGATACCGACGAGGTTGAGCGGATCCGCCGCGCTGACCACGATGAGCTCGCCGCTCTTGTCGAGCTTGCGAACCGCGCGCAGGCGCCCGACCGCATCGGCAAGCGCGAACTGCTCGCCGCCGAAACCTCCGATGAAGCGTCCGCCGCGGATCTCGCCGCGGGCTTCGAGCCTGCGATACACCATCACCAGCTCGCGCCACGTCGGCAGCCTGGACTCGCGCGCGAGCAGCGAGCGGAAGACCACGCCGTAACGCCTCAGCAGGCCGCGTGCGATGGCCTCGACCTGCGCTTCGCGATCCATCGCTGTTTCGCTCGAGAGCAGCGCCCATCGTCCTGCGGTGTCGACGCCGTATGCGGACCTGCGCGTGCTCGGACGCCCGCCCGAGAGGCTCTTGCGCTTCTCTGAGGGCGTGAGCAGCGCGCGCAGGCCGCTGAAGCTGTCGGCGGTGACGAGCCCCGCGCCGGCGAGCTCGCCGAGCGCGCGCTCGACGTGCGTGCGCAACAGACCGGTCGCGGCGACGAGCTCGTGAAAGAACGACGCGCCGCGGGTTTTCAGCGCATCGTGCACTGCGCGTCCCTCGGAGCTGAGGGTGTCGGGATCCACGTCCTGCGCGACGCGCCACAGCGCGGCGTGCTCGCGCTGCATGATCGCGATCGGCGAGCTTTTCAGCGGCGCTTTGCCGGCGCCTGCCATCGGCGTGGTACGGCCCCACGCGACGCGGCCGCTCAAACACAGCATGTCTATGTAGCTCGAGGTGTAGTCGCGGACCCGCGCAGGCAACACGTCGTGCTCCCACGCGGAGGCCGCGACCTCGTAACCGTCGAGCTGCTCGATCACCGCCGCCAGCCCTTCGACCCCGTTGACCTGCTGCTCGGGCGCGACGTGCTGCCAGTGCAAGAGGAAGCGCATGAAGTCCGCCGCCGTGACCGCTTCGATCTCCGAGCGCAGGCGGTTGATCGTGTAGCGGTGTATGCGCGCGAGCAGCCTTCGGTCGCACCACTCCATTGCTTCGATAGAAGCGACCGAAGGAAGGGAGGTTTCGGAGGGAAACCTTGGGTTTCCCTCTGTTCGTTTACCGCCCGAAGGGTCCCGCAGGGACCCTTCGAGGCGAGGGTCAGGGTGGGGACGGTTTTTTGCGGGACTGAAGTATCCGCGCAGAATTCTTCCCTCCGTCTCCAGCTCCAGCAGCGCCCCGCTCACGAGCCGCTCGTCGCCGGAATCGAAATCCCCCGTAAGCCTCGCAGCCGTCACCGGCCCGAGCACTTCCATGCGCCCGCGCACGAGCTCGCGAGCCGCGTCTTCACGAACCCACGACTTGCGCAGCCGCTCCGGAATCTTCGGCCTGACGGGTTGCGGCACCACGGCGTTCAGCTCTTCGAACCGTTCTATGGAAACCCAGAAACCGCTCGCCTTCACCGCCCTGCCGTCTTTGATGAGCTGATCCATCAGTGCGTACCACTGCACCTGGCCCGGATTCGCAGCGACTTCGCTTTCACGAATGAAGCCCGAGAGCATCAGCGCATCGTGAAGCTCGTCCGCGGTGCTCGCATAAGGCCAGGCTTCGTCCCGCACGCGCTGGATCGCCTGCGGATCGAGCGCGCCCAGGTCGTCGGCGTTGCGAGGCTCGCTCGCCCGGCGCGTGTACACGGCCTGCGTGCGGCGCTCCTCGAGCGGCGCATCGTCGAGGAAGGTATACACCGCCGAATTGAGCAGCTCATGACAGAACACCGAAGGCTCGGGCGTTTCTTTGGCGAAACACTCGATCTCGCCGTTTGCGATCCTCTGGAGGACTTCGATCAGCCCCGGCAGATCCATCGCGTCTTCGAGCGAATCGCGCATCGCCTGGTTGACGAGCGGATGATCGGGAACCTCGCGCGCGCCCTGGATATTCTCGAAGCACGCGGTCGCATCGGGAAAAACGCCTTGCAGCAGGTCTTCGGCATACATCCGCTGGAGCGGCGCCGGAACACGCGCGCCGTTTCGGCTGCGAGGCACCGCGAGCGCGAGGGTGGTCGTCCACCGCCAGCGCGTCTCGAAGATCGGCGAATCGAGCACCGCCTGGACCAGGGTCTCGCGTATCGTATTCGGATGCAGGTAGCGGAAAACGTCCTCTAGCGGAAAAGAGTGCGAAGAGCCGAGCGAGAGGATGATCCCCTCCTCGGTCGCCGCCGCCTGCAGCTCGAAATTGAATCCCTGGCAGAACTTCTTTCTCAGCGCGAGACCCCACGCGCGATTCACCCGGCTGCCGAAAGGTGCGTGCAGAACGAGTTGCATGCCGCCGGACTCGTCGAAAAAGCGCTCGAGCACGATGGCTTGCTGCGTCGGCACCACGCCGATCGATCGCTTGCCTTCGGCGAAATAGGTGATGATCTGCTCGGCTGCGGCGCGTGGGAGATCGTACGCCTGCATGAGCCACCGGATCGCAGGCTCGAGCTCGCCTTCGTGGCGAGGCTGCCCGGGCTCGGGCAGCTTCGCATCCGCGGCTACGCGCATGCGCGAGACCGCGGCACTCATTTCAAAGCTGCGCGCAGGCGCTTCGCCGAGCCAGAAAGGCATCGAAGGCGGCTGTCCCTGCGCGTCGGCGACGCGGACGACGCCGCTGCCCACGCGAAGTATGCGCCACGACGTGTTGCCGAGCTGGAAGACGTCGCCCGGAAGCGATTCGATCGCGAAGTCTTCGTTGAGCGTACCGATGAACGTGCCTTCGGGCTCGAGCAGCACGCGGTAGTCGAAGACTTCGGGGATCGCGCCGCCGCACATGATCGCCGTCATGCGCGAGGCTTGGCGCGCGCGCAGCTTTTCGTTGACCGGGTCGTGGGTGACGAGCGCCGCGCGGCGACCGCGCTTGGTCGTGTAGCCGTGCGCGAGCATGTGCACCACGTCGTCGTATTCCTGACGCGTGAGGTTGCGGTAGGGGTAAGCGCCGACGAACAGATCGTAGAGCGCGGTCTCGTCCCATTCTTCGGCCGCGGATTCGGCGACGATCTGCTGCGCGAGCACGTCGAGCGGCTTCCCGGGCGCGTGGACGCGGTCGAGCTCGCCGTCCTTGACCGCCTGCACCATCGCCACGCACTCGACGAGGTCGTCGCGCGTGAGCGGGAACACCCGACCTTTCGGGAGGCCTCTGACCGTATGGCCCGAGCGCCCGACCCGCTGGAGCAGCGTGGCGATGCGGTTGGGTGACGAGATCTGGCACACCAGATCGACGTGGCCGATGTCGATGCCGAGCTCGAGCGACGCGGTCGACACGAGCACTTTGAGCGTGCCTTCGCGCAGGCGCGCTTCGGCGTCGAGGCGCTTTTCTTTCGAAAGACTGCCGTGGTGGGCGGCGACGTGCTCGGCCCCCAGCAGCTCGGTGAGCTGGTGAGCCATGCGCTCGGCAAGCCGGCGCGTGTTCACCATGATGAGCGTCGTCTTGTGCGTTTCGATGAGCTCGACGAGCCGCTTGTAGATCTCCTGCCAGACTTCCGCAGCCATCACCGCCTCGAGCGGTGAGCCCGGGACTTCCACCGCGAGGTCGATGCGGCGCTTATGTCCGCGGTCGACGATTCCGCAAGCCGACGCCGGATCGGACCCGACGAGAAAGCGCGCGACTTCCTCGATCGGCTTCTGGGTCGCCGAGAGCCCGATGCGCTGGAGCTTGCCGCTGCACACGTGCTCGAGGCGCTCGAGCGTGAGCGCCAGGTGTGCGCCCCGGCGCGATTCGAGCACCGCATGGATCTCGTCGACGATGACCACGCGGGCGGTCTTGAGCATCGCGCGCGACTTCTCCGCCGTCAGCAGGAGGTAGAGCGACTCGGGCGTCGTCACGAGGATGTGCGGCGGTGTGCGCAGCATCGCCGCGCGCTCGGACTGCGGTGTGTCGCCGCTTCTCACCGCCGCGGTGATGCGCACCGGCGGGAAACCCATGTCCTCGGCGAGCCTGCGGATTTCGCTACGCGGCTCTGCGAGGTTCTTGTGGATGTCGGCGGACAGCGCTTTCAGCGGCGAGACGTAGATCACCCGGACTTCATCCGGCAGCGAGCCGCGCTCGAGGCCTTCGCGGAAAAGCTCGTCGATCGAGGTCAGAAAAGCCGCGAGCGTCTTGCCTGAGCCCGTCGGCGCGGCGATCAGCGTGTGGTCTGCGCGCCGGATCGATTTCCAGCCTTCGAGCTGGGCGTCGGTCGGGGGGAGCACGTCCGGCGCGCCGGGGCGCGCGCCGTCCGCGGGAGCCACCGTAAAGCGGTTCTCCCACCAGCGCTGGAGGACGGGATGAAAGTCGTTTGGCAGCAAGGGGATTCGGTTCAAAACCGACGCGGGATAAACACGGGAGGCGGCGGCGAATTTGGTATTTTACGTCCGACCGACGCGCCGGCGGCACAGCTTATGTAGATACGGGCCAATTGCCGAAGTTCAAGGTCGGAGCAGCGGGCCGTGGCGTCTGCGTCAGTGTGCCGCCGGTCTTCGTCCGTCCTCGCTACGCTCCGCTGCCTGTGAACGCCTCGGAGGCCAACCCATGGTTTCCTCCGAGGCCTCCTTTCCTTCGGCTCCCGCCTCGTCGCTTTGCGGGTTAGGTGCAGGGGCGGCAACGGTGGCCGCCAGCGCCCGGCGCAGCCGCGGTGGATAACCCGGCAGGATCCGGCAGGGGTGCGTTACGCTACGGCTCACGAAATCACGGCGCAGCCACCAATGGACTTCTCCTTTACCCCCGAACAACAGGCCATCCGCGACGCCATCCAGAAGATCTGCACCGGCTTCGACATGGATTACTGGCTGAAGCGCGACCGTGAAGGCGGTTTTCCGCTCGACTTTCACGCGGCGCTCGCCCGCGACGGCTGGCTCGGGATCGCAATGCCGCAGGACTACGGCGGAGCGGGTCTCGGCATCGCCGAGGCGGCCGTGATGATGCAGACGATCGCCGCGTCGGGCGCCGGCATGTCGGGGGCGTCGGCGGTGCACATGAACATCTTCAGCCTGAACCCGGTGGTCGTTTACGGCGCAGACGAGCAGAAGAAGCGGTGGCTCCCGCCACTCATCGATGGGACCGACCGCGCGTGTTTCGGCGTGACGGAGCCCGACACGGGGCTCAACACGACCCGGCTCAAGACCCAGGCGCTGCGCCGAGGCGACCACTACCTCGTCTCGGGCCGGAAGATCTGGACATCCACGGCGCAGGTGTCGAACAAGATCCTGCTGCTCGCGCGAACCACACCGCTTGCGGAGGTGAAAAAACCTGCGCACGGCCTCACGCTTTTCTATACCGACCTGGACCGCAGCCGGATCGAAGTCCGCGAGATCGAGAAAATGGGGCGCAAGGCCGTCGATTCCAACATGCTTTTCATCGACGATCTTCCCGTGCCGGTGGAGGACCGCGTCGGCGAGGAAGGCCGCGGCTTCGAATACATCCTCCACGGGTTCAACCCCGAGCGCGTGCTGGTGGCCGCCGAAGCGGTCGGGTTGGGACACGCGGCGCTTGCGCGCGCGGCGGAATACGCGAAGACCCGCATCGTCTTCGACCGGCCGATCGGGCAGAACCAGGGCATCCAGCATCCGCTGGCGAAATGCTGGATGGACCTCGAAGCCGCGAACCTGATGGTCTACAAGGCGGCGAGCCTCTACGACTCGGGCCAGCCTTGCGGCGTCGAAGCCAATGCTGCGAAATACCTCGCGGGCGAAGCGTGCTTCCGCGCGTGCGAAACCGCGGTCATGGTGCACGGCGGCATGGGCTACGCGAAGGAATACCACGTCGAGCGGCTGCTTCG
>JAQGMV010000218.1 GCA_028292225.1 Betaproteobacteria bacterium
CGCTCGCCGCGGTGGCGGTCGTTCGGCGACGGCGCCTGCACTTTGCGGACGATCTCGTCCGGGATGATCTCGAGCGGCTCGCCGGTGCTCATCGCCAGGACCTGCGCGCGGCACACGCGCTCGAGCATGTACAAGCGGCGATAGGCCTGGGGAATCGTCGCTCCGGTCACGAGCACGCCGTGATTCTTCATGAACATGATCTGTTGGTCTCCGATCAGGCGCGCGAGACGTTCGCCTTCTTCGAGACTGTCGGCGTTGCCGGCGTAGTCGTCGTCGTAACAGATGTGCCCCTGGAAATACGCGGCGCTCTGGCTCGCCGGAACGAGACGATTGTTCTTGAGCATGTTGAGCGCGACCGCCCAGGTCTGGTGAGTGTGCAGGACCACGCGAGCGCCGCTGATGCGGTGGATGGGCGCGTGTATGCACAGCGCCGAAAGCTCGACGTCGCCTTCGCCCTCGAGCGTCGTACCGGACTCGTCGAACACGATCATGTCGCTGGCCCGCGCCTCGGACCAGTGCAGGCCGAATGGCAGGATGAGATATTGATCGTCGCGGCCGGGCACCGTGACCGTGAAGTGATTGTCGATACCCTGCTCGAGGTCGTGGAACACTGCGAGGCGGTGGGCTGCGGCCAGTTGAATTTTCGCCTGGGCGATCGGATCGACCGCACGCGACGAAGCCAGTGTATGCACAGACATGGAAGTCCTCCCGGGATGAATCGGCGGGGAACATTATGCCGCCGGTCGTATACTCAATGCCAGAGGAGGATCGAGATGCGAACCAGAACGCTGTTAACCGCAATCGCAATCCCTGCCGTCCTTGCGGCGTCAGTCGCGCCCGCCGCGCAGCCCGGCTACCCAGACAAACCGATCCGCCTCATCATCGGCAGTGCGCCCGGATCGGGGCCCGACATCATCTCCCGCGTCATGTCCGAGCGCCTCTACAAGGCGTGGGGCCAGCGCGTCGTCGTCGATGCGCGCCCCGGGGCTGCGGGCGTCATCAGCGCCGACCTCGCGCTCCAGTCCCCTCCCGACGGCTACACCTGGATGATGCTGACGTCTCAACTGCTGGTTGCAACCTCCGTGTTCCCGAACGTGAAGTTCAACCTCGGCAAGGATTTCGCGTCGATCGCGCTGATCGGGTCGACCCCGTTCGTGCTCGTCGTCAATCCCCAGGTCCAGGCGAAGTCTGTCGCTGAGCTCATCCAGCTCGCGAAGAAGGAACCGGGGCAGCTCCGCTACGGCTCCGCCGGCACCGGGGCGTCCGAGCACCTGTGCGGGCTCATGCTGACGCAGCTCACCGGCACGAAGATGCTGCACGTGCCGTACAAAGGCGTGCCGCAGGCGCTCGCCGATACCGTCGCGAAGGAAGTGCACCTCACCTACGGCGTCGTCGCCGCTGCGATGCCGATGATCTCGGCGAACCGCGTGCGCGCGCTCGGCGTCACGAGCAGGAAGCGCTCTTCGATGCTGCCCGACGTGCCGTCGATCTCCGAGACGGTGCCGGGCTACGATATCTTCGGCTGGTACAGCATCGTGGCGCCCAAAGGCACGCCGGCCGCGGTCCTCGATAAAGTCAGCGCCGAAGTGGTGAAGGCGGTGAAGGAGCCCGAGTTCGGCGAGCAGCTCAAAGGGCTCGGAATCGAGATCGTCGGCCTGCCGCGCGGAGAGCTCGATACTTTCCGGCAGGAGCAGACCACGCGCGTGCGTGAGCTGGTGAAGGCTGCTGGGGCGGATTTGAAGTAGCGGAGCCGCATCGCTTGTTTTCTATGTCGTGCCATCAATCGAAAGGGTCGAAAGAATGAATCGTCTTACCGGTGCATCGATCGTCGTAACTGCAGCGCTGCTCGTCGGGTGTGGAAAAGGGTCGGACACGAAGACGGCGGCTGCCGACAAGGACAAGCCCACGGTCGGCCGCTGTGCGGTGGACGTGAAGGATGGGGCGCCCTACGGAAAGATCACGTCGGAGACGACCGAAGCGGGCGAGCGCATGTTCCGCATCGAGGACAAGGCGGCCACCTGGAACAAGAACGCCAAGGGAGTGCGCGTCGTCGACTGCTGATCCAGCTGCCCTTCGGCCAGTCGATCGAAAGCGTGCACCCAGCCTCTTTCCTCAGTACGTCGTCGATATTTCTGAAAGCCTGTTCGAAGATCGTGATATTTGCACCTGGTGGTAATTGCAGCAGCCGATTGCCGCTGGCAGCGCTGATCCGCTATCCAGAAGATGGCGGTGACTCGGTTGTCGTGCGATTGACCGATTTCCCACGAAGAAGCGTTGGTGCACAATCTGGCATGGAGGCGACTATGCCTGACTATCCCGGGCTCGACGGCTTTCTGCTCCGCATGGCTGCGGGAACGTCTGAAGGCGTGTTCGACAAGGACGTGATTCCCACCCTGGTGGACACATGGGTCGAGGACTATGCGCGCTCAGTGAAGGGCTCTCAGATCGTCGAGACCACTGTCGATAACTTCAGCTACCTCTTCGACATCAAGGCGCAGCGGCTGATCGCGGCGTGGGGTATCAGCCGGGGGCGCCACGGCGGCAAGCGTGACGCATCCCGCATGGCCGGTCACCCGAAGAGCGCGGGCGAGCGATATCACCGCGGCCATGCCATCGCGCACACCCTCGGCGGCGGCACTGATATCAACCTCGTCGCCCAGCTGGGCTCCGTAAACATCGGACCTTTTCGGGCGCTCGAACGAGAAGCCGTCAACACGCCTGGCGTGTTGTATTTCACCTACTGGAGTTACCGTCCGTCGGACAGTCAGACCCCGATTGCCGTTCAGCAGGGTCTGCTCTGCCCGGGCCGGCCTGCAAAGCTGCGCGGTCACGCCAATGAGCTCCGAGCGTGATCATGTCCACCCCAAACGTATCCCTCATCACCCGCCTCTACTCCGAAGGCATCAACCGCCACGACGCGGTCGCGGCGGCCGCCTTCTATTCCGAAGATGCGAAGAATCACGGCCGCACGGTCGGGCGTGCAGGCATGCAGAAAGTCTTCGAGGCGCTGTTCACCGCCTTTCCCGATTTTCATTACCGCATCGTCGAATCGACGTCGGAGGCTGACCGGATCGTGTGCAAGGTCACGATGACCGGAACGCATCGCGGGGAGCCTTTGATGCCTCAGGCGTTCGGCGGCATGCTGGCGGGTGTTGCGCCGACCGGGAAAGCGGTCGAAGTCCTGCAGTTCCACAGCTTCCGGATCGGCGGCGGTGTCATCGCCGAGCACTCGGCGGTGCGCGACGACCTCGGGATGCTCAGGCAGCTGGGGCTGGTCACGCCGAAGGCGGTTTGACGCACGCGGCGCGCGGCGGCTTGAAAAAGCCCTGGGAGGCACGTATAACCATACCGCTCAGGAACTTACGCCTCTTTTGACCAGTCTCATCGTATCGACCGTCGCCTACTTCATCGCTGCTTTTTACATCAAGCGATACCTGGACGATTCGGGGATTCCCAAAGGCCTCACGCGCACTCTCGTGATCCTCGTCCCGGCCCTCGCGATCGCTTACGGCGCGGCGGCGCTGGTCGACTGGGCGATCCGTTGAGCCGTCACTACATGAACCCTACAAGCTCCATACCCATGCACACAAACCTTTTCGGCGAAAGCCCGCCTCGCGTCATGCGCTTCGCCATTCGATCGGCGATTGATGAGTAACGGCTCGCGCAACAGCACCCCCGTCAAGCCGCCGCGCATCGACCGCAAGCGCTTCGAGCAGGCGTTCAACCGCGACAACCGCTATCACGACCGTTTTCCGCAGACCGTCTATCTGGACCGCGTGACCGGCGACGTCATCTGGGTTTACGAGAACGACGAGGAAGCCGAGGCCGAGGGCGTGCGCGCCGGTCTCAACGACGAGCACCGCGCCCAGGTCCAGGCGGAGCCCGGGCGCTACCTGACGATACCCGGGCTCACGCACGATCAGCATCACCAGATCCTGAGGGATTTCCTCGAGTCCGACTGGACCGAGGACGAGCACGAGAAAGAGCTCGCGAAAAAGGTCTACGCGCGCTCGATCAGCGGATGGCTCAGTACCGTCGAGAACGAGCACGCGTTCAGGTCGTATTTCGAATACAAGGCGGCCACCATGAAGGCGATGGCGCAGCAGTGGCTGCGGGACAACGGCATAAAGTAGTCCCTTCGGGACTGGGCGGCGGTAAATGCCAAAGAGGGAAACCAAGGTTTCCCTGCCTCCGGCGGGAGGCGGATTACGCCAAGGAGGGAAACCAAGGTTTCCCTCCTTGAACCTCTCTTCCTTCTAAACCGCCATCCCCAACCTTCCCCGAGAGGGCGGTGATGCGCGCTACTGGAAGTACATCCCGCCGTTCACGAGATAGCACTGGCCCGTGATGAAGCCCGCGTCCTCGCTCGCGAGGTAGAGCATCAGCGAGACCACTTCCTGGGGCTTGCCCATGCGGCGGATCGGCTGCATCGGGCGCAGCGGCTTGGATTTCTGGAAAGCGTCGCGCTCGACGTCTATCGTTCCGGGCCCGATACAGTTGGCGGTGATCTCGTGCTCGGCGTATTCGCGCGCCATGCCGCGGGTGAGACCGATGATGCCGAGCTTCGACATCCCTTTGGTCGTGCTCGTGCCGAGGAAAGGCGAGATCCCCGAGAAGTTGATAATGCGGCCCCAGCGCTGCTTGATCATGAGCGGAAGCACCGCGCGGCAGACGTTACGCGGCCCCGTCAGGTTGACCGCGAGATTCTTCTCCCACGCGTCATCGTCTTCTTCGAGAAAGCTCGCTTCGGTGCCGCGATAGACGGCGTTGTTGAGCACGACGTGGACCGAGCCCAGCTCGTTCGCAACGCTTTTGACGAAAGCCGCGACCGCGGTCTTGTCGGACACGTCGCAGCGCTCCGCGACGACTTTCGCGCCCAGCCCGCGCAATTCATCCGCGACTTCGCGCAGCTCGTCCATCTTCGAGCTCGTGCAGATCGCGAGATTCGCGCCTTCGCGCGCATACGCGAGCGCGGCGAGGCGCCCCATGTTGCGGCTCGCGCCGGTGATCAGTACGGTTTTGCCTTTGAGTCCGGTTTCCATGATTGCCCCCAACGATAGTTTTTAAGATCGGCACTCGCCGACGTTACGTCAAATCAACTCGTAGATCGTGACGAGCATCCCGCCTTTGGCGACGCCGTCGGAAAGATGGCCGGTGAGCACCGCATCGGTTTTGCCCGGCCCGCCGCTGACTGCCATGTGGATATGCACGTACGGCTGCGGCTCCGCCCATTTCACGCCCTCTCCGAGTGCTGCGGGCGCAGTTTCGGGCCACGAAATGTTGCCGAGGCCCACGAGCTCGCGCCAGTCGTCGAAATGACGGCGATCCACGTCGTATCCGTCCATGCTCCTGAACCCGGTGATCATGTCCATCTCCCGCAGCGCCCCGAAGATGAAAACCGAGCCTGCGCGGATGTTCTTCTCCTTCACGAACGGGTTTACGTTGCTGAAAAAATCGTCGCCCGCCTCCAGCTGGAGATGGAACACGCGGCCGAGCTTACGCTCCGTGACTTTCATGGCGTCTGCTTCCTTTTTACTGCGCGGTCACGCCGACCCGCCTGATGAATGGACCCCAGAACTGGTTCTGCGTCTTCATGAATGCAGCGCACTCCTCAGGCGACCGGCTGGTGATCACGTCCGCGCCTCCGCCTGCCAGCCGCTCGACAACGGTCGGGTCGCGGAGTGTTTTCATCAGCGTGTCGTGCAGGGTGTTTACCGCGGCGCGCGGAGTGCCTGCGGGTGTGTACAGCGCCTGCCACGAGCCGGTCGTGAGCTCGGGGTAGCCGAGCTCGACGAGCGTCGGCACGTCCGGAGCCGCGGCGATGCGCTTGCTCGAGACGACTGCGAGCATCTTGAGCTTGCCTGCTTTCACATGTCCCACGTAAGACGCCCCGGTCGCCATCGCAGCCTGCACTTCGCCGGCGAGTAGGCCGATCGTCGCGGGACCCGCGCCGCCCTTGTAGTCGATCCTGACGATGTCGAGGTTATTTTTGAGCTTGATGTATTCCATCATCAGGCTCTGCGCCGCGCCGGGATTCGACGAGCCGTAGCTGAGCTTGCCCGGCCGCGCGCGTGTGTACTCGATGAATTCCCTGAAATTCGCAACCGGCAGCGACGGGTGTATCGCGAGCGCGCCCGCCACGTCGACCACGGTGCTGATGCAGATGAAGTCGCGCAGCGGTTGCACCGAAAAATTAGGGTAGAGATACGGATTGATCGCCATCGCGCCCACGTTGCCGAGCAGCAGGGTGTGACCGTCAGCCGGCGAGCGCGCCGCGACTTCGACGCCGATGTTGCCGGACGCGCCGCCGCGATTGTCGATGATCACCTGTTTGCCGAAGAGCTCGCTCATCTTCGGCTGGATGATGCGCGCAACGAAATCGGAGGAACCGCCCGGGGCGTTCGGCACGATCATGCGTAGCGGCCGTGTCGGATAATTGCCCGTCTGTGCGGGCGCGGGTGCAGCTGCGATGAAGCAGCCGACGGCGGCTGCGATGCGAATCAGGGCCTGCATGAATCTCCTCTCCGGCTTTTTTATCGGTGCGGCATGCGCGCCGCCCTGCTCCGGTACTCGTGCGGCTGCGGCCGCCCGGGTCCGGGACGTCCCCCGCCCCGTGCGGGACAGGGGGTCGGAAAACCCGCTTTTTAGTGCGGCTCGTTCCAGCCGGTCGTCTTCGCGCCTTCGGTGGCGATGAGCACGAACGCCATGACGCAGGGCTCGGTGCCGCGGTTGGCCCAGTTGTGCAGCGTGCCGAGCTGGATCACGACGTCGCCCGGTTTCAGAAGCACGGAACCCTCTTCCATTTCCATCCACAGCTCGCCCGACAGGCAGATCGCGTAGTCGACCGAGTCGGTCTTGTGCCAGCGCGGGATGTTGTTGGGCTCGTAGCGCCCGAAGCGAAACACCGAACCTCCGGCGAGGCTCGTGCCGAGCTCCCACGTGTTCGGATCCTCGTCGGTCGACTCTGCAGGCAGCTTTTTGGTCGCCCACATCGGAATGTTGTCGAAACCGGGCCGCAGGTTGATGGGGGCGATTTCGCTATCCCATTTGATGCAGCTCTTCCCGTCCTTGTTGAAACCCGTTACGACTCTGCGGCCTTTGATCTTCATTGCAACACTCTCCATTGAGAACGACTATACAGTGGGGCCAGGCGTTGCCGCCTCAGTGGCAAGTTTACTGCGTTACGGCGCTGTTCCACCCAACCTTGCGGAGCCCCCATGCACGTGTCCAAATTCCAGTGCGGCGATCGGGTGACGATCGTCCAGGCTTTCACGGATTACGACGGCGAGCACTGCCCGCGGGGGCTCGAGCTCGTGTTCATGAGCCAGACCTACTTCCCCTACGAAGGCGGATATACCCTCACATTCGATACACGGGTGATACGCATCGCGGAAGACGTCGACGAGCATGGCCCCATCATCCGCAACGACGGCCAGGCGTGGTTCACCGTCGCGCGGGACGCCGCGGCAGGCGCCGCTTGAGGAAGGCTTGTCTCCCGCGCTCGCTGCTCTAAGATATCCGCTCGATCCGAACCGCCGGAGAACCCCAGTGAAGCTTTCGCGCCGCGCATTTGCGCACCTGTTCGCGTGTTTCATCTGCAGCGCAGCCGCCGGCGCGCCAGCCCAGACCGTCGACGAGACTTTCAAGCCGAGTGTGGGGCAGGAGGGAAAGGACGTCGTCTGGGTCCCGACTCCTCCCGTGCTCGTCGAGAAGATGCTCGACATGGCGAGAGTGACGCCGCAGGACTTCGTGATGGACCTGGGCTCGGGCGACGGGCGCAACGTCATCGCCGCGGCCAAGCGCGGCGCCCGCGCGCTCGGCGTCGAGTACAACCCGAAGATGGTCGAATTCTCGACGCGCACCGCCGAGCAGGAAGGCGTCGCCGACAAGGCGAAGTTCGTGCAGGGCGACATGTACGAAGCGGACATCTCGCAGGCCACGGTGCTCGCGCTGTTCCTCCTGCCCGAGAATCTTCGCAAGCTCACGCAGAAGTTTCTCGATCTGAATCCCGGCACGCGCATCGTCGCCAATCACTTCGGCATCGACGGGTGGGAAGCCGACGAGACCGCCAGGACAGAGGGCGA
>JAQGMV010000249.1 GCA_028292225.1 Betaproteobacteria bacterium
ACATCTCCGCCAAACGCGGCCAGATCAATGGAACCGACGCCGCGGCCCCGGGCAGCGTCGCCATCAAGGCGCAGGTCCCGCTCGCAGAGCTCAACAATTATCAGGCGCGGCTCAAATCGGTGACCGCTGGACAGGGCTCGTTCTCGATCGAGCTCTCGCACTACGAGCCCGTTCCGCCGAACGTGCAGAAAGATCTCGCGGCGCTGCACAGCAAGACGGTGCAGGTGGAGGATTAACCCGGCCTAAGCGGTGAACGGTAAGCCGTGATGAGCCGCGGCACGCAGACGTTGTGCTATGTTCGCTGGTCTGCCCTCCACACTTGATTTGATGCCTTCTCCTATATCCTCATCGGTCTGCCGACGACTCCGCGCGCGCGCTGCCTGCGCGGCTCACCGTTTACCGTTTGCCGTTTACCTCTTCGATGGATGATCTCGTTCTGCGCGGCATGGCCAAATGGCCGAATGTTCCCGCCGTCTACGGCTGGCTCGCGCTCAACCGTCGCGGTGAATGGCTCATCAAGGGCGACGTCGTGTCCAATCCGACTATTTCGGCGTTTATCGGCCGCAACTACGAGCGCGGTTCCGACGGCCGCTGGTTTTTTCAGAACGGCCCGCAGCGCGTCTTCGTGACCCTGGCCTACACTCCGCAGGTCTACCGCGCGGTCAATCCTGCGGACACGCCGCTCGAGCTCGAGTCGCACACCGGCGCCCGGCCGGACGCCATCTCGACCGCATGGCTCGATGAACACGGCGCACTGCTCCTCGACGCCGCGTCGGGTGTCGGCATCGTGCACGACCACGACCTCGACCTGGTGGTGCCGGCGTTCGCCGACGACCACGGCCGGAGATTGACCGACGCTGCGCTCGACGAGCTGATGGTGAAACTGCAGCAGGGGCAGGACGCGCCGCTGTGGATCGGCTACGGCGGCGCGACGATACGTGTCGGGACGGTGCAGTCGCGCGAAGTCCCGCGGCGCTTCGGCTTCGATCCCGCCCCCAAACCCCCTGAAGACCACCCCCAATGCACATGAAAGGCGACATAGCATGATCGATTTACGAAGCGACACCGTGACGCGGCCGACCGAGGCCATGCTCGAATCGATGCGGGAGGCGAGCTTCGGCGACGATTCGCGCGACGGCGACGAGACTGTGCGTGCGCTCGAGGCGCTCGCGGCGGAGCGCATGGGAAAGGAAGCCGCGGCATTCATGCCGAGCGGCACGATGACCAACCTCGTCGCGATTCTCGCGCATACCCCGCGCGGCGGTGAAGTCCTGCTCGAAGCAGGCGCTCACATCCTGAATTCCGAGCTCGGCGGCATTACCGGGGTGGCGGGCGCATTCTATAAAGGCATCCCCGGCCGCCGCGGCGCCATGGACCTCGACCGCCTCACCGATGCGATCCGAAAAACCGGGCGCAGTGCTTTCGGCACCGGCCTCGTCGCGATGGAGACGAGCCATAACCGCGCCGGCGGCGCGGTGCTTCCGCTGGCGCACATGGAAGCGGTCTACCGCGCTGCGAGCTCACGCGGCGTTCCGGTGCACATCGACGGGGCGCGCATTTTCAACGCTGCCGTTGCACTCGGCACCGACGCGCAGTCGCTCGCAGCACACACCGACTCGATCTGTTTCTGCGTGTCGAAAGGACTTTCGGCGCCGATCGGGTCGCTGTTGTGCGGCAGCGCCGCTTTCATCGAGCGCGCGCGCGCATTCCGCAGGATGGTCGGCGGCAACATGCGCCAGGCGGGTCCGCTCGCCGCTGCGGGTATCGTCGCGCTGAACACGATGGTCGCGCGTCTGCGCGAAGATCATACGACAGCGCAACGACTCGCGCTCGGTCTCGCCGCGATCGATGCGCGAATGGTCGATCCGGCCGGAGTGGAAACGAATCTTGTGAAGGTCGAGCTTCCGCAGGAAGGCCGCACGGCAGCGCAATGGTCCGAGTCGCTCGCTGCTGCGGGTATACGCGTGAGCCCGTGCGATCGCCATGCGCTGAGGTTCGTCACGCATCGGCATATCGGCGACGGCGACATCGATGCAACGCTGAACGCGTTCGGAAAACTCTGGCGCGAGTCGGCGTCGCCGCGCGAGACGCCGCAGCGGCATTGAAGCTCGCATGATCGGCTTCGACCTTCGCGTCGAAGCCGCATGCGTCACGCGCAGAACTCTTCCACGAGCTCCATGTTGTAAGGCGCGACGAGCGTTGGAGCACGTGCACGTGCTCATCTTCGCGCGATGCGCGAACGCGAGAACGCTTCATGTGGTGTTCGCAACGCGAATGCGTCTGCGTGGCGCATAGCGGCTGCGCAGGCACCATGCGCGACCGGCGGCCCGAAAATGTGGTCTTTGTGCCGACGGGCACAAGACATTTTCCCAACCTATTGATTTACAACGACTTCAATCTTCTCGCTGCGTCGCAGCACACGGCTCGCCTTGCCGAGCACCCGGAGTTTCTGTATCTTTGGCGGCCTGTTGTCCGCTGGTGAAAATCCACGCCGGCGGCCGGGAAGCGGCACCTCCCGACCGCAAGCATGGCGGAAGTTAAGGCCGGATCCCCATGGGAAACGGCCATGCGCCAGGGATCGTCACCGGTCGTGGTGCTTCCGGTGCAGAAGGCTCTGCGGCAGGTTGGGCCGCTTGAGCTGGAAGCGCGGGAGTACCCCTAGGGGCAGCGGGCTTTTTCTTGGCTGCTTTTTTCTTAGCCGACTTCCCAGTCGGCTTTTTTTTGGCCGCGTTTCGTGCTGGCGCTTTGGTATTCGGCGCTTTTTTAGCCGCCTTCTTTTTGCTCGAAGCTTTTCGAGCCGTCTCTTTTCTGCTCGACGCCTTCCGAGCCGTCTTCTTTTTGGTGCTCGACGCTTTTTTAGTCGTCTTGCGCTTCTTCGACGCTTTTCGAGCCGCCGTTCCCGCTGCTGACTTCCGGCCTGCGGACTTCGCCGCTCGCGCCGTCAGCTTCTTTTTACCGGCTGCGGCCTTTTTGGTCGCTTTCTTCCTGCCGCCCCCGCTCCCTGCTTTTCCGGCCTTGCTTTTCTTGCCGGCGGCCTTTCGGACCGTAGTTTTCTTCGCCATGCGTGCCTCCAGTGTCGGTTTCCCGGCGGTTAGTGCAAAGCCGCGTAGGCCTTGCTCGCGACATCCCGGTACAAGGCATCCGGATCCAGCGTGATATCTCCTTCCCAGGTCACCGCGTTCGAGATCGGGTCGATCGCCGCCCGTCTGAACTTGTCCTCGTCCGACAGCATTCCGAAGGTCTGCGTCGTGATGAGATCGCCGAGATAGACATGACCTTCCAGTCCGTCGTCGAAGCGCAGCCAGAGCGTGTAATTGCATTCGGCCCGCAGCTCGGTCACGCTGTGCGCGCTCGGTCTGCGGCTGCGGTAACGCCGGTACTTGAGACTGTATGCCAAGGGGCCGCCTCCGTTTCGATCAATCCCAACTCAACGCGCCGCCCGTCTGATACTCCGTGACGCGGGTCTCGAAGAAGTTTTTCTCTTTCTTCAGGTCGATCATTTCGGCCATCCACGGGAACGGATTCGTGGCCCCTTCGTACATCACATCGAGGCCGATCTGCTGGCAGCGCCGGTTCGCGATGAAGCGCAGGTATTCCTTGAACATGGCGGCGTTCATCCCGAGCACCCCGCGCGGCATCGTGTCTTCGGCATAGCGGTACTCGAGCTCGACCGCCTTGCTCATGATGACGCGGATCTCTTCGCGGAACTCCGGCGTCCACAGGCGCGGATTCTCCATCTTGATCGTGTTGATCAGGTCGATGCCGAAATTGCAGTGCATCGACTCGTCGCGCAGGATGTACTGGTACTGCTCCGCCGCGCCGGTCATTTTGTTCTGGCGGCCGAGCGCGAGAATCTGCGTGAAGCCGACGTAGAAGAACAGCCCCTCCATCACGCAGGCGAAGACGATCAGGCTTTTCAGGAGCTTCTGGTCGCTCTCGAGCGTGCCGGTCTTGAAAGCCGGGTCGGTGAGCGTATCGATGAACGGGATCAGGAACTCGTCCTTGTCGCGGATCGAGGGAATCTCGCGATACGCGTTGAACACTTCGCCCTCGTCGAGCTGAAGGCTCTCCACGATGTACTGATAGGCGTGAGTGTGTATCGCCTCCTCGAAGGCCTGGCGCAGCAGGTACTGGCGGCATTCAGGCGCCGTGATGTGCCGGTACGTGCCGAGCACGATATTGTTGGCGGCGAGCGAATCGGCCGTCACGAAAAAACCCAGGTTGCGCTTGACGAGGCGGCGCTCGTCGTCGGTGAGCCCGTTGGGGTTCTTCCACAGCTCGATGTCGCGGCTCATCTGAATTTCCTGGGGCATCCAGTGGTTCGCACAAGCCGACAGGTATTTCTCCCATGCCCATTTGTACTTGAACGGCACGAGCTGATTGACGTCGGTCTGCCCGTTGATGATCCGCTTGTCGGCGACGTTCACGCGGCGGCTGGCCGCGTTGTCGTCGGCGGGGGCCGGGGCCGGGGCCGGCGTCGACGCAACGCCCGCGAACAGCGGCGCGCCCGCTTGCAGGCCCGGTACCGCGCCCATTCCTCCCGAAGATTTTTCTTCGAACTGCAGCATCATTCTTCTCCTAGTGCCGGTGACACAGCCACGCGGTTTTAGTTGTTTTTCCGCACCCGAGGCGCCGAGCCGCCTCAAGCATCGGGTGCTAACTTTCAACGCGGCCGAAAGTAGGTCCTTACTTTCGGCCGGACATCATTGGCACGCTTCGCAGTCGGGCTCGTCGATCGCGCAGAACTTCGGCTCGGCGCTGGCCCCGGCGACACCGCCGTCGGTCCCGACCGCGTTGAGCTGGCCCGCACGTCCGGTCGATTTCTCGGTCGAGGTGGCGCCCAGCGTGCGCAGGTAATACGTCGTCTTCAGTCCGCGCAGCCATGCGAGCTTGTAGGTGTCGTCGAGCTTCTTGCCCGACGCGCCCGCCATATAGATATTGAGCGACTGCGACTGGTCGACCCACTTCTGCCGGCGCGCTGCGCATTCGACCAGCCACTGCGGCTCCATTTCGAATGCGGTGGCATACAGGACACGGATGTCCGGCGGAATGCGGTCGATCTTCGAGAGCGATCCGTCGAAATACTTCAGGTCCGCGATCATGACCTCGTCCCACAGGTTGAGCTTCTTCAGGTCGCGCACGAGGAACTCGTTGACGACCGTGAACTCACCCGAGAGGTTCGACTTCACGTAAAGGTTCTGATACGTGGGCTCGATGCACTGCGAGAGCCCTGTGATGTTCGCGATGGTCGCGGTCGGGGCGATCGCGACGCAGTTCGAGTTGCGCATCCCGACCTGGCCGATGCGCTTGCGCAGCGCATCCCAGTCGAGCGTCGTCGACATCTCGCACTCGACGTAGCCGCCGCGCTCGTCCTGCAGCAGCTTCAGGGTATCGAAAGGCAGCACGCCACGGTCCCACAGCGAACCTTTGAAAGTCGAGTACGGGCCGCGCTCGTCGGCGAGGTCGGTGGACGCCCAGTAGGCGGTGTAGGCGATCTGCTCCATCGAGCGGTCGGCGAACTCGACCGCCGCCGGCGAGCCGTAAGGCATGCGGAGCTGGTGCAGGCAGTCCTGGAAACCCATGATGCCCAGGCCCACGGGGCGATGCTTGAAGTTCGAGTTCTTGGCTTTGCCGACCGAGTAGTAATTGAGGTCGATCACGTTGTCGAGCATGCGCATCGCGGTGCCGATGGTGCGCTTGAGCTTCACCATATCCATGCGGCCGGTCGAAAGATCGAGGTGCGCGGGCATGTTGACCGAGCCGAGGTTGCACACGGCGATCTCGTCGGGACCGGTGTTGAGCGTGATCTCGGTGCAGAGGTTAGAGCTGTGCACCACGCCGACGTGGCTCTGCGGGCTGCGCAGATTGCACGGGTCCTTGAAGGTGATCCAGGGGTGGCCCGTCTCGAACAGCATCGAGAGCATCTTGCGCCAGAGCTGGACTGCGGGAAGTTTCTTGAAGAGCTTAAGCTCGCCGGCCGCGGCTTTCGCTTCGTACGCCACGTAGGCTTTCTCGAAAGCTTTGCCGGTCTTTTCATGCAGGTCCGGCACGTCGGACGGCGAGAAGAGGGTCCAGTCCTGATTCTCCATCACCCGCTTCATGAACAGGTCCGGCACCCAGTTCGCGGTATTCATGTCGTGGGTGCGGCGGCGGTCGTCGCCGGTGTTCTTGCGCAGCTCGAGGAATTCTTCGACGTCCATGTGCCACGTCTCGAGGTACGAGCACACCGCGCCTTTACGCTTGCCGCCCTGGTTCACGGCCACCGCGGTGTCATTCACCACCTTCAGGAACGGGACCACCCCCTGCGACTTGCCGTTGGTGCCCTTGATATAGGCGCCGAGCGCGCGCACCGGGGTCCAGTCGTTGCCGATCCCGCCGGCGTACTTCTGGAGCATCGCGTTCTCCTTGATCGCCTCGTAAATGCCTTCGAGGTTGTCGGAGACCGTCGTGAGATAGCAGCTCGCGAGCTGCGAACGGCGCGTGCCTGAGTTGAACAGGGTCGGCGTCGAGCTCATGAAATCGAAGCTCGAAAGCACGTTGTAGAACTCGATCGCGCGCGCTTCGCGCTGGTCTTTCGGCTCGTTCAACGCAAGGCCCATCGCAACACGCATGTAGAACACCTGCGGCAGCTCGATGCGGCGGCCGCTGACGTGCAGGAAATAGCGGTCGTACAGGATCTGCAGGCCGAGGTAGGTGAATTTCAGATCGCGGTTGGCGTCCAGCGCTGCGCCGAGGCACTTCAGGTCGTATTCGCCGAGGCGCTCGTCGAGGAGCTCCGCTTCGATGCCGGTCTTGATGAATTCGGGAAGGTATTTCGCGTAGCGGGCGTTCATCTCAGCCTGGGTGACCTCCTCGCCGAGGGTTTCCAGACGCAGCGAATTCATCAGGAGCCGCGCGGTCACGTAGCTGTAGCCGGGGTCCTGCTCGAGCAGCGCGCGCGAGGCCATGATGATCGACTTGCGCACTTCTTCCATCGGCACGCCTTCGTACAGGTCGCGCTGCATGGCGTCGAGGATCGGCTGCGGGCTCACGTCGCGCCCGAGCCCTTCGCACGCCTCCTGCACGAGTGCCGTCACCCGCGCGATGTCGAGCGGCCTGCTGACTCCGTTCTCGGTGACGTTGACGACCAACGGGGCTGCCGGCTGCGTCGTGACCTGCTGCGCCTGGCGCTGCTTCGCGCGCTCGCGGGAGCGCTCTTCGCGATACAGCACGTAAGCGCGGGCGACGTTGTGCTCGCCGGCGCGCATGAGGGCGAGCTCGACCTGATCCTGGATGTCCTCGATGTGAAACGTGCCGCCGGAGGGCTGGCGCCGGACCAGCGCGGTCACCACGGCGTCGGTCATGCGCGAAACCTGCTCGCGCACGCGGGCCGAGGCCGCGCCGGTGCCGCCGTTGACGGCGAGGAATGCCTTGGTCACCGCGATCAGGATCTTGGAGGGCTCGAAGCCGACCACGGCGCCGTTGCGCCGGATAATCTTGTATTCGGCGTACTGCTGATCGGGGCTGGAGGCCGTTTCAGGAGCGGAAAAATCCGCGGTCGGTGCCGATGCGACCGTCTCGGTGGCGAGTTGCATGCTTAACTCCTTGATTGTTTTGGCTTTGGCCAAGCCGGTGGGACCCGGCCTCCCTCCCACGCCCCTAACCACTAGATGTTGTGGTTCGACCCGTGTTTTAAACAAATTCTAGTAGCGGGATTTTTCAAACGCAATAGCTTGATGAAGATTTTTTGACGCTGGCGGCAACGCCCGGACAACCGGTAAAAACGGGATGTCTTCAGGCCGCCGGCGGGGCGAATTTTGTGGCCGATGCGGTGTGGAACCGCGGCCAGTCGAAGAACGGCCCAGGATCGGTTTTGCGGCCCGGGGCGATGTCGCTGTGACCCGCCACCCCGACGAGGGGATAGACGGCCGCCAGCGAGGTCGTGAGGGCCGCGAGGGTACCGTACTGGGCGTCCTCGAAGGGGACTTCGTCAGAGCCTTCGAGCTCTACCCCTATCGAAAAATCATTGCAGCGCGACCTGCCGCGCCAGTTCGATTCGCCCGCGTGCCACGCCCGCTGCGTGCACCGGACGAACTGCACCAGCGCGCCGTCGCGCCGGATGAGGAAATGCGCGGAGACTCTGAGGTGCGCGATCGCGGCGTAGTACGGGTCCGCTGCCGGATCGAGCCGGTTCAGAAACAGGGCTTCGATGCCCGGCCCGCCGAATTCGCCCGGCGGAAGACTGATCGCGTGCACGACCAAGAGCTCGATCGAGGCACCCTCCGGCCGCTCGTCGAAGTTCGGCGACGCGACGAAATGCACCGGCGCGGCGGACCCGGCGATGCGGCCGGTGACGACCCCCTTCCCGTCGATCCGCAACCCCGTATGGCGGTCCGGTGGCCCGCCGTGCGCTTTAACCCCTGGCGTCAAGCTCGTCCTTGATCCCGAGACGCTCCATGCGATAGCGGAGCGCACGGAAGCTGATGCCGAGAACCTTGGCGGCTGCGGTGCGGTTGTAACGCGTCTGCTCCAGCGCATCGAGTATCGCTTTGCGCTCGATCGCGTCGAGCCGCTCCTGGAGCGGCAACCCGGCGACGTCGAGCGGCGCCGGCGAGCCGCCGCCGGGCGCGAGCTGCAGGTCGGTGTGCGTGATCTCTTCGCCGGCAGCCAGCGCGAGCGCGCGCTCGAGGATGTTCTCGAGCTCGCGGACGTTGCCTGGAAAATCGTATTTCGCGAGCGCGGCGTGCGCCTTTGCCGTCAGGCGGGGAGGCGGCCGGTCGGCGCACTGGCGCTTGAGGATCGCTTCGGCGAGCACGGATATGTCCTCGCGCATCTCGCGCAGGCTCGGCATCTTCAGCTCGATCACGTTCAGCCGGTAGTAGAGGTCCTGCCGGAACGCGCCGCCTTTGACTTCCTCGGCGAGATTGCGGTGCGTCGCGCTGATGAGCCGAACGTCGACCGGCTCTTCGGAGGTCGCACCGACCTTGCGCACCTTTTTCTCCTGGATCGCGCGCAGGAGCTTCACCTGCATCTGCAATGGCAGGTCGGCGACTTCGTCCAGAAAAAGTGTGCCTCCAGTGGCCGCCTGGAAAAAACCGTCGCGGTCGGCTGCGGCGCCGGTGAAAGCGCCTTTGCGATAGCCGAAGAATTCGGACTCCATCAGGTTCTCGGGAATCGCGCCGCAGTTCACCGCCACGAAAGACCCGTCCTGGCGCGAGCCTTTCAAGTGGATCAGGCGCGCCGCGAGCTCCTTGCCGCTTCCGGATTCGCCGCAGACATGGATCGGCGCCTGACTGCGCGCGAGCCTGTCGATGAGCGCGCGAGTCGCCTGCATGAAGGGGGACACGCCGATGAGCGTCGGCATCGACGCCTCCGGCGCCTCGCTGTCGCTTGCGCGGCGCGCCGGCGGGCGCGACAGCTTCAGCGCCGAGCGCACGAGCGCGCGCAGCTGGTTGAGCGAAACCGGTTTGGCGAGGTAGTCGAACGCACCCGCCTTGAGCGCGGCGACGGCGTTCTCGGCACTCCCGTGCGCCGTGATCACCGCGACCGGCAGGTTCGGCAGATGCCTGGAAACATAATCGAGCACTGCGAGACCGTCACCGTCGGGCAGCCGCATGTCGGTGAGACACAGCTCGTAGCTGTTGGCGCCGAGCAGCGCCAGCGCTTCGGTGGTGCTCCCGGCGCAGTGGGTGTCGAGGCCCATGCGCGAGAGCGTCATCGCGAGCAGTTCGCGAATGTCCGCTTCGTCGTCGACGACCAGCACCTGGCTCCTGCTCATTTCGTTCTCATCACGCGTTCGAGCCTGCACGGCACAGCACGCGAAACTGCGCGCCGCTGTCGGTCTCGATGTAGTCGAGCTTGGCGCCGTTCGCCTCGCACACTTCGCGCGCGATGTAGAGCCCGAGACCGGTGCCTCTCGCAGCCGTGGTGAAGAACGGCTCGAAGAGCTGGGTGCGCAGCACGAGCGGCACGCCGGGCCCGTCGTCGATCACGTCGAGCTTCACGACCGCGTCGCGCCTGTCCAGGGCGACGACGACGCGAATGCTGCCGTGCTCGCGCCGGCAGTGGCGTATCGCGTTACGGCACAGATTCCACATCACCTGGTTCAGGTGACTGCGGTCGAACGACACGTCCGGGTCGGCGCCGAGCTCGATCTGGAAGATGTCCGCCGGGATCTTCTCGATCTGGCAGAACTCCTCGACGAAGGTCTTCAGGTAATCGACGACCCCGAAGGTCTCGCGGTGCGCGCTGTCGCCGCGGCGCAGCCGCAGCACGTCGTCGACCATACGGTCCAGGCGCTGGCTGTTGTCCTGGATGATCGTCGTCAGGCGCTTGACCGTGTCGTTGATCGCGGGCTCTTCCTGCAGCAGCTCCGCGGCGTGGCTGATCGCGCCGAGCGGATTGCGTATCTCGTGCGCGATGTTCGCCGTGAGGCGGCCGAGCGCGGCGAGCTTCATCTGGCGCGCTTCGGCCTGGATGCGAGTCAGGTCCTCGACGAAAATCACCGCCCCGGCGCTGCGGCTGCGCCCCACCGGTACGAAGCGCGCGCCGACGGCGCCGTTCACCGTCATTTCGCCGGCGGTCACGTTGCCGTGCTCGTCCTCGCGCCACGCCTGGAAGCGCCGCGCGAGCGGCGCCGAATACTGCCGCAGAGGCACGTCGCGGCGGCCCCACAGCGGGCCGAGGATGCGCTCGGCGCGCATGTTGAACTGGCGGATGACGCCCACGCCGTCGACGACGAGGACGCCGTCCTGCATGTCCTGGATCACGTGCTCGCTCACCTGCGCCATGTTCTCCAGATCGATCTCGCGCTGCGCCGCGAGCTCCTCGCTCGCGACGGCGTACCTGGCGAGGGTGTGAGCCAGCCAGGCGATCGCGAAATACGCGGCGGCGAGCAGGCCCGCTTGCGCGTACTGCGGCACCGGCGCGTCGAACCGGAGCACTTCGTACGTGTGCTCGAGCAGAATCACGATGCTCGCGAGCGCGGCGTAGAAAAGGGTGAGCCTTCCTCGCGCGACCAGACCTGCTGCCGCGAGGGAGGTGAGCAGCAGGAGCCCGAGCCCGCTCGAAATCCCGTTGCTCGCATAGGTGAGCACGCCGATCGCGACCACGTCGGCTGCGATCTGGATGCTGAGCTGCAGATCGAAGCGCCAGCGGATGCGGATGAGAACGAAGCAGACGAGGCTGAAAAGGCTGTAGCACGCCGTCATCGACACGAAGAGCGCGTAGTCGCGCGAGCCGAACGGAAACGCAGAGCTCCACGTCGCCGCCATGACGAGCAGCACGAGCGCGCACGCGAGCCGGTAGATGTTGAAGTAAACGAGCGAGCGCCAGAAAGCTTCGGGCTCGCTGGCGCGCTGCCGCGCCGCCTGCGTCCGGGTTCCTGCGAGCGGCTGAAGAGCGATCGACATCACCGGATCTTTGAGCTCAGGGCGCTCGCTCGTGCAACCGGCGGTGGTCGGCACTGCAGTAGAACGCCTGGTTGTTGGTCGTCAGGCTTTCGCTGCGGGGCAGGTGCACGCCGCATTGCGCGCAGCGCACCATGTCCTCGGCGCCTTTGGGCGGCTCGTCGCGCCGCTGCACTTTTTTCTTGTAGCTCTTGAGTATGCAGTAGGCGATGAACAGCCCGAGCACGAGAAGAAGGATCTTGGCCAAACGCGCGTAAACCCGGTTGTGTACGGTGGCGCTAGTCTGCCGCAAGCGCTAGGCTGCGTCGAGAGCAATAAGCCTCACGCGAGCTATACGCACTCGCGACGGCGCCGAGCGCGCGTTGCCGATCTGCTCGCGCAGATTGACGCAGTGAAGTCTTCAGTGCGATCTGCAGCGAACGAGCGAAACGCGCGTCGATACAGAAAAGAATTGGTCGGGGTGAGAGGATTCGAACCTCCGACTCCTGCGTCCCGAACGCAGTACTCTACCAGGCTGAGCTACACCCCGATGCAGCGACAGCACACGCGTTAAAACCTCGGGAAGAGGACCGCGCGGCGCGCTTTGCTAAAACGTTCGCGTCACCGCGAAATCGGTCAATTGTAACAAATAATCGCGATAGTTTGAATGCGGAAGCGCATCGAGTGCGGTGCACGCCGCGGCAGCCTCGGCCCGCGCCTGATTGCGCGCGTAGTCGAGCGCACCCGAAGTGCGTATCGCCTCGAGCACCGCCCCGAGCTCGTCGAGCCCGCCGTGCTCGATGGCGCGCCGCACGAGCTGCGCCTGCTCGCGCGAGCCGTGCTTCATCGCGTAGATCAGCGGCAGGGTCGCCTTGCCTTCGGCGAGGTCGTCGCCGACGTTCTTGCCGATGACCGCGTGATCGCCCGAATAGTCGAGCACGTCGTCGATGAGCTGGAAAGCGGTGCCGAGGTGTGCGCCGTAAGTGGCCATTGCGTCCTCGACATGCGCCGGCGTGCCGCCGAGGATCGCGCCGAGCCGCGTCGCCGCCTCGAAGAGCTTCGCGGTCTTGTAGCGGATCACCTGGAGATAGCCGTCTTCGTCGACGTCCGGGTTGCGGCAGTTCATGAGCTGCAGGACTTCGCCTTCCGCGATGACGTTGGTCGCGTCGGCGAGCACCTGCAGCACTTTAATGTTGCGGATGCCGACCATCATCTGGAAGGCGCGCGAGTACACGAAATCGCCGACGAGCACCGCCGCGGCATTCCCGAAAAGGGCATTGGCGGTCGCCTGACCGCGCCTCAAACCCGATTCGTCGACGACGTCGTCGTGCAGGAGCGTGGCGGTATGGATGAACTCGACCACTGCTGCGAGCTCGTGATGGTCCCGCCCTTCATAGCCGCACGCGCGCGCTGACAGCACCACAAGGGCCGGCCGCAGCCGCTTTCCACCGCCGCCGATGATGTAGTCGGCGATTTGGCGGATCAACACCACGTCGGAGTCGAGGCGGTGCCGGATCACCTCGTCCACCGCCTTCAGTTCGTCGGCGATGAATTCACGTATGGCGTTTATGGTCACGGCGAAAAAAAGCGCAGATGATAACAGCAGATCACGGGACGGCCCCTCTCGGGCCGGGCGCTTCCTGAACGCGACCCGCCACGCCAAGTCTTTGAAGGCGGCCTAACGTGCCGGGCCACTCGAAGTCCGATCCGGCATGCTAAGCCGTTGAAAGCCGAGTCGTTATGATGGGGGCACGGCCGATTATACTTTGACTTGGATGCCGGTTATTTGTAGAATGCGCGGTTTTCCCAAGAGTTTTCACGAGGTTCACCATGTATGCGGTCATAAAAACTGGAGGCAAGCAGTATCGCGTTGCCGCCGGCGAAAAACTTAAAGTAGAACAGATACCTGCAGACATCGGGGCCGAAGTCGTACTGGATCAGGTGCTGTTCCTGTCCAACGGCGAGAACGTCACGATGGGCGCACCGCTCGTAGCCGGCGCCACCGTCACCGTCAAGGTCGTGTCTCACGGCCGCGGCGACAAGATCCGCATCTTCAAGATGCGGCGGCGCAAGCACTATCGCAAGACGCAGGGTCACCGGCAAAACTACACCGAGATCGAGATTCTCGGCATCACCGGCTAAGGAGCTTCCAAATGGCACACAAGAAGGCGGGCGGAAGCTCGCGTAACGGCCGCGATTCGAAGGCCAAACGGCTCGGCGTCAAGGCTTACGGCGGCCAGCTCATCCCGGCGGGCAGCATCATCATCCGCCAACGCGGCACGCGGGTGCACCCGGGCGACAACGTGGGCATGGGGCGCGATCACACCCTTTTCGCGAAGGTCGAAGGCCGGGTCCTGTTCTCGCAGCAGGGCGCCGCAAATCGCAAGATGGTCAGCGTGGTTCCTGCCGCCTGACGCGAACCGATAACCGGGTTCACGCCGGCAAAAGCCCTGTTCTCGTGACAGGGCTTTTTCGTTTGTAGGCGCCGGCCGGCTGCTCCAGCGGCCGGCCTGGAATACGCGTTGCCTCACTTTTTATTTTGATTCCCAGGTCCCTGCCCCATGAAGTTCGTCGATGAAGCGGTAATAGAGGTCCACGCCGGCAAAGGCGGCGACGGTGTCGCCAGCTTCCGCCGCGAAAAATTCGTGCCGCGGGGCGGGCCCGACGGCGGCGACGGCGGTCGCGGCGGAAGCATTTACGCCCTTGCCGATCGCAACATCAACACCCTGATCGACTACCGCTTCGCCCGTATCCATCGCGCGAAGAACGGCGGGAAAGGCCAGGGTGCGGACTGTTACGGCCGCGGGGCTGAAGACATCGTCCTGCGTTTCCCCGTTGGGACCGTCATCTCCGACGCCGAGACCGGCGAGCTCGTGGCCGACCTCGCCCACCACGAAGCGCGCGCCCTCATCGCCAAAGGCGGCAAGGGCGGCATCGGCAATCTGCACTTCAAGTCGAGCACCAACCGCGCGCCGCGCCAGTTCACCGTGGGCGAGGAAGGTGTGACCCGGAAGCTGAAGCTCGAGTTGAAAGTGCTCGCCGATATCGGGCTGCTGGGCATGCCCAACGCCGGCAAGTCGACGTTCATCCGTTCGGTGTCGGCTGCGCGCCCCAAGGTCGCGGATTACCCGTTCACGACGCTGCATCCGAACCTCGGGGTGGTACGCGTCGACGAAAGCCGCAGCTTCGTGATCGCTGACATTCCGGGACTGATCGAAGGCGCCGCGGAAGGTGCGGGGCTCGGACACCAGTTCCTGCGTCACCTCCAGCGAACCCACCTTCTGCTCCACCTCGTCGACATCGCGCCGATGGAAGAAGGGGCGGATGCGATCAAGGACGCCAGAGCGATCGTCGCTGAGCTCAAGAAGTACGACGTCGAGCTTTTTCGCAAGCCGCGCTGGCTCATCCTCAATAAGTCCGACCTACTGCCCGAGGAGACACGCGAAAAAGCGCTGCGTGCTTTCGTTCGCAAGTTGGGATGGAAAGGGAAAACCTTTATCATCTCGGCGCTCACGGGAGAAGGCTGCCGCCCGCTCGTCTACGCGATCATGGATTACCTCGACGAGCAGCGAAAAATGGCCGACGCGGCGGACGATGCGCCGGCCGCCGCTGCGGATCGCAGCACGACCGCGACCGGCGGCTTGTAAAGCGGCACCTCACGCCCGGGGCGTAAAGCAGGGCTTTCTCGTCATGTCGTCTATCGTCAAATCCGCACAACGGCTCGTCGTCAAAGTAGGCAGCAGCCTGGTCACGAACGAAGGCCAGGGGCTCGACCGGGCGGCGCTTGCGCGCTGGGCGAAGCAGATCGCAGCCCTGCGTTTGCAGGGTCGCGAGATCGTGCTGGTCTCCAGCGGGGCGATCGCGGAAGGCATGCAGCGCCTCGGATGGAAGCGCCGGCCGCACGCGGTGCACGAGCTCCAGGCGGCCGCAGCCGTCGGACAGATGGGGCTCATCCAGGTGTACGAGTCGTGCTTTCGCGAGCACGGTCTCATCACTTCCCAGGTGCTGCTGACCCACGAGGACCTCGCGGACCGCAAGCGCTATCTGAATGCGCGATCGACTCTGCGCACTCTGCTCGGTCTCGGCGTGATCCCGATCATCAACGAGAACGATACCGTCGCGATCGACGAAATCAGGTTCGGCGACAACGACACGCTCGGCGCGCTCGTGACCAATCTCATCGAAGCCGACGTGCTCGTCATCCTCACCGACCAGACCGGGCTTTACGATCGCGATCCGCGCAAGCACGCGGACGCGCAGCTCGTGGCGGAAGGACGCGCCGGCGATCCTGCGCTGCGGGCGATGGCGGGCGGCGCCGGAAGCGCGATCGGGCTCGGCGGCATGCTTACCAAAGTGCTTGCGGCCGAGCGCGCAGCGAGGAGCGGCGCCCACACCGTAATCGCCTCAGGGTGCGAGCCCGACGTGCTGTTGCGGCTCGCCTCCGGCGAAGCGATCGGCACCCAGCTCACCGCGGAGCGCGCAACGCTCGCCGCGCGCAAGCAGTGGCTCGCCGACCACCTTCAGGTGCGCGGTCGTCTCACACTCGACGCGGGCGCGGTGAAAGCGCTGAAGGTCGACGGCAAGAGCCTGCTCCCGATCGGGGTGTTCGAAACCTCGGGAGAATTCGAGCGCGGCGAAGTCGTGAGCTGCCTCGACGAGGCGCAGCTCGAGATCGCGCGGGGGCTGGTCAACTACAACTCGGCGGAGACCCGGCGCATCCTGCGCACGCCGACCGCGGAGATCGAAGCGAAGCTCGGCTACGTCGACGAGCCCGAGCTCATCCACCGGGACAACCTCGTGCTGCTGTAAGCCCGAGGGCTGGCCATTCGGGCGCTCATTCAGTGGTCGAGCCCGGGTTCAGTCCCCGCCCCTGTTTCAGCGCGTCGATCGCGATCCGCACCGGCGTGGGTCGGGTCCGCTCCAGACAGAAATACTGGGTATACAGGGTGTGGTGGTAAGGCGTCAGGTCGCGCAGCACCACGCGTTGCCAATCGGTGTTGCGCGCCCGCACCCACGTGCCGTCGGCATGCCCGAGAGCGTAGAGCTTGCGCTCGCGAGTCTCGCAGCGCATCCCTTCGAAGGTCACGTTCGTCGCCCCCCCTGACGTTTTGGTGACGACCGTAAATCGCACCACCTGGTCTTCGCCGACCGAGATCGAACTCGTGTCGACGTAAAAGCGGTGCGAAGTCGCGCTTCCGGTCTTCACGAGCACAAGGCTCCCGGCCTTGGGGTACACCGGAATCTGTGCCTGGATCTCCTTCCAGCCTTTTTTTTCCTCGTCGAACTCCGCATCCCATTCGCGCCACTGCGCGCTCGCCTGTCCGGAGAGGGCAGCGAGCACGAGCAGGCACGCGGCGCTTTTAAAGCGCATACATGTACTCCCGTGTTGAAGGCAGGCCGAGCTTACCGTCAGCCGCGGGTTTTCCCGCGAGCACCTGGTACACCGACATCCAGCCGCGCTCGAAAGCGTGCGCAGAACCTGCCATGTAAATACGCCAGATGCGATAAGCCTTCTCACCGACCGACGCGAGCGCCGCATCCCGATTCGCTTCGAGCCGGTCGACCCAATGCCACAGCGTCCGCGCGTAGTGCGGGCGCAGACATTCCGCGTCCCAGCTCTCGAGACCCTGCGCCGACATCGCCTGCATGACGCGCGAGATGTGGGAGAGCTCGCCTCCCGGAAAAACGTATTCGTCGATGAACGACCCGATGTCGCCGCCGAGTTCCTCCGCGTCGACCGAATTGAGCGTGATCCCGTGATTGAGCACGACGCCGCCGGGTTTGAGAAGCCGGAAGATCTTGCCGAAGTACACCCCGAAATTCTTGCGCCCGACGTGCTCGAACATGCCGACGCTCGCGATCTTGTCGTAAGGCGCGTCCTCGGGCACGTCGCGATAATCGATCAGCTTCACTTCACACGTGTCCTGGAGATTGCGCGCGCGGATCTGCGCGTTCGCGTATTCGTACTGGTTCTGCGAAAGGGTGATTCCGGTCGCGCGCACCCCGTAGCGCTCCGCGGCCCACATGACGAGCGCTCCCCATCCGCAGCCCACATCGAGGAACCGCTCACCGGGCTTGAGCATGAGCTTGCGGCAGATATGGTCGAGCTTTTGCTCCTGCGCGAGCTCGAGGGTGTCTTCAGGCCGCCTGAAATAGGCGCACGAGTAGACTCGCCGCGAATCGAGCCACAGCCCGTAGAAATCGTCGTTGACGTCGTAATGACGGCGGATCGCCTTGCTGTCGAACCCGCGCGTATGCGCAAAAAGGCGGCGCAGCCGCGCTGTGGCGCCGTTGCCCGACGCAGTCGCGGGACTGCCGGAAAGGGCTTCGCTCACCCGGATGACCTGCCGCGCCTCCCCCTCGACGTCGAGATCCTCTTCGACGTAATAGCGGGCGAGCTTGCCCATGGTCGGGTGCACGAGTGAGGCGAGCACCTTCGGCGAGCGGATCGTGACGTTGACCGCCGCGGGGTCCGCCCGCGTGACCCGACGACCGTTCCACAACGTGATGGCGAGCGGCACGTCGAGATCGCGTATCCGCTGCTCGATGCGCCCTAGGAGCGCGTTGTCCTGCGGCATGGCACTCTCCGAGTTGAAGGACGGTCTGCGTTATTGTGCCTTACAGCGCACCGATTACGGTGCGACTTTGGCATGCACCCAGCAAGCCGCGTGCTAGCGCGCGAGTTGCGCCTCGATTTCGGAGAACGTGCGGGCGATTTCGCTGGTGAGGATCGCGACGCCGAGCTGCCGGGCGACCTGGGTCGCCGAGAACAATCCGCGCACGACGTGGCGCCGCGCCGCGTCGTACTCGACGACGACCGCGTGCTGACGCCCCGACTGCTTCAGTGTCGCGACGACATGTCCGACACGGGACGCGCGCACATCCTCCAGGTCGAGCGCCTCGAGTCGCTCCTGCGGCGTCATGATGTCGCGCACGAGCAGCTCCTCGCGGCGGATCCCGCGCTGCGTCACCGCCTGCATCGGCTTCTCGCCCAGGATATCGGTCGCGGTAATGACGCCGACGACCTGACGGTTCTGGTCGACCACCAGCAGCAGTCTCACGCCGCGCTGGATCATGCGGCGATGCGCCTCCTCGACGCTGTCGCCGGACAGAATGATGACTGCACTGACCGAGCGCAGATCGGTCATGACGCTCAGCGCCGGATCCTCGAGCGTCACCCGCTCCGGAACGACCTGCGTGGGCTGCGCGTAACCGCTGCCGGCCCGGAGCAGCGTGAAAGACAGAGGTGCGTAATCGCGAAGCACCATGAAAACTCCCCAGGCTGCGGTTTGGTTGCAGAGCTGAAGCGCCGCGGAAACGGCGCTTCAGCCGCGGAAAAGTTGAGGCTGCTCGCCCGCATTCGGACAGGCGCGGCAATCGGCTTTACGCCGCAGGTAGCGCGCGAGCTCGTTCAGCGCTTTCTGGTAGACCTCCCGCTTGAAGTCGATCACCGCCTCCATCGGCACCCAGTAATCGCTCCACCGCCACGCGTCGAATTCCGGCTTCTCGTTCGCCCGCAGGCACACGTCGCAGTCGCGCCCGACGAGCCGCAGCAGAAACCAGATCTGCTTCTGGCCCCTGTAGTTGCCGCGCCAGTCGCGCTTGATCCACTGGTCGGGAACTTCGTAGCGCAGCCAGTCCCGGGTGCGGCCGAGGATTTTCACATGTTGCGAAGTCAGGCCTACTTCCTCCTGCAACTCGCGATACATCGCGACTTCCGGCGTCTCGCCCGGCTTGATGCCGCCCTGCGGAAACTGCCACGAGTGCTCGCGAACCCGCTTGCCCCAGAAAACTTCGTCCTTGCCGTTACAAAGGATAATGCCTACGTTGGGGCGGTAACCGTCACGATCGATCATGTCGTTTACCCCTAACTTGGTCAGTTTTCAGGATTTTTTCATAATGCGGCTTGCGCGGCAAATTTCGGCCCGATCCTGAGAACCTTCAACGATTTGGGCAGCGTCCGTCCGCAGTCGGGGCCCAGTGTAACCCCGTGTCCCCGCAGTTTGCGTTTCCGGCTGCGTCACTTTGCCATGGGTTCGCGTGTACGGACATCTTCGCCTTTCGGCGAGCCCGTCATGACGGCCCATTCGTTCATCTTGTCTTTGTAGACGCGCGCCTCGCGCACTCGGCGCAGCGCCTGGGTCTCCCCCGTGTTGTATGTGCGCACCGTGAAGTCGACTATCGCAGGCGTCACCGTCGCGTTGTCGGGGATCCCTTCGACCTGCACTTCCTGCTTTGTGGCCTTGGCGGATCTGCCGAACTTGACCGAGTTCAAGGTCAATGCGCTCCTCGCATTCAAAGACGATGCGGGCTTGTCCCAGACACTCTTGAGGACCTTCTCCACGTCGGCTTGCGTCGGAGCACTGTCCGCAGCCGCTGCCGGCGTTGCGAGAATGCCCTGCGATACCGCGATTACCATTGCGAACAAAACCAGCACAGTTCGGGCGACAACAGCTGCTTGCATTCCTGAATCTCCAGGTTCGTGGGTTGAGCTTCTAGTCTACTGGGCTTTGCGCATGCCGAGACGAGTTCGCCGACGCGCACGAGCGCAAGCGCTTGTGTCAGAAGCGCATTGCCGAGGACGCGCCACCCGTTTAAAGTGCCTCGAGTGCGCGGCACCTGCTGCGGACTTCTCCAATCAAAGGGAAACATGACCAAGAACAAAGCAATGTCGGCAGGGATGGCAGCGGTACTCGGACTGGCCACCGGCGTCTTTCTCCTGAGCAGCAGCAACGAAGCGAGTGCCAAAGGCTGCAATGGCGTCGTCAACCAGCTGGAATGGGGCTGCGCCGCCTGGGACAACAACAACGGACCGGACTACCCGCACTACAAAAAGCCCGCGAACGCGCAACCCGCGGCAGCGCAACCGGCACCGAAAGTGGCTGCTCCGGCGGCTCCCGTTATCAAGCCGAACGGCAGCAACGGCGTCATCAGCAGAGACGCTGCGGGCATCGTGAGTCATGACGGCGGCGGCCTCGTCGGGAACGCCGGCGGAACGATGCGCCGCTGAGGACTGCCCGGATCCCGAATGCCGGCCGCATTATCTCCGCCAAAATTCGGGATCCGTCGACCGTGCGACGGCGCGGTCCCTGTCGCTCAACCGGCGTTGCGGCCCCTACCTCGCCGCTCAGGCGCCGCGCATCAGGGATACAGATAATCGGTGTCGTGTGGGTTCATCTTCTTCAGGCTTTCCACGAACTTGGGGAATTCCAGCCCGTACTGCGCTTCGAGCTCGCGAGCGCGGCTCGCCAGGGTCACCCACGACAGGATGGGGCGCTTGCGCTCGAAACCGAACACGACCACGTTTCCGGGCCGCTCCGCGGGCAGACACAGTAAGCCGCCGGGGAACGCGTCTTCGATGCGCTTGACCAGCGTGTAGAAAAGCTTGTCGCGGCCCCACAGATTGACGGCCATCACGCCGCCGGGCCGCAAGCGCATCCGGCACGCCTTGTAAAAATCGAAGGTCGCGAGCGCCTCGACGTGCGAATCACCCTCATAGCCGTCGAGGAGGACGACGTCGGCGCTCACATCCCCGCGCTCGACGTATTCGGCGCCGTCGGTGGTCACGATTTCGAAACGCTCGCCCTCTTCGGGAACCTGAAAGTACTGCCGGGCGATCGCGACGACCCGCGGATTCACCTCGACGGCGCGGGTGCGCGCGCCGGGAAGCTCATGGTAGACGAACTTGGCCAAGGACCCCCCGCCCAGTCCGATCATAAGAACCTCCGAAGGCGGCGACACGAACAGGAGAAAGCCCATCATGCTGCGCGTATACGAGAGCTCGAGATCGTTCGGCTTGGCGAGCCGCATCGAGCTCTGGACGGTGTCGCTGCCGATGTGCAGCGAGCGCACGCCGTGGCGTTCGCTGATGTAAACCGTCTCGGCGTCGTCCGCGGATTTGCGGGCTCGCCAGTTCGCCAGTAATTTCATGCTGCAATGCGCGGGGGTTCTTTCAAGGTCCGGTAGAATAAGGGTTTTTCGCCACACGTAACAGACATGCGAAGCTCGCAGTTCTTCATTTCGACGCTCAAGGAAGCCCCTTCGGAAGCCGAGGTCATCAGCCACAAGCTGATGTTGCGCGCGGGGCTCGTCAAGCGCCTGACGAGCGGCATCTACACCTGGATGCCGCTGGGCCTGCGGGTGTTACGCAAAGTCGAAGCCGTGATCCGCGAGGAGATGAACCGCAGCGGCGCAGTCGAGCTGCTGATGCCGACGGTCCAGCCGGCCGAGCTGTGGCAGGAATCCGGCCGCTGGGAGCAATACGGCCCCGAGCTCCTGCGGTTCAAGGACCGCAACCAGCGCGATTACTGCTACGGGCCGACCGCGGAGGAGGTGGTAAGCGACGTGGTGCGCCGCGAGGTGAAGAGCTACCGCCAGCTGCCGCTCAATTTCTACCAGATCCAGACCAAGTTCCGCGACGAGATCCGCCCGCGCTTCGGCGTCATGCGAGGCCGCGAGTTCCTGATGAAAGACGCGTACTCGTTCCACGCCGACAAGGAGAGCCTCGACGCGATCTACCGCGAAATGCACGACTGCTACAGCCGCATCTTCACGCGGCTCGGCCTCAAATTCCGCGCGGTGGCGGCGGATACGGGCAGCATCGGCGGAACCGGGTCCCACGAATTTCACGTCCTTGCGGACTCGGGCGAGGACGCGATCGCGTACTGCCCGGGCTCGGACTACGCCGCGAACGTCGAACTCGCCGAAGCCGTCGCGCCTGCTGCCCCGCGGCCGGCGCCTGGCGCAGCCCTGACGAAAGTGCACACCCCGGGGGTCAAGACGATCGCCGAGCTCTGCGCATTGCTCAAGATCGACTCGAAAAAGACCGTAAAAGCTGTGGTGGTCGACGGCGCCGAGGGCGCGCCGGTGCTGCTGCTGCTGCGGGGCGACCACGAGCTCAACCTCATCAAGGCGGGCAAGCTCGAGGCGGTCGCCGCGCCGGTCCGGTTCGCCTCGCCTGACGCCGTGAAGGCGGCTTTCGGCGCAGCGGGGGGGTCGCTGGGACCGGTCGGCTTCAAGGGCAAGGTCATCGCCGATCGGTCTGTGGCGGCGATGTCCGATTTCGTGACCGGGGCCAATGAGGACGATCAGCACTACACCGGCGCGAATATCGGCCGGGATTTCGAGGAACCTGGAGTGGCGGACATACGCAACGTCGTCGCCGGGGACGCAGCCGCCGACGGCAAGGGCACGCTTGAACTTTGCCGCGGCATCGAAGTCGGACACATCTTCCAATTGCGCACGAAGTATTCGAGCGCGATGAATCTCACTTTCCTCGACGAGTCGGGCAAGTCCCGGGTCATGGAAATGGGGTGTTACGGAATCGGGGTCACCCGCGTCGTCGCCGCAGCAATAGAACAGAACCACGACGAGCGCGGCATCATCTTTCCGCGGGCGATGGCGCCTTTCGAAGTGGGCGTGGTCGCTATCGGCCTGAAAAAAAGCCAGGCGGTGCGGGAAGCGGCCGAGCGCATCCATGCGGACCTGAGTGCGGCAGGTGTGGAAGTACTCCTTGACGACCGCGACGAGCGTCCGGGTATCATGTTCGCCGACATGGAGCTCGTGGGCATCCCCCACCGCCTCGTGATCGGCGACCGGGGTCTGAAGGAAGGCAACGTCGAATATCAGGGCAGGCGCGAGGCCAAGGCACAGCCGGTGGCGCTCGCCGAAGCGGTCGAATTCGTAAAGTCGAGGATAAGCAGCGTCTGATGCG
>JAQGMV010000278.1 GCA_028292225.1 Betaproteobacteria bacterium
CGATCACGACCAGGACCGCGTCGGGCTCGCGAAAACCTGTGAGGTAATAGAAGTAGCTGTCGAAGCGGTACGGGTACTGCGCGTCGCGATTGCGGGTGCGCTCGGGCGCGGTGGGGATCACCGCGACGCCGTGCTTCATTAGCCGCGCGAGGCGTGCGCGTCGCGCCGCGTATACGGATGCATCCATCAGTCAGCCTTCACTCGGTTAGTACGTAAGTGAGCACCGTGGGTGAGCACGTCTTCGAGCGCGCGCAGGCGCTCCGGCGTGCCGATATCGGACCACTGCCCCCGATGATGCTCGCCGCTCACGCGCCCGGCTTCGATCTGCGGGCGCAGCAGCCTGGCGAGCTGCGCTTTGGTGTGAGGCGCGACCGATTCGAAAAGCGCGGGCCGGTATGCGCCCACGCCGCTGAACGTATACCGGGCACCGGCGCAGCCGATGCGGCCGTCCTGAAGCGCGAAATCGCCGGCGGGATGATGCGCAGGATTGTCGACCATCACGAGATGCGCGAGGGGCTCGAAGGGTGCGCGGCCGAAATCGCGCAGCGTCGCGAAATCAAAATCGGTATAGATGTCGCCGTTCACCACGATGAAAGGCTCGCGCCCGAGCAGCGGCAGGGCCGTGGCGATGCCGCCGGCGGTTTCCAGCGGCTCGGCCTCACGCGAATAGCGAATGCTCACATCCCAGCGGCGCCCGTCTTCGAGGACGGCTTCGATCTGCTCGCCCAGGTGCGACACGTTGATGACGAGCTGGCTGAAGCCCGCGCGCGCGAGCGCTTCGATCGTCCGTACGATGATCGGCTTGCCTGCGGCGGGCAGCAGCGGCTTGGGCGTGGCGTCGGTCAGCGGCCGCATGCGTTCGCCGCGCCCGGCTGCGAGGATCATCGCTTTCATGGCGGCCTAGAACGAATACGCCGTTTGCGGCGCGCGCGCTTCGATCTCATCGAGCAGCGTCGTCAGCTCGCGAAGCTCGGCGTAGCGCTCGGCGACGTGGCGCGCGTACGCCAGGAAGCGCGGCGTGTCTTCGAGGTACCCGGGTTTGCCGTCGCGGTAGTGGATGCGCGCGAAAATGCCGAGCACCTTGATGTGCCGCTGCAGCCCCATCCACTCGAAATCGCGATAGAACGCGCCGAAATCATCGCCCACAGGAAGCCCTGCGCGTTTCGCGCGCTCCCAGTAGCGCACGGCCCAGTCGAGCGCCCGCTCCTCGGGCCAGCTCAGGAACGCATCGCGAAAGAGCGACACCACGTCGTAGGTGATCGGCCCATAGACCGCGTCCTGGAAATCGAGCACGCCGGGATTCGGCGTGCTCAGCATGAGGTTGCGCGGCATGTAATCGCGGTGCACGTAGACGCACGGCTGCGCGAGGGCCGAGCTCACGAGCTTGCAGAACACGCGGTCGAGAAGCTCGCGCTGCCGCGGCTCGGGCGGGGCGCCCAGGTGCCGGCCGAGATACCACTCCGGGAAGAGCTCGAGCTCGCGAGTGAGCAGCGCCTGGTCGTAGGGCGGCAGGACACCGGGACGGCTCGCGAGCTGCCACTTGATGAGTGCATCGATCGCGTCATTGAAAAGCGCGTCGGCGTTCTGCTCGTCGATCGCCTTGAGATAGGTCGTGGTGCCCAGATCGGTGAGCAGCAGGTAACCGCGCTCGGGATCCTGCGCGAGCACTTGCGGCACGTGCATGCCCGCCTCGAGCATGAGCGCGGCGACCTTAATGAAAGGCGCACAGTCTTCGCGCTCGGGAGGCGCGTCCATGGCGATCCACGTGGCGCCGTTGGCGCGGACCCTGAAGTAGCGGCGGAAGCTCGCATCTTCGGACGCGCGCTCGAAAGTGGCCTCGGGAGTGACGCCGGACGTGGCGTGAAGGGCGGCCAGGCTTTCTGAGACCCAGACACGAAGCTCGTCGAAGCGCCGGTCGACACTGGAAAGTGCGGGTGACAACGCGAATTGCCTTCGGCAGTGAATTATGCGATTTTACCACCCCTCACGCTTCGTCCCCGATGCACAGAATACCGAAAAAGCGCATCACGTTCGCCGTGCTCTGTGCAATGCCGATGCTCGCCACTGCGGCAGAGGATGGCATCATCCTGAAGCCGCAGCGCTCGCTCCTGTCGCTCCCCGCAGCGCGCGAAGAGCCCATCCCGGTATTCATCGAGGCCGACACGCTCGAAGGGCAAACAGACAAGGAAGCGCGTGCCGAAGGTAACGTGCAGCTCCGACGCGCCGGCCAGTCGGTATTCGCCGACCGCCTGACCTATGACGCCCAGCGCCAGGAAGCCGATGTGTCCGGGAACGTCCGGTTCGAATACCAGCGCGACGTGCTCGAAGGCGAGCACCTGCGGTTCAACATGGGCACCGAGCGCGGCTTCATGGAGAAGCCGACCTTCCGCTTCACGCCGGTTCCCCGTGAGCCTCGAGGCCCCGCGATGCCAGGCTCACCCGCGCTGACCACCGCGCCGCCGCTGTCCTCGGCCAGGCCGCCGGAAGCACCGATCGAATCGCGCGGCAGCGCCGAGCGCGTGATCTTCGACGGCCCGGACCTCTACAAGCTCGAGAAGGCAAGCTATACGACCTGCGGGCCGGGCAACGACGACTGGTTCATCCGCTCGAACGAGCTCGACATCGACAAGAACCGCGATCTGGGCGTCGCTCGCGGCGCGAGCATCGTCTTCCTCGACACGCCGATCTTCTACACGCCGTATATCTCGTTCTCGCTGCACCAGCAGCGCAAGTCCGGGCTGCTCACACCGCATTACGGAACCGCGACCAATACCGGGACCGAGATCACGCTACCGTATTACTGGAACATCGCGCCCAATCGCGATGCGACCCTGTACCCGCGAATCATGACAAAACGCGGGTTGCAGCTCGGGGGCGAGTTCCGCTATCTCGACACCAACTATCGCGGCGAGGCCCGCCTCGAGATCATGCCCGACGACCGCGTGGCCGGACGCGAGCGCCACGGCTATTTCTTCAAGCACGCGCAGACGTTCAACGACGGCTGGACCGGCGCGATCAACATAAACCGGGTGTCGGACGACCGCTACTTCACCGATCTGTCGACCCTGGTCGCGGTCACCTCGAGCACCACTCTGCCGAACGAAGGTATCCTCGCGCGCACCGGCAAGTGGGGCGACGGGACCTACACCTTCTCGGCGCTCGCGCAGCAATGGCAGACCCTGCAGACCGATCCGGCGGCGCCGATCACCCCGCCTTACAACCGGATGCCGCAGCTCTCGCTGACCGGCTCCCGGCAGGACCTGCTCAAAAGCGACATCGATCTGCTCACGAGCTACGTCGACTTCCAGCACCCGACCCTCACGAGCGGCAAGCGACTGCTCGCGTATCCGAGCATGTCGTTCCCGCTCCAGAGTTCGTACGCTTACCTCACGCCCAAGATCGGCGTCCACGCGAGCCGTTACTTGGTGAACAACAACACGGTCGGTTTCGAAGACACCACGCGCACGCTGCCGATATTCACCGCCGACAGCGGTCTGGTGTTCGAACGCGACACGAGATTTACCGGCCTGCCTTTCATCCAGACCCTCGAGCCGAGGCTGTTTTACGTCTACATCCCTTACCGCGACCAGAGCCGCATCCCGAATTTCGAGAGCGGGCAGCAGGACGTCAGCTTCGCGACGATATTCAGCGAGAACCAGTTCAGCGGGAACGACCGGATCAGCGATGCGAACCAGGTGACCCTCGGCGTGACCTCGCGTCTCATTCATCCGGACAGCGGCATCGAGCGCCTGCGGGTGGCCCTCGCCCAGCGCTACTATTTCAGCGGGCAGCGCGTAACGCTTCCGGGAGTCGCGCCGCGGCCGGACACCACCGCGAGCTCGGACTTGCTCGCCGCGGTGAGCGGGACGATCCTCCCGCGCTGGACCGCCGAGATGGGCTGGCAGTACAGCACCGACCGCAGCCAGACCCAGAAAGCGAACATCGCCACGCGCTACCAGCCTGCGCCCGGAAAAGTGCTGAACCTCGCCTACCGCAGCACGATCGACCTGATCCGCCAGACCGACATCTCGTTCCAGTGGCCGGTCGCTGCCAACTGGACGGTCGTTGGACGCTGGAACTATTCGATGCTGGACAAGCGCACGCTCGAAGCGCTCGCCGGCTTCGAATACGACGGCGGCTGCTGGACTTTCCGCGCGGTCGGCCACCGCTTCGCAACCGCGCTCAATGCGGTGAGCTCCTCGGTCTTCCTGCAGCTCGAATTGAACGGCGTGTCCCGCATCGGCTCCAACCCGCTGGACGTCCTAAGGCGCAACGTGGGCGGGTATACTCGCCCCGACCCGCGCTCGCCGGGGACCGACGACTACTACGTCCCGGGCCGCTGAGCCCGGCCTTTGACTTACCACACTGTTCATCCATGAGACTGTCTACGCGCGACACCGCGCTGCAACGCCTGGCCTTCGCCGTCATCACGCTCTGCGCGCTCGCGCTACCCTGCGCCTACGCGCAGACCTCGAGCCCGCCGAGCCCCGCCAAGACCGACACTGCGCCGGGGACCTCCACTCCCTCCCGGGCCCGCCAGCCGGTCGTGCTCGATCGTATCGTCGCGGTCGTGAACGACGAAGCGATCACCGCCCGCGATCTCGACGAGCGCGCGAGGATCGCGATGAAACAGCTCGCGCAGCAGGGCACGGCCGCGCCGCCGCGCCCGGTCGTGGAAAAACAGCTCCTGGAGCGGATGATCGGCGACCGCGTGCAGGTGCAGTTCGCGAAGGAGACGGGTGTTCGCGTCGACGACGCCGATCTCGAGCGTGCGATTCAACGCATCGCCGAACAGAACAAGCTTTCGCTGCAAACGCTTCGCGACACGCTCGAGCGCGACGGCGTGCCGTATTCCAAATTCCGCGAAGACATCCGCGCCGAAATCCTGATGGCGCGCCTGCGCGAGCGCGAAGTCGACAACAAGATCGTCGTCACCGAAAGCGAGATCGATGCGCTGCTGGCGGGCGAGCAGCGCGAGGGGAGCGCCGACGAAGTCAATCTCGCGCACATCCTCGTGGTCGTCCCGGAGAACGCGAGCCCCGAACAGGTGCAGGCGCGGCGTGCACGCGCCGAGCAGGCGCTCGCCCAGCTCCTCAAGGGCAGTGACTTCCGCGAGATCGCGGCGTCGTACTCCGAAGCGCCGGACGCGCTGCAGGGCGGCGCGATGGGCTGGCGCCCCGGGGACCGCCTGCCCACCATCTTCTACGAAGCGATCAAGACGATGAAACCGGGCGACGTCAGCCCGGTCCTGCGCAGCCCCAACGGCTTTCACATCGTCAAGCTGAACGAGCGCCGGGGAACCGCGCAGGCGATGAGCGCAAACAGCGTCCAGCAGACTCGCGCGAGGCACATCCTGATCAAGACGAACGAGCTCGTGTCCGAGACCGACGCGCGCAACCGCCTGCGTGTGCTGAAGGAAAGGCTGGACAACAAGGCGGACTTCGCCGAGCTCGCCCGCGTACACTCCGAGGACTCGAGCGCGTCCCGCGGCGGCGACCTGGGCTGGATCCTCCCGGGCGACACCGTTCCCGAGTTCGAGCGCGAGATGGATCGCCTGAAGATCGGCGAGATCAGCGACCCGGTCAGGTCTCCTTTCGGAATGCACCTGATCCAGGTCCTCGAACGCGGAAGCCAGGATGTCTCGAAGGACCGCCAGCGCCTCGCGGCTCGCCAGACGCTGCGCGCCCGCAAGTCCGACGAGGCGTACCAGGAATGGGTGCGTCAGCTGCGCGACCGGGCGTACATCGAAATGCGCCTCGAGGAACGCTGAGCTGGCGCTCAGCGTTCAGTTTTGAGTTTTGAATGTTTAGTGTTTAGTTAAAGGCTTCGAGGTTGACCCAGGTGTCACTCAACACTTCGTCGCCGCGCCCGATAGTGGCGGTGACGGCGGGAGAACCGTCCGGCATCGGTCCGGACCTCTGCGTCATGCTCGCCGGGCAGGCGCTTCCTGCCAGGATCGTCGTTGTCGCCGACCGCGAGCTCATCAAACAGCGCGCGCGCGAGCTCAGGCTCCCGATCGAGCTGCTCGACTTCGACCGCGACGCCGAACCGCGCGCCGGAGCGCTCATGGTGCGCCACGTGCCGACCGATGCGCCGGTCGAGACGGGGCGTCTGGCTCCCGCCAACAGCGCTTATGTCCTGCGCACGCTCGAAGTCGCGTGCGACGGCTGCATGGACGGCAGTTTCGACGCGATGGCCACCGCGCCCGTGCACAAGGGCGTCATCAACGATGCCGGCGTCGCGTTCACCGGCCATACCGAATTTCTCGCCGAACGCACGCGAACCCCGCGTGTCGTGATGATGCTCGTCGGCGGCGGCATGCGCGTGGCGCTCGCGACGACTCATCTCGCGCTGCGCGACGTGCCTGCGGCGATCACGCGCGACACCGTCGGTGAGACGCTGCGCATCCTGCACGAGGATTTGCGCAGACGCTTCGGCATCGAGCGCCCCCGCGTGCTGGTTGCCGGGCTCAATCCGCACGCCGGCGAGTCCGGCCACCTGGGCCGCGAAGAGATCGACGTGATCGCGCCGGTGCTGGCAGCCGCTCGCGCTGCAGGGATAGACGCGATCGGCCCGTTGCCTGCGGATACCCTGTTCAATCCGGACAAGCTGCGCGAAGCCGACGCGGTGCTCGCGATGTACCACGACCAGGGCCTGCCGGTGCTCAAGCACGCGAGCTTCGGCTCAGGCGTGAATGTGACGCTCGGGCTGCCGATCGTTCGCACGTCGGTCGATCATGGCACTGCGCTGGACATCGCCGGCACCGGGCGCGCGCAAGTCGGCAGCCTCATCGCAGCGATCGAGCTTGCGGCCACGCTCGCAGCACGTAAGGCCTGAGCGGCACGAGCCGCTCCGGAACGCCAGACCACTCATGCCGCATCGGCCTCGCAAGCGTTTCAGCCAGAACTTTCTCGTCGACGAAACCGCGATTGCCGACATCGTCGAAGCGGTCGGCCCGCGGCCGGGCGATGCGATGGTCGAGATCGGTCCGGGCCTGGGCGCAATCACGCGGCCCCTCGCGAGCGTCGTGCGCCCGCTGCACGTGATCGAGATCGACCGCGATATCGTCGCGCGCCTGAAGACCGAGTTCGAGCCCGACGCGCTCGTGATCCACGAAGGCGACGCGCTCGAGTTCGATTTCGCCGCCCTCGGGCCGAAGCTGCGCGTCGTCGGCAACCTGCCGTACCACATCTCCACACCGATACTTTTCCATCTGACGCAGAGCGCCGACGCGATCTACGACATACACGCGATGCTGCAGTCCGAAGTCGTCGAGCGCATGGCGGCGCCACCGGGTGCGTCGGAATACGGCCGGCTTTCGGTGATGCTGCAATACCGATTCGAGATGGAAAAAGTGCTGGCCGTTCCTCCCGAAGCTTTCCGGCCCGCGCCGAAAGTGGATTCGGCGGTGATCCGCATGGCGCCGCGAACCGGTGCCTGGCGCCGCGCTGCCGACGAAAAGCTTCTCAGCAGCACCGTCGCCCTCGCGTTCTCCCAGCGCCGCAAGACCCTGCGCAACACCCTCGGCAGTGTCTTGACCCCCGCCGATTTCGAGACCTTGGGTATCGATGCGCAAGCCCGTGCGCAGACACTGAGCGTCGACGAGTTCATCCGCATCGCCGACTACCGCTCTACGCGTAGAACCGGCTAGCGAGCTTCGTCGCTGGCGCGGTGTGCTTCAGGACGGCGGAGCGGTCGGCAGAGAGCCGAAACATACAAGGTCTCGGCCAAACCATGGGTTTGCCTCCGAGGCGCTCAACGAGCCGCGGCTGCGGGCGTTTTCTGCCCGCCTGGCCTCATCGCCGCGGCCTCAGCGCGTTTAGCGCTGAACGAATTCAATCTTGTAACCGTCCGGATCTTCCACGAATGCGATGACGGTAGTCCCGTGCTTCATCGGCCCCGGCTCGCGCGCGACCTTGCCTCCGCGCTTGCGCACTTCTTCGCACGCCTTGTAAGCATCGTCGACCTGCACCGCCACATGACCGAAAGCATTGCCGTGATCATAGGACTTGGTGTCCCAGTTGTGGGTGAGCTCGAGCACCGCGGCTTTGGATTCGTCTTCATATCCGACGAAAGCATTGGTGAAGCGCCCGGCCGGGTAATCGGACCTGCGCAGCAGACGCATGCCGAGCACTTCGGTGTAGAAAGCGATCGAGCGATCGAGATCGCCGACGCGGATCATGGTGTGGAGTAGTCGCACTATCGTGCTCCAGTGTTGAGTGTTTAGTGCGCAGTGTTTAGTCCGCGAGAGTTTCACTTAACACTAAACACTTGCAACCAAACGCTAGACTTCGATCATCTCGAAATCGTCTTTGCGCGCGCCGCATTCAGGGCACGTCCAGTTCATCGGAACATCTTCCCACTTCGTGCCGGGCGCGATTCCTTCTTCGGGAATGCCTGCGGACTCATCGTAGATGAAGCCGCAGATGAGGCACATATAAGTCTTGAATACTTCGGTATCCGCCGGGGTCATGTCTCTTTGAAAGGAAGGGGGAAGGAATTGGGTTAAAATTTGATTTTAAACGATTCACCTCGGGTAGCCCACGACTCGAGGTTCTCGCAGCCCCCTTCCCATGCCGGACCTTCCTCCCATCGTGCTCGTCTTTGCCGCATCCGATCCCAGCGGCGGCGCGGGTCTGCAGGCGGACATCATGACGCTCTCGAGCATGGGCTGCCATCCGCTTTCCGTAATCACCGCCATTACGATTCAGGACACCACGGGTGTCGACGACGTGAGCCCGATCGACGCCGAATGGGTCGCGGATCAGGCGCGATGCGTGCTCGAAGATATGCCCGTCGCGGCTTTCAAGATCGGCGTGCTCGGCAGCGTCGAGACGATCGCGGCGATTGCCGAAGTCGTTTCGGATTACCCCGAGATTCCGCTCGTGCTCGACCCGGTTCTCGCTTCAGGCCGTGGCGACGAGCTGGCCTCCGAGGAGATGGTGATCGCGCTGCGCGAGCTGCTCGTGCCGCAGACGACGATCATCACGCCCAACAGCCTGGAAGCGCGACGGCTTGCGATCGACGACAGCGACGAGGACGACGATCCCGATCTTGCGGAGTGCGCGAGCCGCCTCATCGCGAGCGGCTGCGAATACGTGCTCGTCACCGGGACCCACGAGAACACGCCCCAGGTGATCAACACGCTCTACGGCCAGGAAGGCATACTGCGTAGCGACAGCTGGCAGCGGCTTCCCGGCTCCTATCACGGCTCGGGCTGCACTCTCGCTTCGGCGATCGCGGCCACGATCGCGAACGGCCTTGCCATCGGCGACGCCGTGAAGGACGCGCAGGAATATACCTGGCAGACGCTCAAGTCCGCTTTCAGGCCCGGCATGGGCCAACGCATCCCGGATCGGCTGTTCTGGGCTCGCGAGGAAGAAGCTGCGGACGACCGCAGCACGCGCGAGAAGTGAGCGCAGATCGCAGTGATCGTGCCCGCGCAGTCCGTGGCCTGTACGCCGTAACACCCGACGAGGCGCACACGGCAACGCTGCTCGCACAGGTGAAAGCGGCGCTCGAAGGCGGCGCCCGCTTCGTCCAGTATCGCCACAAGACCGCCCCGGCTGAGCTTCGGCTCGAGCAGGGCCGCGCCCTCAAAGCGCTATGTGACGCACACGCGGCCGCCCTCATCGTCAACGATCACGCCGACCTCGCGCTCGAGCTCGATGCGGCCGGCGTTCACCTCGGCGCCGAGGACGGCGCGGCGATAAGCGCGCGACGAACGCTCGGCGCCGCAAAACTGATCGGCGTGTCGTGCTACAACCGCCTCGAGCTCGCTCGCGCCGCCCAGGCAAGCGGCGCCGATTACGTGGCGTTCGGCAGTTTCTTTGCGTCGCGAGTCAAACCCGGCGCGGTGCACGCGCCGGTCGAGCTGCTGCGCGAGGCGCGCCGCGAGCTGCACGTGCCCATCGTCGCCATCGGCGGTATTACGATTGATAATGCACGCGAGCTCATAGACGCCGGAGCCGACGCGGTCGCGGTGATCTCGGCGGTGTTCGCCGCCGCCGACGTCAAGGCTGCGGCGCACGGTTTCGCAAACGTGTTCGATCCCGAGGCTCGCCGATGAAACACAGCCAGAAACTGTTCAGCCACGCCCGGCTTTTCACCCCCGGCGGCGTCAACTCGCCGGTGCGCGCTTTTCGCGCGGTCGGCGGCACGCCGCTTTTCTTCCAGCGCGGCAAAGGCCCGCTCGTGTGGGACGTCGACGGCTCGAGCTACATCGATTACGTCGGCTCGTGGGGGCCGCTCATCGCCGGCCACGCGCATCCGGCGGTGATCGAAGCGGTCACGCGCGCAGCGGCCAAAGGGCTTTCGTTCGGCGCGCCCACCGAGACCGAAGTCGAGATGGCCGAGCTCCTGTGCAAGCTCGTGCCCTCGCTCGACCAGGTGCGCCTGGTGAGCTCCGGAACCGAAGCGACCATGAGCGCGATCAGACTGGCGCGCGGGTACACCGGCCGCTCGAAAATCATCAAGTTCGAAGGCTGCTACCACGGACACGCCGATGCGCTGCTCGTCAAAGCGGGGTCGGGTGCGCTCACTTTCGGTCAGCCGAGCTCGGCAGGCGTGCCTGCCGAGACCACCATGCACACGCTCGTGCTCGATTACAACAACGAGCTCGCTCTGGAGCACGCCTTCGAAACGGCAGGGAGCGAAATTGCCGCTGTGATCGTCGAGCCGGTCGCGGGCAACATGAATCTTGTCGCGCCGCGGCCGCAGTTTCTCGAAGCTGCGCGCGCCTTGTGCACGCGCTTCGGTGCGCTGCTCATATTCGATGAGGTGATGACCGGTTTTCGTGTCGCGCTCGGCGGCGCGCAGGCGCTCTACGGGATCAAGCCGGATCTCACGACACTCGGAAAAGTCATCGGCGGCGGCATGCCTGTCGGCGCTTTCGGCGGGCGGCGCGACATCATGCAGCACATCGCGCCGCTCGGTCCGGTGTACCAGGCGGGAACGCTCTCGGGCAATCCGGTGGCTGTGGCGGCCGGGCTCGCGACGTTGAAGCTCGTGCAGGCGCCGGGTTTCTACGACAAGCTCACGGCGACGACGCGCTTGCTGTGCGAACGGCTCACCGCGGCGGGGCGCGATGTGGGAATCCCGTTTTGCGCACACAGCGTCGGCGGGATGTTCGGGCTGTACTTCCGCGATGCGGTGCCGCAGTCGTATCAGGAAGTCATGCAGTGCGATGCCGAGCGCTTCAACCGCTACTTCCACGCGATGCTGGCCGAAGGCGTGTATCTCGCGCCGTCGGCTTTCGAAGCGGGTTTCGTATCGTCAGCTCACGGCCCTGCGGAGATCGAGAAGACCGTAGCCGCCGCGGCGAGCGCTTTCGGCACGCTCGCCTGACGCCCCTCGAGTCCGGGCGTCGCGCGAGCAGCGGATCAGCCGCGGGAGAAAATCTAGCGCAGGCCCTGGATGTACTGTGCGACCGCGTCGATCTCGCGATCGTTCAGCTTGCCCGCGACCGCCCGCATCATCCGGTTGGCGTCGTTGCCGCGAGTGCCTGCACGAAATGCCTTGAGCTGGTCGCTCGTGTACTGCGCGTGCTGGCCTGCGACGCGGGGAAACTGCGCCGGAATCCCGGCGCCGTTCGGCCCGTGGCACGACGCGCACGCGGCGATGCTCTTGCCCAGGATGCCGCCGCGGTAAATCGTCTGGCCGAGCTTGACGAGCTCGGGGTTGCGCGCCGCACCCGGCTTCGCTTCCTGACCGCCGAAGTACAGCGCTGCGTTCGCCATGTCGTCGCGGCTCAGATTGGCGACCATCGCCGTCATCACCGGGCTCGGACGCTCGGGCGTTTTGCCCGCTTCGGCCTTGAAGTTATTGAGCTGCTTGAAGGTGTATTCCGCGTGCTGCCCCGCGAGCACCGGATTCGCCGGGATCGCGCTGTTGCCGTCGGCGCCGTGGCACGCCGCACAGACCTGGGTGACGAGCTGCTGCGCCTTGGCCGGATCGCCTTTGACGGCCACCTGCGCGTTGGCGGCGATTGAAATGAACGCGCTGGCGAGCGCCGCCGCAATCAGGCGTACGTGCATTCTTGCTCCTCGGGATTTGCTGGGGCTGAAAAACGCGACATTGTATAGTACTCGGCTTCCCGCACGCCACCCGAGCGCCGCTCGGATGAATGACTTTCAGACGCGATAACAAAGACCTATGTCAATATTCGAAGGCACCCGCTTCATTGCTTCAGCGCACGATCCGCGCGAGCTTCCTCCCGACATCGGAAGCGAAATCGCTTTTGCCGGACGCTCCAACGCGGGCAAGTCGAGTGCGATCAACGCGCTCACCCGCCGCAAGAAGCTCGCCTTCGTCAGCAAGACGCCGGGGCGCACCCAGACCATCAATTTTTTCGACTGCGGAGGCAACCGTCGCCTCGTCGACCTCCCCGGCTACGGCTACGCCAAGGTGCCGCTGAAGGAGCGCGAGCACTGGGGTATGTTAATAAGCGCTTACCTGCAGGAGCGCACGTCGCTCAAAGGCTTGGTGCTCATCGTCGATGCCAGACACCCGCTGACGCCGCTCGATCAGCAGCTACTCGGGTGGTACACGCCGCTGAATCAGCCGGTGCTGGTGTTGCTGACCAAGGCCGACAAGTTGAACCGCCAGGAAGCGAACCTCGCGCTCAGGGAGTCGCAGGCGCTGCTCGTGTCGAAATTTCCCAACGCAACCGCTCAACTTTTTTCCGCGGTGACAGGGACCGGGCTGCGAAGTGCGGAGAATATGGTGCACGGCTGGCTAAAGTAACAACCGATGCGGCGACGAAACTGCGGCCGAAAATAAAATCCCCGGCTCGAGGGCCGGGGATTCACTGACGAGCCCCGGTGGAAATCCACCGAGGCCTCGGGAATAAAAAGCCCCCGGTTAAAGGGGAGTAAAACCGGGGGCAAAGAGCCTTAATAAGGATTAAGGCGCCCGCTCAGGGAGGAGAAGCGGGAGACGATGAAACATCGTCTGCAAAATAGTACGACTATAATTACGAATAGTTCCCGTGGCTTGTCTCCGCCCAAAAACCCTCAAGAAATTAATCATGTATCCCTTAGGTGAATACCCTCGGCGGCGGATGCGGCGGATGCGGCGCGACGATTTTTCGCGCCGCCTGATGCGCGAGAACGTGCTGACGACGAATGACCTCATCTACCCGGTTTTCGTGATCGACGGAAAGTCGCGGACCGAGGCCGTGGCGTCGATGCCGGGCGTGATGCGCTACACCATCGACCGGCTGCTCGAGCATGCTGCGACCTGCGTCGAGCTCGGCGTTCCCGCGGTGGCGCTCTTCCCC
>JAQGMV010000293.1 GCA_028292225.1 Betaproteobacteria bacterium
GGTGACTGCGGATCGCACCCTGGCCGAAGATGATCATCGCGCGCGTGAGGATGTTCGCGCCTTCGACCGTGATCGCGATCGGCAGCTGCTGGTAGGCGCTGCCGAGGTAGTTGCTGGGGCCCAGGCATATGCCTTTGCCGCCGTGCACGTCCATCGCATCGTTGATGATGCTGCGGCCGCGCTCGGTGAGATGGTATTTGACGATCGCGGAGATGACTGAAGGTTTTTCCCCGAGGTCGATCGCCCCTGCCGTCATGACGCGCGCCGCGTCCATGATGTACAGATTGCCTGCGATGCGCGCGATCGCTTCTTCGACGCCTTCGAAGCGGCCGATCGAAACCCCGAACTGCTGGCGCACGCGTCCGTAAGCGCCCGTTGCACGCGCCGCGAGCTTGGCCATGCCCACCGAATTGGCCGGCAGCGAGATCGAGCGGCCGGCGGCGAGACAGTTCATCAGCATCTTCCAGCCCTGGCCGACGTAGTCCGCGCCGCCGATGACGAAATCGAGCGGAACGAACACGTCGCGGCCCCAGTTCGGACCGTTCATGAAGACTCCGCCGAGCGGTATGTGGCGCCTGCCTATCTGCACGCCGGGCGTCTGCGTCGGTATGAGGGCGAGCGTGATGCCGAGGTCTTCCTTCGTGCCGAGCAGCCGGTCAGGATCGTAAAGACGGAACGCGAGGCCGAGCAGCGTCGCGATCGGTCCGAGGGTGATGTAGCGCTTTTCCCACGTGAGCCGGATCCCGAGCACGTCGCCCTTGCCTTGCCATTCGCCTCGGCACACGACGCCGTAATCGGGGATGTTGCCGGCGTCCGATCCCGCTTCGGGGCTGGTCAGCGCGAAGCACGGCATCTCGAGGCCTTTGGCGAGCCGCGGCAGGTAGTACTCCTTCTGCGCGCCCGTGCCGTAATGGAGCAGGAGTTCGGCGGGGCCGAGCGAGTTCGGCACCATCACCGACACCGCCGCGGTTCCGCTTCGAGTAGTGAGCTTCACGATCACTGCCGAATGCGCGAGCGCCGAGAAGCCGAGCCCGCCGTATTCTTTCGGGATGATCATCCCGAGAAAGCCCTGCTCCTTGATGAATGCCCACACGTGCTGCGGAAGGTCGTAGCGCTCGTGCGTGACCTCCCACTCGTCGACCATGCTGCACAGGGTCTCGACCGGACCGTCGAGAAACGCCTGTTCTTCCGCGCTGAGGACGGGCTTCGGGTAGGCGAGCAGCTTCTTCCACTCCGGGCGACCGCTGAAGAGTTCGGCGTCCCACCAGACCGTGCCCGCCTCTATGGCTTCCCGCTCGGTCTGAGAAAGCGCGGGCAGCACGCGCCGGAAAACACGCAGCAGCGGCGGGCTCAGCAGCGCACGGCGAACCGGCGTCGGATTGAGCAGCAGCGCACCGATGATGAACACCGACCACAGCACCGTGAGCGCCGTATGTCCGAACATACCGACTCCCGTCGCGCCTCCGAGGAGTGCGGCGATGACTGCAGTCCACAACGGTGCGCCCGCGCGGTGGTAGGCAAGCGTCCACGCTGCGACAATCACAGCGATGCTAAACAGGAGCACCGACACGTATTCATCCTTATCATCGGAGAGCGTTCCGCGAACGTTCTCCTTATCTTTGGAGCGCGTTGTGCTGTACGCTCGCGGAATGACTCGAAACGATTGTACGCCATCGCCCCCTCGCACTCCGCCGCAATGCTTGGTAAAGCGAGCAACGCTCGCCAGAGAAAAGGAGGTCTCGGAGGGAAACCGTCGGTTTCCCTCCAAGTCGTCTACCGGGATTTTGCGGAGCGCGGCGAAGCAAAATGACTGAACCGTGGCTCGGACTGGCGCTCGTGATGGCGACCTTCGGCATGCTGCTCGCGGTGTTCAGCCTCATCGGCCACCTGCTTCAGCCCGAAGTGCTGCGCAAAGGGCTGCACATCAGCCTCGGACTTACCGCCCTCAGCTTTCCGTGGCTTTTCGAAAACGTCTGGCCGGTGATGCTGCTCGGCGCCGCGAGCATTGCGGGCTTTCTCGGGGTTCGTATCGGACTTCCGTTCCTGCGCCGGCTCGCGCATTCCCTGGCGGGAATAACGCGCGTCTCGATCGGAGAGTTCTGTTTCATCACCGCGACGTGCATCGTCTTCGTGATCGCCTCCGACGACCCGGTGCTGTACTCGATACCGATGCTGGTGCTAACCCTCGCCGACGCCGCAGCAGCGCTGGTCGGGACCGCCTACGGGCGGCGCCGTTTCCAGACGTGGGACGACTACAAGACGCTCGAAGGCAGTGCCGCTTTCTTCTTCGTCGCGTTCGCGTGCATCTTCATTCCTCTCGCGTTCTTCACCAAGGCATCGAATGCCGAAAGCGCGGCCGTCGCGGCGCTCGTCGCGATGGCGACGACGGTGCTCGAAGCTTCGATGAGCCGCGGTTTCGACAATCTGCTGGTGCCGCTAGGCGCGCTGGCCGCGATCAAGGCGACTGGGCTCACGCAGAACCAGCCGGACGCGCTCGAGAGCGGCTCACCGGTCGTGGTCGCCGCGTTGAGCCTCGTGATCGCGCTGCTGGTGCTGCTGCTTGCGGGTCTCGGGTCGTGGCTGCGCGCGAGCCCGGCGCGGCGAGCCGCCGCGGCGACGCCGCCCCGCCCGGGCTCATCCTGAGCGCTCAGCGCGCTAGAACTGCGCTTCCTCGAGCGCGAGGACGCTCGCCGAGCCGGTGATCACCGTGTCGGCGTGGGCGCGGGCCTGCGGCAGGATGTGCTCGGCGTAGAACCGCGCCGTATTCATTTTGGCGGTCAGAAACTCGCGATCGCTCTCCGGAGCTTTGAGCTTCTCTCGCGCGACGATCGCTGAACGCGCCATGACCCACGCGCCGGCGACGGCGCCGAAGAGCTTGAGATACGGCACCGCCACCGCGGCGACCGCGTTCGGCGACTGCGAATACGTGTCCACCACCCACAGCGTCGCCGATTCGAGGCTGTCGATCGCAGCGGTGAAATTACTGCGCGCGGCACTGAAATCAGCGCCCAGCGCTGCGAGCGGCGCGTCGAGCGCGCGCATCTCGGCGATCAGCGCCATCGCGGTCGCGCCTTTCTCGAAAGCGACTTTGCGCCCGACGAGGTCGTTCGCCTGTATCCCGGTGGTCCCCTCGTAAATCGTGGTGATCCGCGCGTCGCGCAGGTATTGCGCCGCGCCGGTTTCCTCGACGAAACCCATGCCGCCGTGCACCTGCATTCCGGTCGAGGCGACTTCGACGCCCTGCTCGGTGCACCAGCCCTTGACGATGGGCGTGAGCAGGTCGACGAGCGCCTGGCTGCGGCGTTTTTCGGCCGGGTCGGGATGGCGCCGCGCCTTGTCGAGCGCTGCTCCCGCGGTGTACGCGAGCGCGCGCATCGCTTCGGTCTGCGCTTTCATTGAAAGCAGCATGCGCTTCACATCGGGGTGATGGATGATCGTCACCCGGTCGCCGGAAGGCTGTCCGCGCATTTTCGTCATCACGCGGCCCTGCACGCGGGTTTTCGCGTACTCGAGCGCGTGCTGGTACGCGCGCTCCGCGAGTCCGACCCCTTCGACGCCGACGCCGAGTCGCGCATGATTCATCATGGTGAACATGTATTCGAGGCCGCGGTTCTCCTCGCCGACGAGATGACCGACCGCGCCTTTGTCCTCGCCATACGAGAGCACGCACGTGGGGCTCGCGTGTATGCCCAACTTGCGCTCGATCGACACGCACTTCACGTCGTTGCGCTCACCTGCGCTGCCGTCGGCCCCGAGCAGGAATTTCGGCACGATGAAAAGCGAGATGCCTTTGACGCCTTCGGGCGCATCGGGGGTGCGCGCGAGGACAAGGTGAACGATGTTCTCGCTCATGTCGTGCTCGCCCCAGGTGATGAAGATCTTGGTGCCGCGTAAGAGGTAGTGGCCGCCTTGGCGCACCGCCTGCGTGCGCACCGCCGATAGATCGGAGCCCGCCTGCGGCTCGGTCAGATTCATCGTGCCGCTCCACTCCCCCGCGGTGAGCTTCGGGCTGAAGAGCGCGTGCTGCTCGGGCGAGGCGTGGTGCCTCAAGGCTTCGAGCACTCCGGAGGTCAGCATGGGCGCGAGACAGAAAGACATGTTCGCGCTGTTCCAGATCTCCTGCACGACCATCGCGACGGTGTGCGGCAGGCCCTGGCCGCCGTAGGCGGGATCCGCACCGAGCCCGTTCCATCCGGCCTCGATGAACTTCGCATAAGCCGCGCGGTAGCCTTCGGGCGCGGTGACGACGCCGTTCTCGAGCCGCGCGCCGATCGTGTCGCCCGTGCGATTCAGCGGATCGAGCACCTCGCGCGCGAACTTCCCGGCCTCGGAGAGCACCGCGGCGACGAGCTCGGGCGTGACGTCTTCGAATCCGGGCAGCGAGAGGACTTCGCTCAGCCCTGCGATCTCGTGCAGGGCGAAGTGCATGTCTTTGAGCGGGGCGTTGTAGATGGACATCGTTACGTCATCTCCGGAATCGCGGGGCAGCAAGCCGTGAACGGTAAACGGTAAACAGTAAGCCGTAAATGGCGGTGGATATGGGCCCGGTTATCGCGAACCAAAATCGAGCGCACAAAAGAAAACTCCCTTTCCGCGATGCGGAAAGGGAGTCCGGCCCCCCGGTTTACGGTTTACCGTTCACCGCACGTCGGTTACGACGACAATTCCTTCGTCAGCTCAGGCACCGCCTTGAACAGGTCGTCGACCAGCCAGTAGCTCGCCACCGAAAAGATCGGCGCTTCGGCGTCCTTGTTGATCGCGACGATGACTTTGCTGTCCTTCATGCCGGCCAGATGCTGGATCGCTCCCGAGATTCCGACGGCGATGTAGAGCTCGGGCGCGACGATCTTGCCCGTCTGGCCGACCTGGTACTCGTTCGGCATGAAGCCGGAATCGACCGCGGCGCGCGACGCGCCGACTGCGGCGCCGAGCTTGTCCGCGAGGGCTTCGATGAGCTTGAAGTTCTCTGCGCTACCCATGCCGCGGCCGCCCGAGACGATGATGCGCGCGGCGGTGAGCTCGGGGCGCTCGGACTTCGAGAGCTCCGAGCCTTTGTACTGGGTGAGACCGAGGTCCGGGCCGGGCGCCAGGTTTTCGACGGGTGCGGCGCCTTGCTCGCCTGCGGGATCGAAAGCGGTCGCGCGCACCGTGATCACCTTGATGCGATCGCTCGACTGCACGGTCGCCATCGCGTTGCCGGCGTACGTCGGACGCACGAAGGTGTCGGGGGACTCTACCGCGCTGATCTCGGAGATCTGCTGGACGTCGAGCGATGCGGCGACTCGCGGCAGCACGTTCTTGCCGAACGCGGAAGCCGGCCCGAGGATGTGGCTGTACTGCTCCGCAATCGTCAGGACGAGCGCCGCGAGGTTTTCCGCCGCGGAGCCTTCATAGATCGGCGCTTCGGTCAGCAGCACTTTTTTCACGCCTGCGACCTTTGCTGCCGCCTGCGCGGCTTCGGAAGCCTGCGTACCCGCGACGAGCACGGTGACGTCGCCGAGCTTGGCGGCTGCGGTCAGCATGTTCGTGACACCGGGCTTGAGTTGTTTGCCGTCGTGTTCGGCCAGGACCAGGACTGACATCAGATCACCCTCGCTTCGTTCTTCAACTTCGCGACCAGCTCTTTCACGTCCGCGACTTTCACCCCGGCGCTGCGGCTCGGCGGCTCCTGCACTTTCAGGACCTTGAGGCGCGGCGTCACGTCGACCCCGAGCGCGTCCGGCTTGATGACTTCCATCGGCTTCTTCTTCGCCTTCATGATGTTGGGCAGCGTGACGTAGCGCGGCTCGTTCAGGCGCAGGTCACTCGTCACCACCGCCGGCAGCTTGATCGTCAGCTTTTCCAGCCCACCGTCGATTTCGCGCGTGACGTCGGCCGTGTCCCCGTTCACCGTGATCGTCGAGATGAAAGTCGCCTGTGGCCAGCCCATCAGCGCGGAGATCATCTGCCCGGTCTGGTTGGAGTCGTCGTCGATCGCCTGCTTGCCGGTGATGACGAGCTGCGGATTTTCTTTCGCGATGATCGCCTTCAGGAGCTTGGCCACTGCGAGCGGCTCGACGTCGACGCCGGCGTCGACCAGGATACCGCGGTCCGCGCCCATCGCCATCGCGGTGCGCAGCGTCTCCTGGGACTGCTGCGCCCCCACCGACACGACGACGATCTCCGTCACCACGCCGGCTTCCTTCATGCGCACGGCCTGCTCGACCGCGATTTCGCAAAAAGGGTTCATCGTCATCTTGATATTGGCGGTCTCGACGCCGCTGCCGTCCGACTTCACGCGGACTTTGACGTACGGGTCGATCACGCGTTTGACCGTGACCAGGACTTTCATCGACTTACCTCGTGAATTGCTGGGGGAAAATGCGGGAAAGACCATGATTTTAGCCTATCGACGGCCTCGGATAAACCCGAGTCCGTTGGTTGAGCCCATCGACCGGTCCGGACAAACCCGAGCCGGTCGATTATCTAAAATCAGAGCGGCTTCCTGAGCCACCGCGAGAGCTCGCCGACGATGCCCCGGCGGAAGGTGAGCACGCAGATGACGAAGATCGCGCCCTGCACGATCGTGACCCACGCGCCGAGCTGCGCGAGATAATTCTCCATCCCGAGCACGGCGAACGCGCCGACCACCGGCCCGAAAACCGTGCCGAGGCCGCCGACGAGCGTCATCAGCACGACTTCGCCCGACATCGTCCAGTGCACGGCATTGAGCGCCGCGAGCTGGAAAACGATCGCACTGGTCGCGCCGGCGAGGCCCGCAAGCGTCGCGGAAAGCACGAACGCGAGCAGCTTGTAGCGGTCCGCGTCGTAACCGAGCGAGATCGCACGCGGCTCGTTTTCCCTGATGGCCTTGAGCACCTGGCCGAAAGGCGAGTGGATGATGCGATAGATGAGCAGGAAACCGCTCACGAAAATGACGAAGACGGTCGCGTACATCGCAGTGATGTTCGAAAGATCGATCAGCCCGAAAAGCTTCCCGCGAGGCACCGCCTGGATGCCGTCCTCGCCGCCGGTGAAAGGCGCCTGGATGCAGAAGAAATAGACCATCTGCGCGAGCGCGAGTGTGATCATCGCGAAATAAATGCCCTGGCGGCGAATGGCGATGAGTCCGACCAGGACCCCGAGCACGCCCGCAGCCAGGCTGCCGGAGAGGATCGCCAGTTCGGGCGTGAAAGGCGGCAACGAGATGCCGACCGGGAGGGTCACGGCTCCGATGTGCAGCGCTTCGAGCGCGACACCTTCCTTGGCCAGGTAGGCCGCCACGTAGCCGGCGATGCCGAGGAACATCGCGTGTCCGAAGGAGAGCAGACCGCCGTAACCCAGGAGCAGGTTGAACGCGCACGCGAAGAGCCCGAAGCACATCACCTTCATCAGGAAGATCGGATAGATCGCGAGCGGCGCGAGCAGGAAGAACGCGACCATGACGGCGAAAGCGATACGCAAGGACCTGCCTTCGTCGACGCGCGCAGATGGGCGCGCCTCTCCGGCGATGGCTGCGGCGGCTGCGGTGGCTTCGCTGCCCGGAGTCATCGCTGGGTTCCGAACAGGCCCGCAGGTTTGATCATCAGCACGATCGCCATCACCACGAAGATCACGATGTTCGAGGCCTCCGGATAGAACACTTTGGTCAGCCCTTCCAGGATGCCGAGCACGAAGCCCGTCACGATCGAGCCCATGATCGAGCCCATGCCGCCGATGACCACGACCGCGAATACGACGATGATCAGGTCCCCACCCATCAGCGGGCTCACGCTGTAGATCGGCGCCGCCATGACGCCGGCGAAAGCGCCGAGCGCGACGCCGAACCCGTACGTCAGGGTAATCATCCTCGGCACGTTGATGCCGAACGCCTGGACCAGCTCGCGGTTCTCGGTCGCTGCACGCAAGTACGAGCCGAGCTTCGTCTTCTCGATCATGAACCACGTGCCCAGGCACACGGTCAGCGACGCGGCGATGACCCACGCGCGATAGTTCGGCAAAAACATGAATCCCAGGTTCTGTCCGCCCTCGAGCGATTTCGGTATCGCATAAGGCAGTCCGGTCGAGCCAAACTCATGGCGAAACAACCCCTGTATGACGAGTGCGAGGCCGAAAGTGAGCAGAAAGCCGTACAGGTGGTCGAGCTTGTACAGCTTGCTGAGCATGAAGCGCTCGATAACCACGCCGGTCGCCCCGACGATGATCGGGCCGAGCACGAGCGCCCACCAGTACGACAGCCCCAGCTTCTTCAGCAGGAACCACGCGCAGAACGCGCCCATCATGTACTGCGCGCCGTGCGCGAAGTTGATGATGTTGAGCAGCCCGAAAATCACTGCGAGCCCCAGCGAGAGCAGCGCGTAGAACGAGCCGTTGATGAGCCCGATCAGGAGCTGCCCGAACAGAGCCTGCGTCGGAATTCCGAATATCTCGCTCATAACGTCGTTAATGATGAATGCGAAATGCGCAATGATGAATCACGGCCCGGGACCGACTCGACAAGGGCTTTTCATTCCGCATTCCGCGTTCATCATTCCGCGTCAGCTTTTTACCAGCGGACATCCGCCGTCTTTCTCCGGCCTGAACGCTTCGTTCGCCGGAATCGTCGAGCGCAGCTTGTAGTAGTCCCACGCACCTTTCGATTCCGCGGGCTTCTTCACTTCGAAGAGATACATCGGGTGCAGCTTGCGCCCGTCCTGGCGGATCGAGCCTTTGCCGAAGATCGGGTCGTCGGTCGGCAGCTCTTTCATTTTCGCCACGACTTTGGCGCCGTCGGCGTCGCTCTTCAGCGCTTCGACGGCTTTGAGGTAATGCAGCACCGACGAGTAGACACCCGCCTGAGCCATCGTCGGCATCGCGCCTTTGTGCAGCTTGGCGAAACGCTGCGAGAAGCTGCGCGTCTGCGGATTGAGGTCCCAGTAGAACGATTCGGTGAGGAGCAGGCCCTGCGCCTTGTCGAGGCCGAGGGCGTGCACGTCGGTGATGAACACGAGCAAGCCGGCGAACTGCTGACCGCCTTTGACGATCCCGAACTCGGCGCCCTGCTTGATCGCGCTGATCGTGTCGGCGCCGGCGTTGGCGAGCCCGATGATCTTGGCCTTCGACGACTGCGCCTGGAGCAGGAACGACGAGAAATCCGAGGATGGGAACGGGTGGCGCACCTTGCCGACGACCTTGCCGCCGTTCTTCAGGACGACCGCTTCGGTGTCCTTCTCCAGCGCGTGGCCGAACGCGTAATCGGCGGTCAGGAAAAACCACGTGTTGCCGCCCGTTTTCACCACCGCCGACCCGGTGCCGTTTGCAAGCGCCCACGTGTCGTAAGTCCAGTGGATGCTGTTCGGCGTGCAGGCTTTGCCCGTGAGGTCCGACGAGCCGCCGGTCGAATCCAGCAGGACTTTGTTCTTCTCCTTCGCGATCTGGTTCACCGCGAGCATCACCGACGAAGTCGGCACGTCGACGATGACGTCGACTTTGTCGACGTCGAACCATTGCCGCGCGATGCTCGATCCCACTTCAGGCTTGTTCTGGTGATCGGCAACGACGATCTCGACTTTCATGCCTTTCTTGGCGGCGCCGAAATCCTCCACCGCCATGCGGGCGGCGACGGTCGAGCCCGGGCCCGCGAGGTCGGCATAGGTGCCCGACTGGTCATTGAGCACGCCGATCTTGATGACATTGTCGCTGTATTGCGCGTGCGCGGCGGCCGCGCCGCATGCGAGCGCGACGGCGACACACAATTTGCTCAGAACTTTCATGACGTTCTCCTCTCCAGTGGCTGCTTCTGATCAGAACAATCTTGTCGCCGAATCGCGGCTTGCCGCTTGTGAAATCACACCCCGAGATACTCGTGAACTTTCTGCATGTTCGCGTCGAGCTCGGCGCTGGGGATCATGTCGATCACGCGCCCGCTTTCCAGGACGTAGTGGCGGTCCGCGACGGTCTGCGCGAAGCGCAGGTTCTGCTCGACCAGCAGGATCGTCAGCCCTTCGTCCTTGAGCTTTCTGATCGTGCTGCCGATCTGCTGGACGATCACCGGCGCAAGGCCTTCGGTCGGCTCGTCGAGCAGCAGCAGGGTGGCGCCGGTCCTCAGTATGCGGCCGATCGCGAGCATCTGCTGCTCGCCGCCGGAGAGCTGCGCGCCGCCGTTCCGCTTCCGCTCCTGGAGGCGCGGGAAGAGCTCGTACGCCCGGTCGACCGTCCAGCGCTTCGCGCCGCCGCGCGACGCGACCATGCGCAGATGCTCGTCGACCGACAGCGACGGGAACAGGCGCCGGCCCTGCGGCACGTAGCCGATGCCGAGCTTTGCAACCTTGTACGACGCGAGCCCGACGAGCTCCTTGCCCTGGTCTCGAATGGAGCCGGTGATGCGCGCGGGCGGCAGGCCGACGATCGCGTTGCAGAGCGTCGTCTTGCCCATGCCGTTGCGCCCGATGACCGACGTGGAGCCGCCCGTGATCTCGACGTTCACGTCCTCGAGCGCCTGCGCGCGCCCGTAGTAGGCGTTGAGCGCCTCGATCGCGAGCAGCGGCTGCTCAGCCATCGTTCCGGTTCCCCCGTCCGAGATAGAGGTCGTGCACGGTCTGGTTCGCGCGGATCTCGTCGGGCGTCCCTTCGACGATCACGCGCCCGTCGTGCATCATCGTCACGCGCTCTGCGACACGAAGTGCAACGTCCATGTCGTGCTCGATCAGGATCAGCGTGATCGACGGGTCGAGCTGCAAGAGCAAATCGGTGAGTGCGACGCGCTCGCCGCGTGAGAGTCCAGACGCGGGCTCGTCGAGCATCATCAGCGTCGGATTGACGGCGCGTGCCATGCCGACCTCCAGCTGGCGCTGCTCGCCGTGCGAGAGCGATCCGACGAGCGTCTTCTCGCGTCCCTCGAGCCCGACGGTGCGCGCGAGGTCGCGCGCGCGATCGCGCAGCTCGCCGTCGCGGCGGCGCAGCCTGATCGGGCGAAGGTGCCCCTTCTGCACGCCGAGCACCGCGAGATAGAGATTGTCCTCGACCGAGAGCCCGAGAAAGAGGCGCGACTTCTGGTACGTGCGGCCCATCCCGAGCCTCGCGCGCGCCGCCGGCGCGAGCGTCGTGATCTCCTCGCCGTGGAACTCGATCGTCCCCGAGCTCGGCGGGAAGTCGCCGGAGATGACGTTGAACAGCGTCGTCTTGCCGGCGCCGTTCGGGCCGAGGATCGCCCGCCTCTCACCGTGCGCGACGTCGAGATCGACGTCGCGCACGGCGTGGAGGCCGCCGAACCGCCGGCCGATCCCCCGCAAGCGGAGGATCGGCGCGGCGTGCTCGGGTGCTGCTGCCTCGGTCACTCGCGCGTTAGCCGGTGACCTTTGGATGTTGGGTCTTGCCGATCCACGGCAAGCTCCGTTTGACGCACTTCGGGTTCGCACGCCCTGGTGCCGGCGTGGACGCGGAGAACGTGCCGCCGAACGTCTGGTCGACGTTCGGGATGTAGCCAACCGTCTTGACCGCCAGCTTGCCAGCCTTGCTGTACAGCTGGGCGTAGTAGACGGGGATGACGCCCTGGTTGTACTTGTCCAGGTGGATCGTCCCGTACGCCGTCGGCAGTACGGTCTTGTGGATCGCGGCCTGGAGTGCCTTCTGGCCGCCGCCGATGTTGCCCTTCACGGCCTGCAGGCCTATGATCAGGCCCCAGGTGTTGATGTAGAAGCCGTACGTGAAGGTCGATGACGCCTGCCCTGGGGCTGCGCCGAACGGCGGGATCGTCTTGAACCACTTGCCGATGATGTTGTTGGCGTAGTTCTTCGCAGCCGGAGTTGCGAGGTCGCCCGCCGTGCCGGCACCGCCGACATAGGCGCCGACAACGCGCGTCGAGAGCTGCTCGAACTGGCCCGGTGTACCCCAGAACAGGTTGCCGATGAACTTCTTGCCGTCGATCGGGCCATGAGCCTGCTCATAGGCCTTCAGGAACGGGATGAGACCGGCGCCGCCCACTGCAACGAAGGTGCCGTCGACATTCGTCGGCATCTGCTGCGCATAGGAGGAGTAGTCGGTCGTGTTCAGCGGCGGGAACACCCGCTTGGTCACCTTGCCGCCGACAGCGCAGAACTCTGCGATGAAGCCTGCGGCCGACGTCCACGCGAAGCTGTAGTCGTCCGCCACGACCGCGGCGGTCTTCCAGTGCAGCTTGTTGTAGGCGAGGTCACCGAGGCCGGCGTTCCACAT
>JAQGMV010000295.1 GCA_028292225.1 Betaproteobacteria bacterium
TCTTTTTTCTGCTTTTTGGCCAGGTCCCGCTGGCGTTTCGCGAACTGGTAGTTGGGTTTAGCCATGTCGTGTCCTTGGTCGAGTCGAGATTCGGTTCTACCCGCGCATTCTACTGTGAGAGCCGCCGAGACCGCGGAGAAGTCGGCGGACGCCGCCGCCGGCCCGGAAGGGCACGCCGGCAGGCTACCATTTCGTGCGCGCCATAACGAGGAGGAGGATACGACGCGTTCGGCTGGTTCGGGCTCGTGGCGCCCGCCAGAACGCCAGGCGCGATCGTCTCGCAGCTCAACGCCCGGCATCGTGCGCATCCTGCAAACGCCCGAGATGAGTGCCCGCCTCGCGGAGCTCGGCGCCGAGCCCGCGTCCTACAAGCCGGACGAGTTCCTCGCGTTCATCAAGCGCGATGACGCGAAGTGGGACAAGCTCATCAGGGAGCGGAAGATCGAGGTCGAGCGGGTGACGCTGGCGCTGTGATCAAGCGGTGCTACGGTGCGGCGGGATGTTCATCCTTCGACTGCGCTACCGCGCAGCCTGTCCTTACCCTGTCGAAGGGGCTCAGGGATGAGCGGCAACGTCGAACAGCTCAGCACGAAGGCCTAAGCCCCGTTCGTGCTGAGCGTAACGAGGTGAAGTCGAAGCATGAACGCGGCCCGGCGCTCACTTCACCGCGTCTTCCCACCGTATCGACTCGCGCTGCTCGAACGGTTTGTCCCATGCCGCGTAGTTGGTGCGATCGACGACGTCGACCGGCAGGATGATCTCCCGCGGGAGCGCTTCGCCTCGCAGATGGCGGATTGCGGCTTCGGTCGCAATCTCGCTGATTTTCATCGCATTGAAGTCGGCGGTGGCCAGCAGCCGGCCTTCCCTGATTGCGGTGATCGCATCGGGTATCGCATTGACGCCGACGACGGCGCATTTGCGCCCGGCGGGTTCGAGCACGTCGATCGCGCCGAGCGCCATGTCGTCGTTCGCGGCGAGCATCGCGTCGAACCTGGCGCCGGACTTCAGCAGCTCAGCGGTCGCCCGCTTCGCCGGCTCGCGCAGGTAGTCGCCGCACACCGTCGCGACGATGCGTATCGACGGAAAGTGTTTCAGCGCATCGCGAAAGCCTCGCACCCGTGCCCCGCTCGTGACCGAGTGAGCTGCGCCTTCGAGGATGACCACGTCGCCGCGGCCGTCCAGATGCTCGTAGAGGTAGGTCGCGACTTTCAACCCGATCGCGTAATCGTCGGCGCCGACGTAAACGATCGGCCCCGCTTCCGTGTACGCATTCAGAAAGCCGATCAGCGGAATGCCGGCAGCGACGATCCTGCCGATAGCCGCATTGATCGCAGTCGGATGCACCGGCACCAGGACGACCGCGTCGGGCCGCTCGTGAATCGCGGCGTCGATGAGCGCGATCTGCTCGCCGACGTCGTCGGGTTTCTCCGGTACGTAGTGGACGGTCTGAGCGTCGAGCCGCTGGGTCGTGCGGTCCGCGCCCAGCCGGGCTGCGGCGTACGCAGGGTTCGAGCGGTTCTTGGTGAAAATCGCGAGCGTCGTCACAGGACACGCTCCTGATTTCGGGTGAAGATCGCGAGCGCAGTCATGCGCTACGCTCGCAATTCCGGGTGACGACCGCGAGCGGTCGTCACGAGCCCCGCGCCAGCTTCAGCACATCGCTCCCAGCTCATGAGCTGCGAGCAAGCTTCAGGAAGTTCGGCTCCGGATGCGGCAGCGGCGGCAGCACCCACGTGCCGGTGCCGACGGGCCGGATCTCGCGGTCGACGACGACTTCGACGAGATAGGGCTTGTTAGCCTTGATAGCGGTTTCCACAGCCGCTTCGATGTCGGCGGGCTTTTCGACGCGCACACCCTGCACGCCCATGGAGCGCGCCAGCACCGCGAAGTCGGTGCTCTGGAGAGCCCCGGTGCGTTCGTTGGTGAAGCTCGTCGCGAGCTCGCCCGTCTGGAAGTTGCCGAGCTGAAGATCGCGGATCGAGCAGTAGCCGTGGTTGTTCCAGATCACCCACACCGCGGGAATGTCGTATTCGGCGGCTGTTGCAAGGATGTGCGGAGTCATCATGAACGAGCCGTCGCCGCAGAGGGCTACTGCAGGCACGTCGGGCTTCGCGAGCTTTGCGCCGAGGATGCCCGAAGTGGCGTAGCCCATCGCTGCGAAACCCCACGACTGAAGCAGGTGGCGCGGCAGGCGGGACTTCCACAGCTGCACCACCCAGTTGTGGTGCACGCCGACGTCGGTCGCGAAAATAGAGTTCTCCGGAACCACGCGGGACAGCGCATTCATCAGGCGCTCCGGGCGCACCGGAGTCGCCTCGCTGGACGCGAATTTCCCCTGGTAATCGTCCCACAGGCTCGTCGCTTCCGACAGGCGCGCAGTCCAGTCGGCATAGCTCTTCGTGGCGCCGTTGAGCTTGTCACGTGCGAGGCGCGTCATCTCTGCGAGCATCGCTTTCGCATCCGCGATGATGCCGATCGCAACCGGGTAGTTCTTTCCGATCTCGGTCGGGTCGATGTCGACCTGGATCAGCGCGGTCGGCGGAATCTGGAGCGTGTAGCCTTCGATCCAGGCGCTGCTCGTGCGGTCGTCGAAGCTGCAGCCGAGCGCGAGCATCACGTCCGAGTTCTTCGTCGCCTCATTGGCCGCGTAAGTGCCGTTGCGGCCGATCGGGCCGAGCGCCATGTCGTGAGCTTCGTCGATCGCGCCTTTGCCGTTCGGGCTCGTGACGACCGGGATGCGCATGACCTTGATGAACTCGAGGAGCTCGTCGGTCGCTTCGCTCAGCAGCGCGCCCTGGCCGACGAGGATGACCGGCCGCTGCGCCTGCATGAGGCGCTGCAGGGCCTGGCGCAAGCCTTCCGGGTCGCCCGGCGAGCGCTGATAGACGAGCGGATCGACGTCGGGCACCGGCAGCGTCGTCTCTTCCTGGAAGACGTCGAGCGGAACGTCGATGTTGACCGGGCCGGGACGACCGGTGCGCAGCAGCCCGAACGCCTGTTTCATGACGAGCGGGACCATGTCCGCGCGCGTGGGCTGGTAGCTGCGCTTCACATAAGGGCGGATGACCGACGGGAAATCGGCCTGGAAGTAGCGTCCGGTCTCCTGGAAAGGAAGGCGGTTCCACTGGGTCGTGGGAACGTTGCCCGTGATCGCGAGATACGCGGACGAATCCATCATCGCGTTCGCGAGCGCGATCACCAGGTTGCACGAGCCGGGGCCGCACGAGGTGAACGTCGCGACCGGTTCGTGCTTCACCTTGTAATAGGCGTCGGCCATGTAGCCCGCCGACTGCTCGTGATGGCACGAGATCGTCTTGATGCGGTCGGACGCCGCAGCGGCCGCGTCGAGAAAACCGACGTTGCCGTGACCGCACACGCCGAAGAGGTAAGGCACCTTCTCCTTGATCATGTACTCGACCATGATCTCGGCGCCCTTTAGGGAGCGCGAAGCGGTTTCGGTTTTTTTGACTTGCGTTGCGGACTGCGGCATGTGAGTTCCTGTTGCTCCTGGGGTCGGGGTAAGGGTCGAGTTTTACTTGCCGTTCACGACAGTATCTTCGATCCAGTCGGCGATGTAATCCACACCCAGCGGTCTGTTGTCGGCCTGCGCGTGATAGACGCTGCCGTCTTCAGCCGTGAGGATCTTGAGGTGCTTGCGCTTCGACGCCAGCGCGTCGTAGAGCTTTTGCGCGGACGCGACCGGGACGACCTTGTCTTCCTCCGCGTGCACGATGAGGAAAGGCATCTCGATCTTCGGCGCGACTTCGGCGAGCGAGAAAGCTTCCGCCTTCTTTATCGCCGCGTCGCCATCGTCGATGTGGCCCATGATCCAGCGGAAGTGGAAAGCCGACTGCGCAGTGTTCTTCGGGTCGATCTCGAGACGGCGCTTGATCTCGCGCTGCCACGCCGCGAGGTCCCAGTGCAGCGCCGCGAAAGCGACACCCGCGGCGTAGCGCTTCTCGAAACCTGCCACCCGGCCGGCATAATAACCGCCGAAGCTGTAACCCATCACGACGACCTTGGACGGATCGACTTCCGGGCGCTCCGCGACATAGTTGTATGCGGCGGTGCCGGCGCCTTCGTAATCGTGGCGCGCGTACATCTCGCGCAGGCGCACGGTCTCGCCCTGGCCGGGACCGTCGATCGCAAGCGTGTTCCAGCCCCGTGCCGCGAATTCCAGCCCGTTGAAGAGCACGCTCATCTCTTTGCAGTTGTCCATGCCGTCGAACACCACGACCGTCGGCGCGCGCTTCGACACGCCGGGCGCTCGCATGAACAGCGCAGGCAGCGACTTGCCCTCGAACGGGATTTCGACGCGCTCGATGTTCGGATAGCGCCGCAGCAGGCCTTTGGTCTGGAGGTCGATCGATTTCGCGCCGACTTCGCGCTTGCGTGTCCCCGGGTAGATGAAGCGCTCGCCGGTGAAGTAATACATCCCTGCGCGCAGGTAGAAGTTGCCCGCGCTCATGCGATGACCTGCCGCTTCCGCGGCGTCGCCGAGTTTCTCCAGGCGCGCACCCATGCGGCACCATTCCTCTTCCCACGCGTCGGGTTCGTGCTGGCGGTCCATCAACCGCCCGCAGACGTCGTCGATCTCGCCGAGCGCGACCGCGCCGGTCGGCGCCATGCCTTTGGTGACCAGGGCCGCGTTCGACCAGTTGAAGTTCCCCGGGAACTGCATGATCCAGGAGCCTTTGTATGACATTCGGTGATCCTTGAGATTTAAAGCAGGAATCGGGACGCGAAGGAACGAGCAACGGACCGCCCGATATGACTACCGTGGCGTCCTTGCTCTTTTCTTTGCGTCCTTCATCTTCATCTGCTTTTGTTGTTTTACTCGGTGACCCGCAGCTTGATCGGAGTCAGCTCGCCCACGCCGGCTTCGATGATGTCTCCC
>JAQGMV010000331.1 GCA_028292225.1 Betaproteobacteria bacterium
AGGTCGGGGACCTCGCCGGCGAGCATCGCTGCGAAGAGCGCGTGCGCGTCTACGCGCGAGAGATCGCGCGCCGCGTGCTTGCCGCGGCCGATTTCCTTGATGAAGCGGGGGAGAGTGGCTGGATCGAAAGGCATGGTAGTCGGTGAGGCGTTTCCCCTCACCCCGACCCTCTCGCCAATCGGGGCGAGGGAGACAATCAAGGGCAGATCATCGCACACCGGTGTTCCCCTCACCCCAATCGGGGCAGGGGAGAAAGTCAAAATCGCATGATTGCACGCGCCCATACGGGATCGCTACGCCGCCGCTTTCGCAGTCGCGGCCAGCCGCTTCAATTCAGCACTTCTTTTTTCTCCGGCGCATCGGAGCCGGCGGCCCATGCGGCCGAGCGCACGCCCGGAGGCACCATCGCCATCAACGCGCTGTAACCCGCGACTGTCCCGGCGCTGCTCAGAAACCTGCGGCGCGCGCTTGCAGCTTCGGATTTCTTCTTTTCCTGCGACATCAGTCACTCCCCTGCGCATTTATGAGCGGACAAAAAAAACGGCGACTGTGCCTGGATCAGGACACATGAACGCCGTCGTTCACATCGATCGAACCGCCATTGGCCCGGTCAGGAGCACCCTTACGCAAGCCGTATGCCACTTGGGTTTTCGCGTTCAAGTACCTGTCGTGATAAGGAGTATGCGCAGGCTATGCGATGCGACAGACCCTCCGCGCCCCACCGCGGTGCGGTGCGGACGACGCGTGCACCGCGATGGAATCAGGCGAGCAGGTGAGCGACCGCGATCACTCGCCGCGCGACTTCGGCGAGCGCGAGGTTCTGGTCCATCGCCATCTTGCGTAGCGCGGAGTACGCGTGCTCTTCGCTCAAGCCTCGCTGCTGCATGACGATGCCTTTGGCCTTCTCGATGACCTTGCGCTCGGCGAGCTTGTGCTGTGTCGCGCACAGCTCTTTCTTCACCGCCTCGTGCGCTTCGAACCGCGCGCACGCCGCTTCGATGATCGGGGTCACGCGCTCCGGCGCCCAGCCATCGACCACATACGCGGAAACGCCCGCTTCCACGGCGGAGCGGATGACGTCCCGCCGCGGGTCGCTCGCGAACATCACGACCGGGCGCGGGCACGACGTCGACAGCGCGCGCAGGTTGTCGAGCAGGTCGCGGCTGGGCGTCGCGGCGCAGGCGATGATCACCTGGGGTGCGAGGCGCACCACTTCGGTGTTCAATTGCGACGGCTCGGTGACTTCTCCGAGCACTTCGTGCGGCAACGACTCGATGATGGCGCGCAGCGGCGCGGCCACAGAAGGGTCTTCGGATGCGAGAAGTAGAGTGGACATGGGGCGCGGCTACCGCAAGACTTATGCCACTTGATTGCCACGAGTCGGTGCGCTCGACCGGGACCCGCACCCGCTAAAAAAAACCCCGGCGGTGTGCGCCGGGGGAAACAGGGGAGGGTAAAACCGTTACAGCGGAACTGCTACGTCTCGACCTTTTGATAGCAGATCCTGTGCCAGTTTTAAAAAGGCATACCCTTCATATACTTAGGCAGAAAAACATCATCTGCGAGGCCGTGGACTGTCTCTCGTCAACGACGCGTGAGTGCCGGTCTTTTTCAGCGCACTGATAACGCAGGAGTTTTTCGGTCGTTCCACCGCGACAGCCCGGCGCGGCTCACGAGGTTGCGGGTTTCCCGGCTATCGGCCCAACGAGCTCCGCGAGCTCCACACCGATCAGCAGCGTGATCGGTTCGGCTGCGACGAACGCGGTGGCGGGAGTCGAGAAGTTTCCGGCCGAGATGCACACGCCGTTGCTGGCCTCTTCGCGATCGACGGCGCGGGCGAGGTCCCGCAGCGGGCCGACGCCGACCTGGTTCACTTTCCAGCGCCGGCATTGCAGCAGCGTCAGGCGGCCGCCTTTGGTCAGCCTGAAGTCATAACCGGGTCCCTCTGCCGGCGATACGCCATAGCCGCGGCGGCGGTAGGCGTCGGTGATCACGGTGCTGAACTGTTCCCAGTCCATCGCGCGCAGCGCGGCGAGCCGCTCGGCGGCGTCGGCAGGCGCGCCACTGCGCCACTGCTTGAAGGCGATGAACCCGCTTAACAGTGCGAAAGGCACCGCCATGAAAGGCGCGACCGGCGGGAAGACGGCATGCGAGATCGCGAACACCGCGACGGCGACGATGAGCGTGACCCACCAGGGTTGGCGCAGGAGGATCTGGAAGAGAGATTCGTGTTTTGCCACTTTGAAAACCAATGATGAATGCGGAATGAAGCCGGCCGCCGCCTGACGATGCTCAGCTTACGCTGCCGTACCGAGAACGGCGCTGGACGCCGGTGCGTCGATGACGAGCCGGTTTCAGATGGGGATGTCGTAGTGCATGAGGTCGGGACTGCGGACTGGGAAGGGCGCGGACGGTGCACTGCGCACCGCGGATGACCTTCGAGGTCGGCGTGATTGTACTTCCAATGGACGGGCCCGCACCCGGACCGGAAGGTATTTAACCGGCTGCCCGAACCGCCTCCGCCCACAGTTTCGCCGGGAGCCGCGTGCCTTCGCGGTCTATGCGAGCGCGGTTCTTCGCACGGCGGTCCCCCGGCAAACGCACACCTTCGAGCGCGCCGAGGCGGGCGAGAAAAAATTCGGAGTGCGCGAGCCACCCGTCGGAATCCCCGAATCGCGCAGGGTCGAACGCGAGCACCAACATCCCACCGCGCGGCGGCCCGCCATCACGGTTGTCTTCCTCGGCCGCTTCGACGCTGAACGGCTGGCCCAGGAGGCCGCACGCGAGCAGCTCGACCATCAGCGCGATGGCCGATCCCTTATAACCGCCGAACGGGAGCTGCGCGCCTTTGAGTACGGCGGCGGGATCGGTCGTGGGCCTGCCTTCGCCATCGACGCCGACGCCCGGCGGCAGCTCGTGTCCGTCACGTGCGGCGATCATGATTTCGCCGCGAGCCATAGCGGCTGAGGCCTGGTCGAAAATAATCGTCGCGCCGTCCGCGCGAGGCCATCCGAAAGCCATCGGGTTCGTGCCGAAAAAAGGTTCGCGTCCCCCGGCCGGCGCCACCGCGGGCATGTAGGCGGTGAAACACATCGCGGCGAGCCCCGCTTCGACGAGCGGCTCGATGTCTGCCCACAGCGCCGAGAAGTGGTGCACGTTGACGAGCGCGGCTGCAGCGAGGCCCTGCTCACGCGCAAGCGGCGCGAGCGCCTCGCGAGCATCGACCATCGCAAGCGGTGCAAACCCGCCGTGGCCATCGACCTGTATCACCGAAGGGCCGAGGCGCTTGGTCGATGGCCGTGCCTTGCCGTCGACTTTTCCGCTTTTGAGCGAGGCGAGATAACCGCCGAGCCGAAACAGGCCGTGTGACGCGCAACCGTCGCGATCCGCAGCCGCCATCACCCGCGCGACCGCAGAGGCGTTCCCGGAATCGCATCCGGCTTGCACGAGCGCTGCCGTGGCGACTCTGGTGATGTCGCCGATCGACACCTGTACGGTCTCGGAGGCTTTCACTGGTGGTTCTCCCGTCAGGCGCGGTGGGTTGTAGCTCACTCGGGCTTGATGCCGAGCTTCGAAAAAAGCGTCGACCATTTCCGGCGCTGCGCCTGGAGATACGCTGAGTACTCCGCTGCGGTGCTGCCGACGACGTCGGCGCCGTCGGCCTGCAGGCGGTCGCGATAAGCCGGGTTTTTAGACACTTCGGCGATCGCGCTTTCGAGCCGCTGAATGACCACCTTCGGTGTGTTCGCGGGCGCGAGGATTCCATAGACGCCGGTCGTCGCGTCATAACCCGGAACGATCTCGCTGACTGCGGGCACGTCCGGCAGCGATGCGGAACGCTTCGCGCTCGTCACTGCGACTGCGCGCAGCCTCCCCGTCTTGAGCATCGGAAACGCCGACACGATGTTCGGCGGATACACGTCGATCTGCCCGCTCATCGTATCCACGACCGCCTGCGAGGTCGCCTTGTAGGGAATCTCGCGCATGTCGACGTTGGCCATCGACTTGAGCAATTCCAGCGTGAGAAAAGCCGAGCTGCCGCGCCCCGAAGAACCGTACTTGATCTTGCCCGGCTGCGACCGGGCGAGCTCGAGCAGCTCCTTCAGCGATTTCGCCGGCAGCCCCGGATTGATGCAGATCACGTTGGCCGCGAGCACGAGCAGGCTGACCGGCGCGAATTCGCCCGGGTCGAAAGGAAGCTCGCGATAGAGCAGAGATCCGGTGACGAGGCTCAGCGTGCCCATCAGCAGGGTGTGTCCGTCGGGTGTCGCTTTGCCGACGAGCTGATTCGCAAGCCCGCTGTTGGCGCCGGGGCGGTTCTCGACGATCACGTTCTGGCCGAGACGCTCGGTGAGACGGTCCGCGAGCAGGCGCGCGGTGATGTCGGTCGTGGTGCCCGGCGTGAAGCCGACGATGATGCGCACCGGGCGCGAAGGAAAACTTTCCGCGGCGTACGCGTTGAGCGCGCAGGACGCGGCGGTGACGAGGACAGCAGCGGCTCTCGTCTTCATCCGACGACTCGCGCGAGTGCGTTTCGTTTTCATCCCGCCAAATGCTCGAATGCTTTCAGTCTTCATCCGACGAAGCGCTCGAATGCGTTGACCCAGTTCTCGCCGAGTATCCCGCTCACGTGGGGCTCCGAATAGCCGCGCGCCAGCAGCCCGCGAGTGAGATTCGGCAGCTTGTCGATGCGCTCGAGCCCCGCCGCGTAATCGAGGTTGAGGAAATCATCGACCGATCCGAAGATGTCAGGGCGCAAGGTGCGATTGCGCACCGATTGCGGAAGCACGTGCCCCGCCTTCTTGAAGCCCTCGACGTAGTCGAGACCCAGTCCCATGCTCGTCATCCCGTATTTTCCCGTGATGTAGTCGACGTGATCGAGCATGCGCTCGAGCGTTGCACCCGACGGCGCAACGGTTCGCGGCAGCGCGTTCAGCCCGATGACGCCACCTTTGCCGGTGACGGTTGCGATGACCTCGTCCTTCTTGTTGCGATCGTTCGCGGTGACTGCATACGCATTCGCGTGAGTGATCACCGGCGCGCGCGCGAGCTGGACCGCGTCGAGCGAAGTCTGGTGACCCGCGTGCGAGACGTCGAGCATCATCGTCAGCTCGTTCACTGCTGCGACGACGTCTTTTCCATAGAACGTGAGGCCGCCGTCGTGCAGTTCGCCGCAACCGCAGCCGAGGAGATTCGCGAAGGTGTAGCACACCCCCAGCACGCGAAAACCCAGCCGGTGGAGCACCCGCACGCGCTGCGGATCCTTCTCCACCATGTCCATCGCCTGCGTGATGAGGACCAGCGCGATCTTCCCCTCGCGCTTGGCGCGCCGAATGTCGCTCGCGCTCAAAGCGAGGGTGAGCAGCGGGTTCTTCTCGATCTTGGTGAGCGCGGTCTCGGTGCGCTTCATCACTTCGTCCCACGACTGCGGCGACGCGACGCTCAGGAACCCTGCGCTGACGCCGCCGGCTGCGAGCGCGCTCGTATAAGGCTCGTCGAGCACGTAGAGCGGCGTGAGCCCATCGAGCACGATCGACGCCTTGTGGACCTGCGCAACCCCGTGCGTTGCCTCGACTGCCGCCATGCCTTCCCCCTTGTCTGTCAGCCGATGACGATCTGGTTCCTGAGCCATGGCACCAGCCTCCTCAGCTCGGGCATGCAGTGATCGTGCAGCACGGTGCACGCGATGTCCGCGACTTTGCGCGGCAGCTCGCCGTATTCGCCCGAGCGCGTGATGAGGTGCAACTGGCGCGCGAAAGCCGGCCCCGGAAAAGGCACCACCTTGATTCCCTCGAGGCGCGAGCGCACCTGGAGCAGGCAGAGCGGGGTGGCGATGCCCCAGCCGAGTCCCGCACCCACCATCGCGACGAGCGCATCGCTGGCGTCGACCTCGAGCAGGTGCGCCGCTTTCACGCCGAGGCGCCTCAGATGACGCTCGATCTGCGCACCGACGTGGGAGCGCGCTGAAAAGCGGATCAGGGAGTAACTCGCCGCGAGCTTGCGCAGGTCGAGCTCGCCCGGGTTCGCGTGCATCTTCTCGGGCAGCAGCAGGAGATACGGCTCCGACACGATGGGGAAGCGCTCCAGCCCGTCGAGATCGTCCATCGCGTCACTCGTGATGATCACGTCGAGGCTGCGGTTCAGCAGGCCCTGGGCCTGATCTTGCGAGAGCCCGGAGCGAAACGACATGCGCGAAGTGGTTTTCAACAGCGCCCGGATGAGCTCGGGCCCGGCGGTCGTCGCGAAGGAATCCACGACGCCGATCTTGAGCTCCGGAAGCTTGGTCGAGCCCGCCTGCCGCACGATGCTCGTCAGCGCTTCGGTGTCGTCGACGATGGGCTGCGCGTGCCGCTGCAGCACCTGCCCCGCCGGTGTGAGCGCGAGCGGACGGTGCGACCGGTCGATGATGACGGTGCCCAGCGCGTCCTCGAGCTGCCTTATCGCCTGCGAGATCGCCGACTGCGTCAGGCCGAGCCGCGTCGCGGCAGCGGTCATGCTTCCCGTCGCCCCCACGGCAAGAAATGCTTTGAGAGTCTGAAGGTTGTACTCGACCATTTTTCATGCCGCCGGTGAGTTGCCGAGTCCGGCGCCGGATGCTCGCGCTGTGGCAACAGTCTAGGGAAAGGTGTGCCGCGATACTGGAACGCAGCGATCGACGCAACTGCAAATTAGCAGAACTAATGATGTTACGTAAACTTGTTAATGCCCGGCGGGGCTTGTTGACAGCCGTGCGCCGCGTCGATTTGATCGAGGCACATGGCTGCGATGAGCTGCGGTGAGACGAGCAATGAGGGCGAGAGGACGATCGATGAAAAGTTTCACCATTGCTGCGCAATCGCTGCTGGCGCTATTCGTCGCGCCGCCGGCGTTTGCGCAGACCTCTACGACCGGCGCGTACCCGTCGAAGCCGATCAAGCTCGTCGCACCGTTCTCGCCGGGCGCCAGCACCGACATCGTCGGTCGCCTGCTCGCGGCGAAGCTCACCGAGAGCTGGGGCCAGCCCGTGCTGGTCGAAAACCGCACGGGCGCAGGCGGATCGATCGGCGCCGCCTACGTCGCTAAATCGCCCCCGGATGGTTACACCCTGCTCATGGGCTCGGTGGGCAGCATCGGGACCATCGGCCTGCGCAAGAACCCGCCTTACGATCCGGTAAAGGACTTCGCCCCGATCACGCTCGGCGTTCGCGCTGCGAGTGTTTTCGCTGCGCATCCTTCGATACCGGCGACCACCGTGAAGCAGCTCATCGCGATCGCGCGGTCCCGTGCGGGGGCGCTCAACTATTCATCGGCGGGCGTAGGCGCCCCGAGCCATCTCGCGATGGAGCTGTTCAATTCGATGGCGCGCGTGAAAACGGTTCACGTCCCGTACAAGGGCCCGACCGAAGCGATCACGGATCTGCTCACCGGCCGCGTCGAGCTTTCGATACAGAGCGTCTTCTCCACGCTCGCCCATTACAAGAGCGGCCGCTTGCGAGTGCTCGCGACGACCGGCCGCACCCGCATGACCGAGCTTCCCGAAGTCCCGACGATGAGCGAGGCCGCTCTGCCCGGGTACGAAGTCTACGTGTGGTACGGCGTGATGGCGCCTGCGGGAACGCCTGCCGAGATCGTGGCGAGGCTCAACCAGGAGCTCGTGCGTATCTTCAATCTTCCCGATATCAAGGCGAAGCTGCTCGCGCAGGGCGGCGAGCTCGCCACCGGCTCGTCTGAAGATTTCGCCGATTTCATTCGCAAGGACGTCGCCAAGTGGAACAAGGTGATCCGCGATTCCGGGATACAGCCGAACTGATGTGTCGCGTGCGGCTCCTCGCGATGCCAGTTCACGCGTGTCGATGACCACGAAAACAATCGCAGAGAGATTGGCTCTCTGGGTCCACAGCTCCAGCCTCAGGGACTTCCCCGACGAAGCACTCCTGCAGGCGAAGCGCTGCATCGTCGACGTCACGGGCGTTGCGCTCGCAGGCGCCGTGCACGACACCGTCCGCAAGGTGCGCGAGCTGACATGCAGCGCGTCGGCGGCAGGCGCCGCAACGCTTTGGGGTACGCGCGGGCCCGCCCTATCCGCCGAAGCCGCGGCGCTCTGCAACGCAGTCGCCGCACATGTGCTCGACTACGACGACACGTGCTACGACGGCATCGTGCACGGCTCCGCGGCGGTATGGCCCGCCGTTCTCGCGTGCGGCCAGGCGACGGGTGCAAGCGGATCGGCGCTGCTCGCGGCATTCATCGCCGGCGTCGAGTGCGAGTACGCGCTGGGGCGGGCGCTGTCGGACGACGTCTACTTCAAAGGCTGGTGGACGAGCGGCGTGCTCGGGGCGATCGGCGCCGCGGCCGGCGCGTCGAAAGTGCTCGGTCTCGGCGCGGCCGCCACGCGCAACGCGATCAGCCTTGCGGCGTGCCAGGCGACCGGACTGCGCGCGATGATCGGGACCGACGCGAAGCCTTTCGCACTGGGCCGCGCTGCGCAGACCGGCGTGCAGGCCGCGCGCTACGCGCTCGCCGGCCTCGATGCGCCGTGCGATGCTTTCGAGAGCGAGCGCGGTTTCGTGAAGGTGTTTGCGGACGGCCGTTTCGACGAGGAACGCTTCGCGCTCGGCACGCGCTACTCGCTGGTCGATCCGGGAATCGCCTTCAAGCTCTTTCCGGCGTGCTCGGCGACGCAGGCGGCGACCGAAGCGGTGCTCGCGCTCGTATTCGAGCACGGTCTCACGCCGGAGGCGATCGTGTCAGTCGAATGCGAAGTGACTCCGCTCGTCGCCATCAGCCTGATGTACGACCGTCCGCGGACCCGGACCGAAGCGCAGTTCAGCCTTCCGTATGCCGTCGGCTGTGCGCTGCGTTACCACAGCTTCGGCGTGAAGCAGATGAATGCGCCGACGTACGACGACGCGGCCATGCTCGAAGTCATGCAGAAAGTCCGCATGGTCCGCAACGACGCGCTCGAAGCCGCTGAGGATGGGCGTCGGCGCAATCCCGAAGGCGCACGTGTGACGATCAGGCTCAGGGAAGGGCGTGTGCTCCAGTCGTATAACGGCGCCGCGACCGGGATGCCCGACAAACCGATGCCCGACGCGTCGCTGGACAGGAAATTCATGGTGTGCGCGAGCACGGTGCTCGAAAAGGCTGACGCTGAAAAACTCTTCGCTCAGCTTAGCTCGCTCGAGCAGGGCGCGGCCGCGCCGTTTCCCCTCACCCCGACCCTCTCCCCGCTACAGCAGGGCGAGGAGACTAGCGCCCCCGCATCTCGCGATACATCTGCGCGTACTTCGCGACCTTGTCGGGGTTGAGCGTGACGCCGATCCCCGGCGTCTGCGGCACTCGAAGCGCGCCGCCCTGAAAGTCGTCAGTCGTTTCATTCACGATGTCATCCGCGATCGTCGTGGCATACGTCTGGTTGCCGAGCGTCGCGTTGGGAATCGTCGACATCAGGTGTACGTGCGCCATTGCCGAGATGCCGAATTCGGGACCCGCATGGCGACACACCTGGATGTTCGCGAGCCTGGCCATGGCCGCCATCTCGCGAAAAGCCATCAGCCCGCCGACGCGATGGATGTCGGAGCAGACGACGTCGGCGAGACGCCTGCGGATGGCGTCGTACGCGAGCTGGTTGGTGTTGGCGCCCTGGTCGATGCACAGCGGCACGGCCGATGCCCGCGCGACCCGCTCGAAGCCGTCGAAATCGGCTTCGGTCACGGGCTGCTCGATCCAGTCGGGTCTGATGTGCTCGAGCGCGCGGATCTCCTGCAGTGCCTGGGTCGCCGTCCATGCGCCGTTCGCGTCGCCGCGAATCAGCGCGTCGTCGCCCAGCGCGTCACGCAGCGCAGCGAGATCGGACACGTCGCGCGCGGTGCCCAGGCCGATCTTCAGGTAGAACGCGCGAAAACCCCGGGCCCTGAAATCGCGCGCATCCTCGATCATCGCCTCCTGCTCTTTGCGGTGTATCCACGCGAACATGTCGACGCGGTCGCTCAGCGCGCCTCCGAGCAGGCGGTGCAGGGGCTGCCCGGTGGCTTTGCCGACGATGTCCGACAGCGCGATGTCGATCCCGCCGAGCGCGTTGTTCGCGATGTTCCGGAAAGCTCTCCATGTGAGCGCCGTGAGCCCGGCTCTGGACTGCGAATCGAGCGCACGCTCCTGAAACGCGTTGATGTCGAAAGGATTCTTGCCGATCAGGAATTCCTGAAACTCGTTCACGATGAGCTGGTTGATCTCCGGCAGCGGGATGCCGGGCGCTTCGCCCAGGCCGACGATGCCTTCATCGGTGAAAATCTCGATGAGCAGCGTCGACTTCGCGGAGTACGCGCCGGTCCATGTGACGTGGGTTTCCCTGAACGGGACCGCGAGCGGGGTCGCCCTGACTTCGGTGATTTTCAATCGGATCTCCCGGAAAGCCTGCGGCCCGAGTGTATCCACGCGCGCCGCCGCTTGAAACGAGCGCAGGCGCGATCATTAGCCAGCCTTATGCCGATACGCAGGCTTGGTAATAGTGCGCCGGCGCGAGCAGCCGCCGGTTGACGCGGTGAGGCCGTCTTGCTTACATCGGGCGCCATGAAGTATTCGTTATTCTCCCTCGCGCGCAACGCGCTCTCGCACCACGAGCGCTGGCCTCGCGCGTGGCGCAGCCCGCCGCCGAAGCAGTTCTACGACGTCGTGATCATCGGCGGCGGCGGTCACGGCCTCGCGACCGCGTATTACCTCGCGCGCAACCACGGAATCACCGATGTCGCGGTGATCGAAAAGGGCTACATCGGCGGCGGCAACACCGGCCGCAATACGACGATCATCCGCTCCAACTACTATCTCGAGCCGAATGCGCATTTCTACGAGCACTCGCTCAAGCTGTGGGAAGGCCTGTCGGCCGACCTGAACTACAACGTGATGTTCAGCCAGCGCGGGGTGGTCAACCTCGCGCACAGCTACGCGGACCTGGACAATTACTCGCGTCGCGGCAACGCGATGCGGCTGAACGGCATAGACGCCGAATTGCTCACGCGCGAAGAGGTGTCGGGCATGGTTCCGCTGCTCGACTGCTCGAGCACCGCGCGCTATCCGATCATGGGCGGCCTGCTTCAGCGCCGCGGCGGCACTGCGCGCCACGACGCGGTCGCGTGGGGTTATGCGCGGGCCGCCGACGCGGGAGGCGTCGACATCATCGAGCAGTGCGAAGTCACGGGGCTGCGGCGCGACGGCAACCGCATCGTGTCGATCGAGACCACGCGCGGAGTCATACGCGCGAAAAAAATCGGTCTCGCGGTGGCGGGGCATTCGGGACATATCGCGGGCATGGCGGGCCTGCGCCTGCCGATCGAAACGCACGTGCTGCAGGCGCTCGTGTCTGAGCCGGTCAAGCCTGTCCTCGACACCGTGGTCACTTCCGGCGCCGTCCACTTCTACGTGAGCCAGTCCGACAAAGGCGAGCTCGTGCTCGGCGGCGACCTCGACATGTACAACTCGTACGGCCAGCGCAGCAACCTGCCGCCGGTCGAGCACGCGGTGCAGGCGCTGCTCGCGCTGTTTCCCTCCTTCAGCCGCCTGCGGATGCTGCGCACGTGGGGCGGCGTGATGGACATGAGCATGGACGGCAGCCCCATCATCGGCAAGACGCCGCTCGACAATCTCTATCTCGACTGCGGCTGGTGCTACGGCGGATTCAAGGCGACGCCTGCGTCAGGCTGGTGTTTCGCTCACACCATCGCGAACGATCAGCCCCACGAGCTGAATGCCGCGTTCACGCTCGATCGTTACGGTCTCGGCAAGGCGATCGACGAGAAGGGCGGGGGACCCTACCCGTGGGTGCATTGATGACAGTGCTGAGTGTTCAGTGTTTAGTCATGGGGTCAGCCAGCGGCACACTCAACACGAAACACTGAACACTAAACCCTAAACCCTGTGCTCTCAATCCCCTGCCCCTACTGCGGGCCTCGCGACGTGACCGAATTTAGCTACGGCGGCGACGGCAACGTGAGGCCTCCGACAGGGCCCGACGCGGCTTCGGAAGCCGCGTGGAGCGCCTACGTGTATCTGCGCGCCAACCCTCGCGGCGTGCACGAGGAGCTCTGGCAGCACAGCGCAGGCTGCCGCCGCTGGATCCGGGTCACGCGCAATACGCTCACCCATGAAATGCACGGTTCCGCGCCCGCCCGCGCATCGGCGGCGGCGTCGTGACGCAGCGCTTCAGGCTCGCGTCGGGCGGGCTCGTCGATCGCAGCCGGCCGTGCGCGTTCAGCTTCGACGGTCGCGATCTGCAAGGCTATGCCGGCGACACGCTCGCCTCGGCGCTGCTCGCCAACGGCGTTCATCTCGTCGGACGCAGCTTCAAGTACCACCGCAGGCGCGGCATCTTCGGGGCGGGCGCCGAGGAACCGAACGCGCTCGTCCAGCTCGAGACCGGAGCGCGCACCGAGCCGAACACGCGCGCGACCCAGATCGAGCTCTACGACGGGCTCACCGCGGCGAGCCAGAACCGCTGGCCTACGCTCGATCGCGACGCCGGTGCGATCTACAATGTCTTTTCGCGCCTGCTGCCCGCCGGGTTCTACTACAAGACTTTCATGTGGCCGCGGTCGTGGTGGCTGCGCTACGAGCACGTCATACGCCACGCGGCAGGCATGGGTCAGTCGCCTCGCGCGCCGGATCCCGATCACTACGCGCACCGCCACGCACACTGTGACGTGCTCGTGGCCGGCGGCGGTCCGGCGGGTCTGACGGCAGCGCTCGCGGCCGCACGCACCGGCGCCCGGGTTATCGTCGCGAACGACGATTTCGAATGGGGCGGGGCGCTGCTGCGTGAAGCCGTCGAAGTCGACGGCCGGCCGGGGCTCGAGTGGATCCGCAACGCGGTGGCGGAGCTCGCGACGTATCCCGATGTGACCCTGCTGGCGCGGAGCACGGTCTTCGGTTACTTCGATCACAACCTCCTCGGCGTCGTGCAGGCGGTGCATCCTCGCGCGTCACATGCGCCGCGCCAGCGCCTGTGGAAAGTTCGCGCGAAACAGGTCGTGCTCGCGGGCGGCGCGATCGAGCGGCCGCTCGTCTTCGCGGACAACGATCTGCCCGGGGTCATGCTCGCCTCCGCAGTCAGCACCTACGTCAACCGATACGGTGTCGCGCCGGGACAGCGTGCAGTCGTATTCGCGAACAATGATTCGGCTTACGCGACCGCGCTCGACCTGCACCGCGCCGGTGTCGTGATCGCCGCAGTCGTCGATCCGAGACTCGACCCGAAAGGAGAGTTGCCCACGAGCGCTCGCGCAGCGGGAATCGAAATCCTGGCAGGGCACGCGGTGGCGCGCGCGCGGGGCGGCAAACATGTCGAAAGCGTGCTTGCAGGACCTGTCGACAACGGTTTCGTCGGCGCCGCACAGCGCGAGCTCGCATGCGACCTGCTGTGCGTCTCAGGCGGCTGGAGTCCCGCGGTGCATCTGTTTTCGCAATCCAAAGGACGGTTGCGCTACGACGAGCGCATCACGGCTTTCGTCCCCGACGTCTCAGCCCAGGCCGAACGCTCTGCCGGCGCGGCGCGTGGGCTCTTCTCACTCAACCGCTGCCTCGCCGACGGAGCGGAAGCGGGCGCCGCCGCCGCGGAAGCCGCGGGCTGCCGCCGCATCAGCGCAGCCGTGCCCGCCGCCTTGGAGGTTGCGGACGACCCGATGCTCCCGCTGTGGGACATCCAGTCGGATGCGACACGGACTTCGAAGCGCTTCGTCGACCTGCAGAACGACGTCACCGCGCGCGACGTCGCGCTCGGGGTGCGCGAAGGCTACCGGTCGGTCGAGCACCTGAAGCGCTACACCACGCTCGGGATGGGGACCGACCAGGGTAAGACTTCGAACATCAACGGGCTCGCGATCCTCGCCGCTCTCATCGATGCGCAGATCCCCGATGTCGGAACGACGACTTTCCGTCCCCCCTATACGGCTGTGACGCTGGGTGCGATCGCGGGACCGGAAATCGGCGCGCACTTCGATCCGGTGCGGCTGAGCCCGATGCACGACACGCACGAGGTCGCAGGCGCGCGGTTCATCAACGCGGGCTTGTGGCGGCGGCCGATGGTCTACCCGCGCGCCGGAGAGAGCGATCCCGACGCGACCAACCGCGAAGTGCTCGCGGTGCGGCGCAAGGCGGGGATCGTCGACGTCTCCACGCTCGGCAAGATCGACGTGCAGGGGCGCGATGCCGCGACTTTCCTCGAGCGGGTGTACGTCAACCGCTGGCGCAATCTCGCGGTCGGCAAGGCAAGATACGGGCTCATGCTGCGCGAGGACGGCCTGATCTTCGACGACGGCACGACGACGCGCATCGGCGAGGACCGCTTCCACATGACGACGACGACCGCAAACGCAGGCCGCGTCATGTCGCACCTCGAGTACTACCTCCAGGTGCACTGGCCCGAGCTCGACGTCCGGCTCACGTCAGTGAGCGACCACTGGGCCGCAGTCGCTCTGGCCGGACCCGAATCGCGCAACGTCCTCGCGGCGCTCACGATGGCCGACGTCGGCACTGCCGCACTGCCGTACATGGGTTATTGCGAAGCGATCATCGCGGGCGTGCCGGCACGCATCTTCCGCATCAGTTTCTCGGGCGAGCTCGCGTACGAGATCAACGTACCCGCCGATTACGGCGCGGCTTTGTGGAACGCGCTGCTCGACGCGGGCCGCGCCTACGAGCTCGGCGTGTACGGCACCGAAGCGATGGGCGTGCTGCGCATCGAGAAAGGACATATCGCGGGAATGGAAATCGACGGGCGCACGACGCCTGACGACGTGGGGCTCGGCGGCATGGTTGCCGCGGACAAGGATTGCATCGGCAAGCCGCTGCTCGCGCGTCCTGCGCTGCGAGCCGAAGACAGGAAGCAGCTCGTCGGGCTCGTGCCTGTCGACGGCAGGAGCGCGATTCCGAAAGGCGCCCAGCTCGTCGTCGATCCGCAGCGCGCGGCTCCGAACCCGATCATCGGCCACGTGACTTCGACCTGCTACAGCCCGACCCTGATCCGTCCGATCGCGCTTGCGCTGCTGCAGCGCGGCCGGGCACGCCACGGCGAAAAGCTGTACGCAACGTCCCCGCTCAGCAACACGGTCGTGCACGTCGAAGTCGTCCCGCACGTGTTCTACGACCCGAAAGGAGAGCGTCTGCGTGCCTGAAGCCGTACGTACCTACGCATTCGACGCCTGCGCAGCGGGCGCGGAGAACAGCACCGTCGTCGCGCCGGGTGTCACGATTGCCGAGCGTCGCCCACGGTCGATGCTGAACGTGCGCGGCGATCCCGCGGACGCCGGGCTCGCATCCGCGTTGCGCGAAAGCTTCAACGTGACTTTGCCGCTCGAACCGAACACCGTCACGGCTGCGGGCGCGACGAGGGCGCTCTGGCTCGGTCCCGACGAGTGGCTGCTCGTTTCGGAGCGCCACGCCTTGCAGCCGCCGGCGTCTCCCGGCCGCGGCACCCTGACCGATCTCAGTCACGGCCGCGCGGTGCTTCGCCTGTCCGGCCCCGACGTGCGCGCGGTGCTGGCAAAAGGCTGCGGGCTCGATCTGCACCCGCGCGAGTTTCCGGTCGATCGCTGCGCGCAGACCGCAATCGCGAAAGTCTCTGTCATACTGGATCACGTGCAGCCCGATGTGTTCGACCTCTACTGTCCCCGCAGCTATGCCCGCTCGTTCTGGGGCTGGGTGACTGAAGCGTGCGCCGAATACGGCTGCAGGATTGCACCGCCCGCGAGCTGACTCGCAGCGCATCGTCCACGCGCCAGTCTCCAGGAGTCCCCTGATGGAACATAAACGTACGGAACGCACGCTGACCCCGCAACGGCCGAGCTGGAGGCCGAACCTGATCGGCAAGCGCTACGCCGTTTCCTGCGGCCATTACCTCGCTGCGGCCGCCGCGACACGCATACTCGACCGCGGGGGCAACGCGATCGACGCGGGAGTCACGGCCGCGATGGCACTGGCAGTCCTCCAGTGCGATATCGTGAGCTTCTCGGGCGTGGCGCCGACCCTCATCTACCGGCGCAAAGAGCGCAAGGTGCACAGCATTGCGGGGCTCGGCTATTGGCCTGCCGGCACCGACGTCGAGCGCCTTCGGACCGAAGGCAAGGGCGCGATTCCCGAAGGTCTGCTGCGCACCGTCATGCCCGCCGCTCCCGCAACGCACATCGCCGCGTTGAGCCGCTTCGGGACGATCTCGTTCGAGGAAGCTGCAAGTGCTGCGTACGAGCTTGCGCATGACGGCTTCGCGGCGTATCCGGTGTTCGTGCGGCACTTCGAAAAGTTTCACGAGAAGTATCGGCGCTGGCCTTCGAACGCGGCCCTGTACCTGCCGGGCGGAGAGCCGCCGCGCGTGGGACAGATCTTCAAGCAGGAAAAACTGGCTGAATCGATCGCCGGGATGATGGAGGCCGAGCGCAAATGCAGCGGCGACCGCCTCGCGAAGCTGAGGGCTGCGCACGACTACTACTACAAGGGGCCGATCGCCGACGCCATCGCGAGCTTCCATCGCGAGAACGGCGGCTTCGTCACGAAGGAAGATCTCGCCGGCTTCGAGGCGCCGGTCGAGCCGAGCATCCACTGCGACTACAAAGGGTACGAAGTCCACAGCTGCGACACGTGGTGCCAGGGCATATCACTGCTGGAAACGATGAAGATCGTCGAAGGGTTAGACCTGAAGGCGCTGGGTCACAACTCGCCGGCGTACGTGCATCACATCACCGAGGCGTTCAATCTCGCATTCGCGGATCGTGAAGGTTATGTGGGCGACCCTCGCTTCGTCGACGTGCCGGTCGCAGGGTTGCTCGCGAACGATTACGCGGCAAAGCAGAGGAGCCGCATCAGGAGCGACAAGGCTTTCGGAGAAATGCCGCGTCCCGGCGCTCCCGCCGGTGCGACTCGCGATCCTTTCATCCCCGACATGAGCCGCTTCGCCCGGCTCGAGCCGGGCGCTGCGCTCGACACGATCTATTGCTGCGTGGCCGACAGCGAAGGCAACTGCTATTCGGCGACGCTCTCGGACAACGCGCGCGACACCGTCGTGATACCCGGGCTCGGCGGCACCGTGTCGTCGCGCGGCGCGCAGTCGCGCTTCGAGGCCGGCCACCCGGCGGAAGTGAAGCCGGGCAAGCGCCCGCGCCTGACACCTTCGCCCGCGCTCGCCTTGCGTGACGGCGAGCTCTTCATGGGTTTCGGAACCCCCGGCGGCGACGTGCAGATGCAGGCGATGCTTCAGGTGTTCCTCAACGTCACCGAGTTCGGGATGACGGTCCAGCAGGCGATCGAGCAGCCGCGCTTCGGCACGTTCATGTTCCCCAATTCGTTCTCCCCGTTCTCCATCGGCAACTTCAACATCGAAGGCCGTTTTCCGCAGGCGACGGTCGACGCGCTCGCTGCGCTCGGTCATCCGGTCGAGCGCTGGGGGGACGTGGTGCCTGCGGCGGGCGCCGTCTGCGCGATCATGCGCGACCCGAGCACCGGCTGGCTGCATGCCGGCGCCGACCCCAGGCGCGAGGCTTACGCGATCGCCTGGTAGCGGTGCATCACCGGCATTCGGTACGAATGTGCTGCACAACGGCTACATGCCGGGGCGAAGCCGAGCTGGCCTGGCGGGGCTCGCGCGAGTGCGATGACGTCGTTCAGCGATTTCGCGGGCAGCGACGGATGGACCGAGAAGAGTATTGCCGCATGAGCGGCGTGGGCGACCGGTACCAGGTCACGCGTCGAGTCGTAGTCGATCTTTGGAGGCGCGAGAGGAACATCAAGGCGGAGTTAAGCGTGAGCGGCGCTGTGGTCGCCGATCTTGGTCCGTCCTCCGGTACCCCCGTCGTTCGGACGAAGATCGCCGCCCGCGCCTGGCGCTCGCGTCGGCTCGGGCGAGCTGACAACTTATTGCCGAGCGCGAGATCCGTCATGTCACAGACAGCGCACGAGCGCCATCGCGGTCAGTAACGGCGGGGGTCGTCCGGACGTCTGTCGTCGCGATTACGAACGCCGTCGCCATCGCGGTCGCGATCCGCGCGGTTGGACACGCCGTCACGATCGCGATCACGCTCACCACGGTTTTCGCGACCACCCCTGTCCATGGGCTCGTAGGCGACACAGCCGGACAGGAGACCGCCGATGGCGATCAGCACTACTGCAAGCTTCTTCATATCTTTTCCTTGGGCGACAAAAACGTCGAACCGCAACGCGACCGCTTTCCAGCCTGAAGTATCGCTGCGTTACTGGCGACGCGGATTATCCGGGGCCCTGTCCTGCCGATTCGGAATGCCGTCACCATCCCGATCTGCACGGGTCCATGCGCCGCGCTCCAGATGCCAACGTCCATCCCGCTCGACCCATTTCGACTCGTTGTAGCGATAGTCGCGGCGTTCGCGTACCCACGAGCCCTTCACCCAATGATACTTGCGGTTTTTCTGTTCCCAGTAGCCGGTCGTCCACACGTATCCGCGCCGCGGCTGGGGCACGGCCTCCTCGCGTGGCGGGGGCGGTCCGTTCCGATATCCGCGCTCACCGGCAAAGCCCGGGAGGGCTACGCTTCCGAGCGATGACGCCAGCATTGCGGCGAGTATGACTTTCCTGATCATGTGCTACTCCTGAAATCAGCGACACGTGCTGCGAGCGTTAACGCCGATCGGTGAGCGATCTTTTTGCGACGGCATGGCAGCGCCGATGCGGATTTCGTAAAACCGTCGCGTCCGCTACGTCTACTGCACGTGGCGAGCCCGAAAGCCCGCTGTCAGAAAATTCTTCCGCGACACCACGCAACGAGGTCGCAAGCCGTAAAGCAAATCGGGGTCAGACCCCGACAAGGCTGGGGTCTGACCCCTATAAGGCCGGGGTCAGACCCCCAACTTCCCGTTATATGAATTATTCAATTGGTTCTTTGTTGCGACGCGCAATTGCCCGTAGGATTCGGCTGACTCGCAGCACCCACCCACTGAGCTGACCGGACAACTGGAGGCCGCCTTCATGAAAGGTACTCCATGTTGTTCAGCGCATCTCTGTTCAAAGCCGGCCGCTCGTTCGGCTCCAGACAGTTCGTCATAGCGGCGCTCGCGGCCGCGGTCTTTCCCGCGACGGCTTACACCCAGACCTACCCGGAAAAACCGATCCGCCTCGTAGTCGCGGCGGCGCCCGGCGGCGCGAGTGAGTTGCTCGCCCGCACGATCGGTCCGAGATTGAGCGCGGCCTGGGGGCAGCCGGTCGTCGTCGATCATCGGCCGGGGGCCGGCGGCACCATAGGCACGAACGTCGTCGCGAAGGCGCGACCGGACGGCCATACGCTGCTCATCGGGTCCATCGGGAATCTGGTGATCGCGAGCGGGGTGTACCCGAACATTCCATATGACGCGAACCGCGATTTTGCGCCGGTCACGAACCTCGTGAATCAGCCGATCGTGCTGGTGGCGCACCCGTCCTTTGAACCGAACACGGTGCGCGAGCTCATCGCGTATACCAGGGCGCGTCCGGGGCAGGTCGTATATGCCTCGACAGGCATAGGCAGTGCGATGCATCTCGGCGGTGAGTTGCTGCAGAAGACTGCGGGATTGCAGCTCGTGCATGTTCCCTATAAAGGCGGTGGCCCGGCCGTGGTCGATCTGGTCGGTGGCCACGTGCCGCTCCTTTTCGTAGGTCTCGCGCCCGCGCTGCCGCACATCCGCAGCGGCAGGATCAAGGCCATTGCGGCGGTCGGCTCACGACGCGCCGCGGTTCTCCCGGATACGCCCACCGTTGGAGAAGCGCTCCCCGGCTACAAGGTGGATTACTGGAGCGGCGTCCTTGCGCCCGGCCAGACGCCCACGGCCATCGTCTCGAAGCTGAACGGCGAGATCGTGCGATTCGTGCGCACGCCCGATGTCCGGAAGCGGCTCGAGGACGCCGGTTTCGAAGTCCTGGCAACCACGCCTCAGCAGTTCGCAGGGACCATCAGGGAGGAACTCGCGCGCTGGGGCGGCATCGTGCGGAGCGCGGCGATCAAGCCGGAGTAGACCCCAGAAAGTTATAAGCATGCGACAGATCATTCTTTGCGGAGCTAAGGGACCGCCGATATGATGTGGATCACATAAATACTTATGGGCTCATAGAATTATCTTGGGTCCCTGCCGGGGTGTCATATGCAGAACAACATCGACCACGGGTCCGCAGCGGCGGGTTTACAGGCATTGCCCGAC
>JAQGMV010000339.1 GCA_028292225.1 Betaproteobacteria bacterium
ACCTTCACGCGCGAGCCGCCGAAGCTTTTCGCCGTGACGATGGTGACGAATGCGAGCTGCACCTGCCCCGATACGAGGTTCTGGATCATCTCGCCGCCGCCCTTGAACGACACGTGAGTGATGTCCGTAGCGGTCAGGCTTTTGAGCAGCTCGCCGCCGAGGTGGCCTGCCGAACCGATGCCGGGGCTCGCGTAATTGAGCTGGCCCGGCCTCGCCCGCGCGAGCGCGATCAGCTCCTTCACGTTGCTCACCGGCAACGCCTGATTCGCGATCAGCACGTTGCAGAACACGACGCCGCGCCCCACCGGCGCGAAGTCCCTGAGCGGATCGTACGGCAGCTTCATCCCGAGCGCCGGGCTCACCATGACCGGACCCACGCCGGACCAGAAGAGGGTATAGCCATCCGGGTTCGCTTTCGCCGTGATCTCCGCCGCGATGTTGCCGCCTGCGCCTGCGCGATTCTCGACGACCACTGCCGCGCCGAGCGACTCGGACATCCTGCGTGCCACGACGCGCCCGGACACGTCGGACGATCCGCCCGGTGCGAACCCGACCAGAAAGCGGATGGGCCGTGCCGGATACTGCTGTGACAGCGCCGGCGCGGAAAAACATCCTGTGACCGTGCCGACAATGATGAGCGCAGCGAGCGCCGCTCTTTTCTTCAATGGAATCCCTGATGCGGTGAGGAAAGAAACGCCTCGATGCGTGACGCGATGAGCTCGGGCGCTTCGAGCAGGACGCTGTGCTTCAGTCCTGGAAGCAACTGCAACGACGCGTTCGGGATGCGCTCGGCCATGAGCGCCGCCATGCGCGGCGTAGAGCCGGCGTCGAGCTCGCCGGTCATGACGAGCGTCTCGTGGCGGATGCGGTGCAGGTCGTCCGCGAGATCGTCATTCGCCAGCACGTGGTACGCGGCGGCGTAACACGCCTTGTGCTGCGCCGCGGCCTGGCGCTTGCGCTCTTCGATCACTTCCGGATGCGCGGCCTGAAACCCGCGAGTGAACCAGCGGTCGAGCGCCGCGTCCAGATGCGTGTCGGCGCCGCCTTCGGCAAGCGCGTTCGCCCTGGCCTGTGCCCTGGCTCTCTCGTCTTCGGTGCGCCCGGCGATCGCGCTGATGAGAACGAGCTTGTCGACGCGCGCCGGATAGTCGCGCGCGAGCGCCTGGGCGATGATGCCGCCGAGCGAAAACCCGGCGACGTGCGCGCACTCCCAACCCAGCTCGTCCAGCAACGCGACGTGATCTGCGGCGAAATCCGAAAGCGTATACGGCCCTGCGCGCTTCTCGGACCGGCCGTGCCCGCGCAGGTCGTAGCGCAGGAGCTCGAAGCGCGACTTCAGGCGATCGACGACCCCATCCCAGTTCTGCATCGCACCGCCTACACCGTGCACGAGGGCGAGGCGCGGACCTTTACCGACGACTTCTAAATTCAACGAGCATGCCGCCTGTGCTGCCATTGACTCTCGCGTTTGCTGTTCGGAAGCGGACCGGCATTTTAACCTCCCGCGATCAATCGGCGGTCGCGCCCGAGAGCTTCACGAGCTTTCCGTACTTCTCGACTTCCTGCGCGATGATCGCGGCGAATTCCGAAGGCGAGTTGCCGACGGGCTCCGCGCCTCCGTTCAGCAGCGCGTCGCGCAGCGTCGCCGACTGCATGGCCTTGACGATCTCGCGGTTGAGCTGCGACACGACGGCCGGCGGCGTACCCGCAGTGGTGAGGAAGCCGTGCCACAGGCCGGTGTCGAATCCCGGATACACCGACGCCATGGCCGGCACCGAAGGCAGCGCAGCGGACGGCTTCGGGCTCGTCACCGCGATCGCGCGCATGCGGCCGCTTTTCACGTAAGGCGCGGCAGTGAAGAGATTCGCCACGCCCATCTCGATCTCGCCTGACATCAGCGCGACCATCTGCGGGCCCGCGCCTTTGTAAGGCACGTGGACATTATTGATGCCGGCGAGGTTGTTGAGCAGCACACCGGTCAGATGGTTGAGCGAGCCCGAGCCCGTCGAGCCGTAGTTGAGCCCGCCGCGCTGCTTCGCGAGCGCCACGAGCTCTTTGACATTTTTCGCCGGCACGCTCGGATGCACGACGATGATCAGCGGAAAGCTCGCGACGAGCGATATCGGCGCAAGGTCGCTGATCTTGTAGCCGAGCTTCGCATAGAGCGCCGGCGCGACGGGCAGCGAATTCGTCGTGTAGAGCAGCATGTAACCGTCCGCAGGCGCGTGCGCGACGAGCTCGGTGCCGATGTTGCCGCCCCCGCCGCCGCGGTTGTCGACGATCACGTTCTGCCCGAGCGTAGCGGTGAGCTGCGGCGCGAACAGACGCGCGAGCGTGTCGTTGGCGCCGCCGGGCGGGAAAGGCACGACCAGCCGTATCGGTTTGGTCGGATACGTCTGTGCGAGTGCAGGGCCGGACATCAGTGCAACGACAACGGCAAAGCACAGTCGGCTTGCGGTACGGCGAGTCATATCAAACGCTCCGGTCGAAAAGCACGGCATCGATGCAGGTCCAAAGCTTACGCCCCATCGTAATGCCGGTGATACGGGCGATGCACCGCTGGGACGCATACGCTTTTCAGCGCTCGCGTGAGACGGCTGAGGGCATCTCGCATCGCACGCTCGCGGCGGCATCACTAAGCACCATGCATGCCACGCGCGCGCCGGGATCCATTTCGGCCTTTAGGATGTGCTTCCCAATCGCGCGCACCGCGGTGGACGTAAAGGCGAAGCCCAACGCCGAGATTCTGTGGTTTCCCTCTGTTCGTTTACCGCCCATTGGGTCCCGACGGGACCCTCGAGGGGCGGGTTAGGGTGGGGATGGGTTGGACGTCGCCATCCACGCCGCCACCATCTCCCGCGACGCGGGCTTCACCCCGCTCCAGTGCGGCGCATTGGACGGCCGCCGCGGGTCGCCCCAGTTGCGCACGGCGAAATCGCGCAGCCTCGCGTGCGCTTCGGTCCTCGCGCTCAAAGCGTAGCGATCGATGACCTTGCCGAGCCCATAGTCGAGGAGCAGCGGGTGCTTCGCGAAGAGCACGAGGAGGCGCACCACAACCGACCTGAAATGCTCGTCGTTGAGCTGCACCGCCGCCTCGAGCTCCGAGAGCAAGAGGCGCCGCATGAGCCACGACTCGTCGGCGATGCCCAACCGCGCGCGCATCGAATCGAACGCGGTGTAATTGCCTTCCAGCGCCGCCATGCCGTAGCGCGACGTCGGATCGCGAGTGAGCACGTTGCGGTTCTCGAGCAGCGCGGTCACCCACTCGGGATCTGACCCCGGAGTCTCGAGCAGGTTTTTCCTGCGCTCGAGGAACACCCACACCTGGCGCCAGCCCTCTTTCCCCTCCTCGCTGCCGCGCTCTTCGGGGTCGTACGAAAAATAGGCGTCGAGCAGCGCGCGGTAACACCTGCGAAACGGCCGCGGGAAGTAGCGATAGCGAT
>JAQGMV010000349.1 GCA_028292225.1 Betaproteobacteria bacterium
TCGGCGGGGTCGAGGCTGCTGCGCAGGAGGACGGCGTCGAGGTTGAGCCGCACATCCTTTGCGTAATCGGGGATGCGCTCCTTGAGCGTGTTCAGGAATTCCATGGTGTCTCCTTTGACCGCCGGTACGCTCGCCGAGGCGAGCGTACCGGCTCTGACTGCCACGTGCCCTCGCCACGCGAGCGCACCGGCGTTGAAGCGAAGCGCCCCCACCAAAAGATGAGGGCGCTCGGTTGCTGCTGTTACGGCCGGCCGTTCACCGATTGCCGTTTACCGCTCTTACTACAGCGTCGCGCCGCCCACGGTGCGGTTGCACGGGCACAGCTCGTCCGTCTGCAGACCGTCGAGGACGCGCAGCGTCTCTTCGGGGCTGCGGCCGACGTTCAGGTTGTTCACCGTCACGTGCTGGATCGTGTTCTCCGGGTCGACGATGAACGTCGCACGCAGAGCCACGCCGGCGGTTTTGTCGCGCACGCCGAGCTGATCGACCAGCGAGCCGGTCGTGTCGCCGAACTGCCAGTGATTCAGCCCTTTGAGGTCCGGGTGCTCACGGCGCCAGCCGAGCTTGCTGAACTCGTTGTCGGTCGATCCCGACAGCAGAACGGCGTCGCGCTCTTCGAACTGCTTGGCGAGCTTGCCGTAGCCCGTGATCTCGGTCGGGCATACGAACGTGAAGTCCTTCGGGTAAAAGTAGATGACTTTCCACTTGCCCGGGAAAGACTTCTCGGTGAGCGTTTCGAACGCCGACTGGCCTTTTTCTTCGTGCTGGTTGAAGCCGGGCTTCACACCGGTCACGCTGAAAGATTCAAGTTTGTCGCCTACGGTTTTCATGTCGGTAGTCCTTTTTCCAATGATTGATCGGGGCCTTCGTCCCGAGTCGCCAAAGATACGGCACTTTGTACGATAGGGGAAGTGGAGAATTATTATGCGGATGATAGGAAATGACTATTACGCGGCTCGCTCCTTGCAGGCTGGTGAAGGGCATGACGAGGCCTGCGACATGCTACAGTGACCGCATAAGTTCGAGAGGAGGAGAGTTTCATGAACGCATGCACCCGGGGCACGCTCGCGCTCGTCGCAACCATCGTCTTCGCCGCACCGGCGCTGGCTGCAGAAAAACCCTCCAGTTACCCGACTCGCCCCGTCCGGCTCATCGTCGCGAATACCACCGGCACCTCGGTCGACACCCTCGCACGCGTGCTCGCGTCGAAGATGAGCGAAGAGCTGGGGCAACAGATGGTCGCCGATAATCGCGCCGGCGCGGGCGGCATCATCGGCGCCGAGATTGCGTCGCAGTCCGCGCCCGACGGTTACACGCTCCTCGTGAGCTCGACGGGCATGCAGACCATCGCACCACAGATCTATCGCAAGCTCACCTACCAGCCGGTCAGGGATTTCCAGGCGATCTCGCTGTTCGCGGTCACGCAGAACCTGCTCGTCGTGAATCCGACGCTCCCGGTCAAGAACGTGAAGGACCTCATCGCGCTGGCCAAAGCGAATCCGGGGAAATACAACATGTCGAATGCGGGCTCGGGTTTCCAGAGCCATCTCGCCGGCGTGCTCTTCACGCACATGACCGGCATCGACGTGGTCCACGTGCCTTACAAAGGCGGCGCGTCGCTGACCGCGATCATCGCCAACGAAGCGCAGTTCACGATCGCGCCCGGGCCCGCGGTGCTCGCGCACGTGAGATCGAACCGCATGCGGGCCATCGCAAGCGGCGGAGAGAAGCGCTCGCCGCTGACGCCCGAGCTGCCGACGATCATCGAGTCCGGCGTCCCCGGTTACGTCTCCACCGGGTGGGCCGGGATCATGGCGCCCAGGCGCACCCCGCAGGTCATCCTCGACAAGCTGCACGCGACGATGGTGAAAGCGATCTCCGATCCGACGGCCCGCGAGCAGATGGAGCGGCAGGGCGGCGAACCGCTCACCAGCACGCCGCAGGAGATGCTGCGCGTGATCGACGGCGACTATGCGCGGATGGGAACGGCCATCAAGCTGGCGAAGCTGAAGGTCGAGTGACGTAACCGGTAAACGGTAACGGTAAACCGCAAACCGCTAGCGTCGACGAAGTGTTGGGCCCCATAACGGTCATTCCGGCTTTACGCCGGAATCCGGCAACGCCCTCCGGCTACGCTTTTTTCATCTCGATGAACTCGAGCTGAACGCCGTCCGGCCCTTCGAAGAAACACACGCGCCGTCCGCCCGAGACCACGGTCTCCTCGAGGATGTGGATGCCCTGGCCTTTGAGCTTTTCCACGAGCGTGTCGAGCTCATCGGTGTCGATCGCGAGATGCTCCATGCCGTATTTCTGCTCGCGTTTCTGCTGCTCGAGGAACCTGGAGACGTTGAGCGAGAGGCCATGCAAGTCGATCCGGTACCCGCCGCTCGGAGACTGGCTGACGATCGTCGCGCCGAGCGTGTCGACGTAGAACTTCACCGTCTTCTCCGGATCTTTCGTCTTCAGGTGCAGGTGGTTCATTTTGAGCGTCATTGCATACCTCCGGTTATGTCTTCCGTGATTCTCCAACCTCGAAAGATAGTCGTTCGGGCGGTCGAAGTCATTCATGCCGGATAAACGCGCGGCGGGCGGCGCCGGTCGCGTATGTAAAATCGGCCCATGACAGCCGCGTGATCTCCCGCGGGATTCAATCAGAGAGGAACACTCATGACCTACAAGTGCCTGCAATACGCCGTGGAGAACCGCGTCGCGACGCTCACGCTCAATCGGCCCGAGCGGCTCAACGCGCTCGGCGACACACTGCGGGAGGATCTCTATGATGCCGTGAACAAAGCTGCGATCGACCCGGACGTCGGCGTGCTGGTGATCACCGGCGCCGGACGCGGTTTTTGCTCGGGCGGCGACGTGAAGGCGATGAGCGAGCGCGAGCAAGCCGGCCAGGACGCACCCATCGCGGAGCGGATCACGCCCATCCGCGATCGCGTCGTCCTCGCGATGCGGGACTGCCCGAAGCCGATCATCGCAGCGGTGAACGGCGCCGCAGCCGGCGCCGGCATGAACCTCGCGCTCGCGTGCGACCTGCGGATCGCATCGAGCACGGCGAAGTTCTCTCAGGCTTTCGTCAAGCGTGGGCTACCGCCCGACTGGGGGGGGAGCTGGCTTCTGCCGCGCGTGGTCGGCACCGCGAAAGCTTACGAGCTCATCTTCACCGCAGAAGCGATCGATGCGGACGAGGCGCTGAAGCTCGGGATCGTGAATGCTGTGGTGGCCCCCGAGGCGCTCATGGCCGAGGCTTACAAGCTCGCGGGAAAGATCGCTGCGAATGCGCCGGTGGCGATCCAGCTCGCCAAGCGCGCCATCCAGCACAACGAGAACGTCGATCTTCGCGCGGGGCTGGAATTCGAGACGTTCATCCAGGGCGTCGCGCGTGAGACCGAGGACTACAAGGAAGGCGTCAAGGCGTTCGTGGAGAAGCGCGCGCCGGTGTTCCGGGGGAAGTAGGTCAAACGCCGAACGTTTCGAGGTTGCCCTTCGACAGGACAGGCTTCGTCGCAGCCGCCCCTCGCAACGACCCACGGGCGCCCGCGCGCTCAGCCGCTCGCGTGCGATTTATCGATGCTGATCTTGTAGAGCACGCGCTGCTCCCCGGGCTGAGCGTAGGGGTACTTGTCCTGGCCGAGGTATTTCCGCGCCATCGCGTCGATGTGCGCGTCGGCGCCGTCGCGGGTGACCTCCCTCACG
>JAQGMV010000383.1 GCA_028292225.1 Betaproteobacteria bacterium
AAAAGCGCGTTTCGTATCGCCGCAGGGCTGCTCGTCGTCGTATTGACCATGACCGGGTGCGGTCAGCTTCTGCCGCGCAATGGCTGGATCCCGCTCTTCGACGGCACCAGCCTCGACAACTGGGAGCCGCAGGGTGCCGCGGCCTGGACGCTCACCGACGGCCTGGTGCAGGCCGACAAGAGCAGCAAAGGCGCAGGTTTTCTCGTAACCAAGAATTCGTATAAAGACTTCGAGCTGCGAGTGGAGTTCTGGGTCAGCGACGATGCCAATAGCGGCATCTTCATGCGCTGCGCCGCGCCCAAGGCGCTCACCGACCGCACATGTTACGAGGCGAATATCTTCGACAAGCGTCCCGATCCTTCTTACGGCACCGGCGCAATCGTTCACAGGGCCGTCGTGAACCCGATGCCCAAAGCCGGTGGTAAATGGAACGTGTACGAGATCAGTGCAAAGGGTTCCGAGCTCACCGTCAAGCTCAACGGGGCGGTCACCGTCCACATGAACGATAAAGAGCTTCAGAACGCCGGCCCGATCGGCCTTCAGTATGGCGCCGGCGTGGTGAAGTTCCGCCAGGTGCTGATCAAGCCGCTGTAGCGTTGAGCGACTCGCAAGCCGCCACTGAAGGAGGCGCACCCCGGGACCTCTCTTTCGCCGCCCTGCGGCACCCGGGCTTTCGTGTCTACTTCATCGTCTCCGCGCTGGCGATGATGGCGGACAGCATCGAGCACGTCATCAGCTACTGGATGATGTTCCAGAAGTTCCACTCGCCGACGCTCGGTGGCTTCGCGGTGGTCTCGCACTGGGTGCCGTTCCTCCTCTTCTCGGTCTACGCGGGCGCGCTGGCGGACCGCTTCGATCCGCGCCGCATCATCCAGCTCGGGATGCTGTGCTTCATCGTCGCCTCGCTCGGCTGGGGCTACTTCTTCGTCACCGACTCGCTCGAGATGTGGCACGCGATGGCGCTGCTCGTCATCCATGGTTTCGCGGGCGTGCTGTGGGGACCTGCGAGCCAGTTGCTGATCCAGGACATCGTCGAGCCCGCGCAGTTGAGCAGCGCGGTGCGCCTGAGCGCGACCGCGCGCTGGCTGGGGCTGCTCATGGGGCCGGCGATCGGCAGCGTGATCATGCTCGCGCTCGGTCCGTCCGCCGGCATCCTGGTGAACGTGGTGTTCTACCTGCCGCTGCTCATCTGGCTGAGGAAAGCGCCGTTTTCCCGATCCGTCGCCCTGCGCGCAAAGACCAGCGCGGTGCGCGGGTTTGCCGACATCTTGTCTACGATGCGCGCCATCGCGGGCAATCGCACGATCGTCTCGATGACCTTGCTCGCGGGCGGGGCTTCGCTGTTCGTCGGCAACGCGTACCAGGCCCAGATGCCCGAGTTCGCCGAGCACCTGGGACACGGTGACGCCGGGGTCGGCTACAGCATGCTGCTCGCGGCCGACGCGGCGGGCGCACTCATCGCGGGTTTCGTGCTCGAGAGCCGAGGTCTGCTCCAGCCGCGGCCGCGCACCGCCTTCATCCTGGCGATGCTGTGGTGCTGCGCGATCGCAGGCTTTGCGGTCGCCGGTAGTTATGCCGTCGCGATCGCGCTGTTGTTCGCCGCGGGCTTTCTGCAGCTTGCGTTTGCGGCGATGGGCCAGACGCTCGTCCAGATCCACGCACCGGCCGAGATCCGCGGCCGCGTGATCGGCCTGTACTCCATGTCGAGCCTGGGCCTGCGCGCGTTCTCCGGCATCACGGTCGGAATCGTCGGCAGCATGATCGGCATCCACTGGTCGCTCGCGCTGAGCGCCATGATGCTGCTCGCGATCACCGCAGGACTGCTGGCGTTTACCGTCAGCGCTGCGCGGCGCTAGCGGACCCTACGGGTACACCGCTCAGGTTCAATACACCGAGCGGCCCGGGGCTTTCGATTCCGAACCCCTGCACGTAATCGACACCGATTTCTTTGACTTTTTCGCGCGTGGCCTGCTCCTCGACGCCCGGAGCGATGGTGCGCACGTCGATCTTGTCGCACGCGAGTACGATTGCGCGCGCCTTCGCGAGCTCCGACTTGTCGCGCAGGATGGAACCGACGATGCTGCTGTCGATCTTCACGAAATCGAATTGCAGCCGCGTGAAGGGCGCGAAGGAGACCTTGTGGCTGCCGAAGCCGTCGACCGTGAAGAGGCAGCCGAGCGGCTTCAGATGCTCCATCAGCGCCTTGATGTCCGACTCGTGCTCCGCGAGGGCGCGATGCCGCACTTCGAAGCACAGCTTGGCGCCAGGGAGCTTCCAGTGGCGCAGTTGCGCGGCGACGTGATTCGCGAACGTCCGGTCGCACACGGTCGCATCGTTCAGGTTCACCGAGTACACCGGCATGTGCCACGAGCGGTCGGCCTCTTTCATCGCAGCGGCCGATTTGAGCAGCTTGCGGATGACCCAGCGGTCGATCGCCGGCATGAGCCCGTGGTGCTCCGCGACTTCGATGAAACCGCCGGGAGGCAGCGTGCGATCGTCGTGCTCGCGCAGCCGAAGCAGGATTTCGCGAAAAACCGCGGGGCGTTCACCGTGCACCAACGGCTCGATAGGCTGCTCGAGCAGCAGGAACTGGTCCTCTTCGATCGCGTTGAGCAGATACTCGCGAGGGTCGTCGCTCGTCGGGAGTTGCTGCTCCATGGCGTCGAGGTAGACCGCTGCGCTCGATGCGTCAGGTGCAGCGGCAGCAGCCGGGACTTCCGCACGTGCCGTCGGCAGCGCGAAAACGAACACGTAGAAGCCGCTCGCGGTTTGCGCCCCGACCGGGTAAGGCAGCAGCTTGACCGCAACGGGGCGCTCGCCGTCAGGAAACGGCCACTGCGTGTCGAACTGCGCCTCGGCGCCGAGCAGCGCGGCTCGACCCTGGGTCTCCAGCGCCTGATGGACCGGGGGCGGGACGAGAGCGCTCAACGAGAGGCGCCCGATGTCCGCCGCGTCTTTTCCGCACCAGTTTGCAAACGCGAGATTGTGAAAGCGGCACCGTTCCTCGCGGTCGACGAAGAAAACCATCGCGGGCAGTGCATCCAGCACCGCGCCGAACCGCTGGTCGGCCATCTTGAGCGCTTGCGCCGAGCGTTCGGTGCGCGTGACCGCCTCGGCCAGCAGCTCCTTGCTGCGGCGTAGCTGGGCGTTGCGCCGCACGAGGCGCCACTGCACCTTGATGTTCTGGGTCACGAGCGACAGGATCGCGGCGAACAGGACGCCGAACAGGAAGGCGGTCCACTCCAGATCGGCCTGCGTCAAGTAGATCGCGAAGACGAGCATCACGCACAGCGCGAGTATCGCCAGCGCCGTGAAGAACGGCGTCACGTACCGACGTATCCACGCCTTTGCGTGCGCGAGCGTCGTCGAGGGAGCAGCTGACATTGCGTACCGGCTTTCAGTGGAGTGGATGAATGTGGCTGCCATATTGCGCCTGATCCGGAAAGTCTGCGCTCGAAGCGAATGCAGATCGCACCGAGTATGGCCACGCCTGATGCCGCCGCGTCATGCCAAATTTCACGTTGTGCGCGCGGGGGCGGGGGGAATGCGCGACGCAGTGTGACCTTCGGCACGGGTTGCCGCATGTCGTCCCGTGGCGCGTTTTTCGGCGCTGCGGCGCACTAAAAGCCTGCCTCGGCCGATCGAGCGTCTCCGGCGCATTTCGTTTCGCCCCGCTTTCGTACACAATCGCGGTTCCGAGAAACATTCCAGGGGAGAGAATTCATGGGTAAAAACATCGAGCTGACCGCCTCCGACGGCCACAAATTTTCGGCATATGTGGCCGAGCCTTCGGGCAAGCCGAAAGGCGCGCTGATCGTCGTCATGGAGATCTTCGGGGTCAACAGCCACATCAGGAAGGTCACCGACGAATACGCAGCCGACGGCTATCTGGCGATTGCTCCGGCGTTCTTCGACCGGGTGGAGCGCGGCCTCGACGTCGGCTACACCCCGCCGGACATCGAGAAGGCGCGCGGTCTCATGCAGAAGATGAAGTTCGACGACGCGCTGAAGGACGTCGAAGCTGCAAAGCAACACGTCGCTTCGGGAGGCAAGACCGGCATCATCGGCTGGTGCTGGGGCGGTGCGCTGTCGTTCAAGGCGGCGTGCAATGTGAACGGTCTCGCGTGCGCCGTGGCCTACTACGGCGGGGCGATCCCTTCGATGATCAATGAAAAGCCGAAGTGCCCGGTGATGTTCCACTGGGGCGAGACCGACGCCTCGATCCCGCTGGACAAAGCGAAGGAAGTCGCCGCCGCGCACAAGGACCAGATCCACTACTTCTACCCCGGCGCCGGCCACGGCTTCAACTGCGATCAGCGAGGGTCGTATGACGCCGGCTCCGCGAAAACGGCGCGGGAGCGCACTCTGGTGTTTCTGCGCAAGCATATCGGCTGAGATCGGCGCAGCGTTGCGCGAGGGCAGATAGCGGCACGCTTCGAATGGAGGGCCGATGAGAAGTGTTCCGCTTCGACTCGCCGTCTTGATGGGAACGCTCTGCGCGCTTTGCTGCGCAGGGGGGCACGCGCAGAGCCCTTCGACCGGTGGCGCGCAGCGCTACCCGGCGAAACCGGTGCGGATCGTCGCGCCGTTCTCCTCGGGAGGCGGCACCGATCTCATCGGACGCGTGCTGGCGCAGGAGCTCTCGGCGCTCCTCGGCCAGCCGATGCTCATCGACAACCGCACCGGCGCGGGCGGCCACATCGGCATCGAGATCGTGGCCCGTGCGAATCCCGACGGCCATACTCTGCTTTTCGTGAACCAGACGATCGCCACCAACGAGATCGTCTACGACAAGCTCAAATACAGCGCACCTCGCGATTTCGCGCCGGTCTCCAAAGTCGGGGAGTTTCATTTCATCCTGACGGTGCATCCTTCGCTGCCGGTGAATTCGGTACAGGAGCTGACCGCATACGCGAAGGCGCGCCCGGGAAAGCTCACTTATGCATCGGGCGGTCTCGGCGGCGTGCTCTTCTTCGCAGCGGAGATGTACAAGATACTGGCCGGAGTCGACCTGACGCACGTGCCGTATCGCGGCGGAGGCGATGCCACCACCGCGGTGATGGCGAACCAGGTCAGCCTCGTCTACGCGGCGGTGCCCGTGGGCGTCCCTCACATCAAGTCGGGCCGCTTGAAAGCGCTCGCCGTCACCGGCGCCTCGCGCGCCGAGCTCGTGCCCCAGCTCCCCACCATGGCAGAGTCCGGCGTGCCGGGATACGAGTTCTCGGCGTGGAACATGGTGCTCGCCCCGGCTGGAACGCCGAAGACTATCGTCGCGCGCCTGCACGAGGCTATCCAGAAAGCGCTGCGTTCCGAAAGCGTGCGCGAGAGCTTCGGCAGGATGGGCGTGACCGCCCTCGGTTCGTCGACGCCCGAAGAGGCGCGAGCTCAGCTCCTCTCCGAGATGGAGCGCTACCGCAAGCTTGTGAAAGCGATCGGGCTGAAGCTGCAGTAGGCGCAAGTCGCGTGATCGGGGCGCGGCTACTCCATCCTGAGGTTCAGCTTCTTCACGATCCTCCCGTTGCGCTCCATCTCGCTGCGGATGAACGCGCTGAACTGCTCGGGCGTCATCGGCGCCGGCGAGAGGCCGTGCCTGACCAGCGGGTCGCGAACTTCCGGCAGCTCGAGCGCACGCACGATCTCGGCGTGCAGGCGGTCCACGATCGCCTTGGGCGTGCCGCTGCGGATGCTGATGCCGAACCAGTTGCCGGCGTCGAAACCCGGGTAGCCCGATTCGGCGATGGTGGGGACCTCGGGCAGCATCTCGGAGCGGTTGATCGTCGTCACGCCGAGCGCGCGCAGCTTGCCCGCCCGCACGTTCGGCGCGATCTCGACGATGTTGCTGACGAGCAGGCTCGTGTGGCCGCCGAGGGTCGCCATCGTCGCCGGTGCGCCGCCGTTATACGGAACGTGGGTGATGTCGACATTCGCGACGTTTTTGAAGAGCTCTCCCGCGATGCGCTGGGCGCCGACCAGGCTCGCCGTGGCATAGGTGAGCATTCCGGGTTTCGCGCGGGCGAGGGCGACGAGCTCCCTGACGTCCTTCGCAGGCACCGACGGGTGTGAGGCGACCACCATCGCGGTCGACGCGAGCCGCGTGAGGCCGGTCAAATCCTTGAGCGAATCGTAAGGGAGCTTCCGGACGAAGGGATTGACCGTATAGCTCGGCGAGACCACGAGCAGGGTGTGGCCGTCCGCGGGCGCGCGGGCGGCGGCCTCGGTGCCGATGACCGTGCTCCCGCCCGGACGGTTCTCGACGATGACGTTCTGGCCGAGCGCCTTGCCGAGCGGGGTCGCGAGCGAGCGCCCGAGAGTATCGGTCGCCCCGCCCGGGGCGAAGGGCGAGATGATGCGGATCGGCTTCGAAGGAAAGTCCTGTGACGCCGCCGGTGCTGCAATCAGCGCGCTGGTCGTCGCAAGCAACAGGCTGCGCAGTGTGATCGCTGTCAACGCTCCTCCTCGTTTTGACATGCTGTATGCGGTGCGGGCCTCATGGTAACGTGCTTTCCGAAGACCGGTTGCAACCACAGGAGGAATCGAATGAGACTGCCGACACTCGACTATAAAGAGCTCACGCCGCGCCAGAAAGAGTCGTGGGACAAACATTCGGTGAGGCGCGAGACGGTGCGCGGGCCGTATACCGTCTGGATGCACGACCCCGACCTCATGGACAAGGTCTCGCCGCTCAGCAACTACTTCAGGTTCGACTGCGCCCTGCCGGTGAAGCTGCGCGAGTTCGGCATCCTCATCACAGCACGCTACTGGGACGCGCAGTATTCGTGGAACGCCCACGTCGAAAAAGCGCGCGCGGCGGGAATCCCCGACGACGTCATTCGCGACCTCGCTGCCGGCAAGAAGCCGCAGTTCAAGGCCGACGACGAGCGTGCGATGTACGCATTCGCGATGGAAGTCCTCGAGAACCACTTCGTCAGCGACCAGACGTTCGCCGAGGCCAAAGCGATCTTCGGCAACAAGGGCGTGACCGACCTCATCGGTGCGGTGGGCTACTTCTCGATGTTGCAGATCTGTCTGAACAGCGCGGAAGTCGATCTGCAGCCCGAGGCCGAGCCGCCTTTCGCGAATGTGCGGGATTACCGGAAAATCGGCTGAGAACCGGGCGGGCCCACCTAAATCGGGGACAGACCCCGATTTCGAAAATCGGGGTCTGTCCCCGATTTACCGGAGGATGGAATGAGGGTGGTCGAATCGCGGGTGAAGACGATCGCAGCAGCCGCATTTGCGGTGATCGTGCTGCTCGCATCTTCGGCAGGCGCCGGCGCTGCCCGGCAGCAAGCCGATTCGGCGGGCCGCTTTCCCATCCGGCCCGTTCGCCTGATCGTCTCCAACACGCCGGGTGCGGCGTCCGACGTCGTCGCGCGTCTCGTCGGCGCGAAACTCACCGAAGCGTGGGGGCAGCAGATCGTCATCGACAATCGCCCGGGCGCGACGGGACTCATCGCAGCCGAGACGCTCGCCCGCGCCGCGCCCGACGGCTATACGCTGTGGATCAACTCGATGACCCAGTTGATCGCGACACTCCAGGCCCAGCGTTACCTGCTCGCGAGGGATTTCGCGCCGGTGAGCCTCATCGCGTCCACGCCTTTCCTGATCATCTCGGGCCCTGCGGTCCCCGTGAAAACGCTGGCCGAGTTCATCGCCTATGCGAAAGCGCGGCCGGGCCAGCTCACCTACGGCTCATCGGGGCAGTGGGGCTCGTCGCACCTGTGCATGGAATCGCTCGACGCGATGGCGGGCATCAAGCTCCTGCACGTGCCTTACAAGAGCAGCACGCAGGTGATGAGCGATATCGTCGCGGGCCACATCCACGCCTACTGTCCCGGCGCGCCGTCGGTGCCGGCTTTCCTGCAGACCGGCAAAGTGCGACTGCTCGGGGTCACGTATCAGCGGCCGACCGCGTTGGCCCCGGGCGTGCCTCCGGTATCGGACACGCTGCCCGGCTTCGAGCTACTCGGCTGGTACGGCCTGCAGGCGCCGCTGAAGACGCCGAAATCGCTGATCGCGAAGATCAACGCGGATCTCGTGAAAGCGCTCAGGACGCCCGAGCTTCAGGAGCAGCTCATCAAGGTCAGCGCCGAGGCCGTGGGCTCGTCGCCCGCGGAGCTTGGCACCTTTCTCGAAAAGGAAACGCAGCGCTGGGAGAAAGTGCTGCGCGAAGGCGGCGTTCCGCTCCCGGCGAGCCGGGGTTGAAGTCGACGTGCACTGTCACGCGTTCAGCAGGAGGACAGCATGAGAACTATCACCGTCGTGTCATTGATCGTGATGCTCGCGGGTTGCGGTGTCGAGACCGCAAGCACTGCCGCCACGGCCGCGGCCATCAAGAAGAAAGAGATCGAGCAGGGGAAGAAAACCGAGGACCAGGCGCGCAGGCAGATCGGCGACGCGATGGACCAGGTCCAGCAGAAATCGCGGCAGGCGGAATGACGCCTGGCGACTCTTAACCCGTCGGCGTTATCCCGAACGCCTCCGCCAGCAGCTCGTAAGAACGGTGCCGCGCGGCCGGGTCGTGGGTCCACGTCACGACGACCAGCTCGTCGAGCTCGAGCTGGCGAGCGAGATCGGTGAGCTGACTACGCACCTGTTCGGCAGTCCCGACGTAAGCCTTGCGCCGCATCGATTCGATCTTCGCGCGCTGGGCATCGGTATAAGGGTAAGCCGCGGCCTCGTCGGGCGTGACCAGCGCTTCGCGCACGCCGAGGTCTCGCAGGATGCGCGAGTGCTCGCGGGTGAGCGCAAGCCGCCGTGCTTCGGCCTCGGTGTCGGCAGCCAGCGCCCACACGCAAATCGTTGCCTGCGGCGTCGGATGCCGTTCGCTTCCACGGTAGTTGCGGCGATAGAGGTCGAGCGCCTGCTCGACGCCGAAGCCGTCGGTAAAGAAGTAAGCGAAGGCGTACGGCAGCCCGAAATGCGCGGCGAGCTGCGCACCGTAATCGGAGCTCCCGAGTATCCACAGCTCCGGGCTCGTCTCGCCTCGCGGGTTCGCGCTGATCATCCCGAACGGGTGGCCTTTCGAAAGCGGCGCGCCGGACACCCACGCCTGCAGATCGAGCACGTGCTGCGGAAAGCCTTCGTGTGCGTTCGGGTCGGGATTGAGCGCGAGCGCGGTGCGCTGGTCGGAGCCGGGCGCTCGTCCGACGCCGAGATCGATGCGACCCGGCGCGATCCCTTCGAGCACCCGAAACTGCTCCGCGACCTTGAGCGCGGAATAGTGCGGCAGCATGACGCCTGCGCTGCCCACGCGTATGCGCTGCGTCGTCGCCGCGATCGCCGCCATCAGCACCTCGGGCGCGGTGCCGACGATGCTGTTGCTGTTGTGATGCTCCGACACCCAGTAACGGTGATAACGGAGCGCATCGCAACGGCGAGCGAGCGCCAGCGTTTCGCGAATGGCCTCGGCGGGGCTGCGGCCTTGCGAAGCGGTGGACTGGTCGAGTACGGATAACCTCATGCCGGCTTTCACTTCAGGTGTGGGATCAACCGTAGTATGCCCGCGGAAATCGGGGTCTGTCCCCGATTTAGTCGCGGCCGGCGCCGCCGCCGCCGAAGGCTCCGCCCAAGCCGACCCTGACCGCGGCAATCAGGCCGAGCCTTGCGGCGATCGCCAGGGCCCCCGCGATCGATCCTCCGCCTGCCACGCCTTGCACGATCTGCGTCTGCAAGTCCTCGCCGCCCGCGGCCAGCAGCAAAGCGAACAGACCGCACGGGATGATCAGCAGCAGCGCGAGCCCATAGAACCAGTGCGCGGTGCGAAACCCTGCGCTCGGCGCCTGGCGGCTGTCCACATAAAGGCCGATCGCGATGAGCGCAGTCACCGTGGCGGCCACAATCGTAGCGATGCGGCCGGCGTCGGCGACGAACGCCTGCAGGCAGGCATACACCAGCACCACGATGAAGATGAAATGTATGAAGCTGCGCAGGACCACCATGATCGGGCGCGCGTATGACGGAAACAGAAAGACTGCCAAGGCGATCGAAAGGAGGGCGGCGAATGCCGGGGCGGCCCAGACGAATTCCTTCGCTTCGGCCGACAGCGGGGCGCCGACGAACACGGTGAGGATCGTGAAGAACGCCACGACCGCCATGAGATTGCCGAAACCCTTCAGGTACTCGACCCAGCGCGGCGCCTTACGCCCGGACAGGTTGAGCCGCCACAGGAGCGGAAGCGCGAAAGCGACCCCGGTTATAGCGTAAGCGGCGGGCGAAGGTCCCCAGTACGAAAACGCCGCGCCTCCCCAGAACGCAGCGAGCAGCGGCGCGCTCGCGTAGCTTCCCCATCGGCCTGCGAACATCGGGAAAATCGCGAACAGCGAGAACACGACCAGCACGAACGGCAGCCGCCATTCAGGATGGTCCGGGAAAAGGAAGTTGTCGCCTGAACCTGATTTAGACGCCGCCTTGGGAAGCACCCGGTCGATGCGGTCGAGCAGTTGATCGAGGCCGCCCGCGACTTCGTTGCGTTTGACCGCGGGCTGCAAGTCGTCGAGCCACTGTGCGACCTTCGCATCCGGAATGTTGCCTTCGAGGCCGTAGCCGACTTCGACGCGGACCGCACCGGTCGAGGGTACTACGACGATCAGGAGACCATCGTCGCGCCCCGCGCGGCCGAGCTTCCAGCTTTCGGCCACGCGCAGCGAGTACTCGGCCAGCGGTGCGCCGTCAGTGCCTTTGGAGAGGAGTATCGCGATCTGCGCGCGCCCCGCGTCCTGGAATTCGCGAAGCCGGCCGAGCAACGCCTTGCGCTCATCGTCGGTCAGCGCACCGGCATCGTCGACGAGCAGGCTCGTCGCCTGGGGGATTTCGGCGGGGGTTGCGGCGCCTGCAATCGAAGCGAAGACGGAGAACAGAACGCATGCGGCAAAGCGCATCAGGCGACCACTCATTGTTGCTCCCCTTGTCCTGCCTGTATTCCGGCGCTCACCGGAATGCGCTCATGCAGGGCGCCTTTAGTCTTCGGCGACTCGTTTGGCGGTGACTTTCGCGTCCGCGACGGTGAGCTCGCACGTGAAAGCGTTGAAGATCGGGCCTTTGAAGATGACCCTGTATGCGCCCGGGCTCATCATGCCGTGGCGGACCGCGGTCTGCGCATCGAGCAGCGCTCTGGTCTTCGAGATTTCGGAGCCGAGCGGCACCGAGTCGCAGAAATCAGTGGCCGCCGATCGGGAGTGTCGATACTGGAGCTCCCATTGGACGAAGTAGGCCACGAATGCCAGCACGAGGCATCCGGCGATGAGTCCG